>NZ_JBSFBQ010000038.1:0-78671 GCF_053593015.1 Streptomyces sp. NPDC002403 | reverse complement strand
CGGAGCCCTGACCACCTTCTCGATCGCCAACGACGTCGCGAAGTACTTCGCGATCATCCCCGCGATGTTCGCCGTGGTCCATCCCGGCCTGGACAGGCTCAACATCATGCGACTGCACAGCCCGACCTCGGCGATCGCCTCGGCGATCGTCTTCAACGCGCTGATCATCATCGCCCTGATCCCGCTGGCGCTGCGCGGCGTGCGCTACCGGCCGTCCTCCGCAGCGACACTGCTCAGCCGCAACATCTGGATGTACGGGCTCGGCGGGCTGGTACTGCCCTTCGTGGGCATCAAGCTGCTCGATCTCTGCATTCAGTTCATCCCCGGACTGCGCTGACAGGCGGCCCGACGAGAGAAGAAGGCGATCCCAGGGTGCGCACCCACCTTCCCCCCGTACTCCAGCACCATCTGACCGCCCTGCGGATACTGCTGGTCTTCACCGTGATCACCGGCATCGCCTATCCGCTGCTCGTCACCGGAATCTCCCAGGCCGGTCTCTCCCACCAGGCCAACGGCTCCCTGCTGACGACGAACGGCACGCCGGTGGCCTCCAGCCTCATCGGCCAGAACTTCTCCCTGCCGAAGAACGGGACGGAGACGCCGCGCCCCGACCCCAAGTGGTTCCAGCCCCGCCCGTCCGCCGGCGGCTACGACCCCACGATCTCCGGTGCCTCCAACCTGGGCCCGAACAACACCGACCTGATCAGGACCGTCGAGGACCGCCGCGCCGCCGTCGCCGCCTTCGACGGCGTCCGGCCCGCGTCCGTCCCCGCGGACGCCGTCACCGCCAGCGGCTCCGGACTCGACCCGGCGATCTCCCCGGCATACGCCTACGAACAGGTGGACCGCGTCGCGAAGGCCCGCCACCTCGCCCCCACCGAGGTCAGGACACTGGTCGCCCGACACGTCCAGGGCCGTGTTCTGGGATTTCTGGGGCAGGAGCGCGTCAATGTCGTCGAGCTCAACCACGACCTGTCCAGGCTGACGTGACCGGAATGCGGGAGCGGCTCACGAGGAACCGGTCCCACTGCACCCGCTCCTCCGGTTCGCGACGGAGGACGACAGGGCGGGCGCCTCCCGCACCCCGGAGACTCGCCGCACGCCGTGGACGCACGCGGACGGTACGCGCAGACCCCGCCCCTGGCTACGTATCCGCCACCGGACGTCAAGAAGCCGACAGAAATCCCCCGGGCTGCTCGCGATGACAGGCGATCCACAGGATTGTTGAACGGTGACCACCGATTGGTTCCCCGACCGCAGGATGCGCCGGAACGTACGCGCACTCGGTACGGCCGGTCTGACCGTCATCGCCGTCGGCGCTGTGCTCGAAGCCCAGTGGCTCCTCGGCATCGGCGTATGGGCGCTGATCATCGCCATGCTGATCGATCTCGTCTACCGGCCCTGACCACATACCGCATCGTCCTGCCGTGCAGGTCGCGCGGGCGGCGGTCCGGGCGGTACGACGGCGATGTGGGCGAGGGGCCGGTGGGACGCGCTGTGGTGCGCCGGGGCAGGGGTGTTGTGTTCTGTTCCGCTATCTTTCGTTGCGGGGTTTCGAGGCGGGTGAATTCCTGAGCTTCGTGGCCCACTGAGCGCGCCGGCCGCGCCGGCCGCGCCGGCCGCGCCGGACCGACTGTGCGGCGCGGCCAGGCGGGCCGGACTGAGCACCGCGTATCCGTCCGTACCTCTTGGAGCGCATTCAGCAGCGCACCCATCGGCGTCCCCGGCGACTTGACGGTCTGCAGGAGCTTCGGAGCCGAGCTCATGCGAGACGGCTACCGCGGGCTGAGGTCGGTGGACCGCTCGGCCGGGCCGTCCAGGAGCCGGAACCGCAGGCGGCAGATGACCGCGTTCGTCTCGTGTCGGACAGCGTGGGCGACCACCGCACCACGCTGGTTCTGCAGCAGCCGCTGCCACAGATGGGCCGGTTCGACTTCGGGGATGAGCACGGTGATCCGGATGCCCGGATCGGCGGACGCCGTCTTCCGTACGTACGCGGCGACCGGGCGGCCGACCGTGCGACGGTCGGAGGTGATCCGCACCAGGGGGACACCGGGATTCCACAGCGCCCAGTCCCGTTCCAGCGCCTCGGTCTGCTCGCGGTCCTCGGGGTCCGGGTGGCAGACCGTCACCGCGTGGACCTCGTCGCCCAGGGACGCGGCCGCGGTGAGGGCCTCGCTGGTGAGCCGGGTGAGGGACGAGACCGGAACCACGATCAGCGAACGGTCGCGGTGCGGGGGCTCCGGAACGCGGCCGACGCCCAACCGTTCGCCGATCCTGGTGTAGGCGCGGTGGACGGACTCGAAGCCGGCCACCAGCAGGGGCAGGGTGATGACGATCAGCCAGGCGCCGTCGTGGAACTTGGTGGCCGTGACGACGATCGCGCTGACGCCTGTCAGGAGCGCGCCCAAACCGTTCAGCAGAGCCTTGCCTCCCCACGTGCTGCCGCGGACGGCGCGCCAGTGGATGACCATGCCTGTCTGGGCGATGGTGAAGCCGACGAACACGCCGATCGCGAACAGCGGGACGAGGGTGTTGGTGTCGCCCCCGGAGAAGACCAGGAGCGTGGCGGACACGGCCGCGAGCGTGAGCACCCCGTGGCGGTGGACCTGCCGGTCGGCCTTGAGCCCGAAGACATGCGGCAGGTAATTGTCCCGGGCCAGCAGCTTGAGCAGCACCGGCAGACCGCCGAACGACGTGTTCGCGGACAGGGCCAGTAGCACCATCGTGGCGAACTGCACGACGTAGAAGGCGAGATTGTGCCCGAAGGACGCGTCTGCGAGCTGCGCCAGTACGGTCACGCCTTCGACCGGCTGCAACCCGAACCGGGAGATCAGCACGGACAGGCCGATCAGCATCAGGCCGAGAAGTGCGCCGAGCGCCACCTCGGCCCGCTGTGCGCGGCGGGCGGCCGGGGCACGGAACGACGGCACGGCGTTGGCAATGGCCTCGACGCCGGTGAGCGCCGAGCAGCCCGAGGCGAAGGCCTTGAGGAGGAGCAACGCACCGACTGAGGTGGCGTCGGCGCCGAGTACGGACGCATGACCGGCGGCCGCTTCCGTGCTCAGCGGGGCGTCACGGAACAGGCCGACCACGATGAGAACGAAGATCGCTCCGACGAACACCGTGGTCGGCACGATGAACGCACGCGCCGAGTCCACGATCCCACGCAGATTCACGGCGGTGATCACGATCAGCACCGCGAGGCACAGCCACAGGCGATTGCCGTACAGCTCCGGGAACGCGGAGGTCAGCGCGGCCACACCCGCGGTCACGGCGACGGCCACGTTCAGGACGTAGTCCAGAACCAGGGACGCAGCGGCGACCAGGCTGGTGCGGCGGCCCAGATGCGTCCTGGCGACCGCGTAACTCCCTCCGCCGTCCGGGAACGCCGCGATGACCTGCCGGTACGAGGCAACGAGTACCGCCAGCAGCAGGGCGATCGCCACGGTGACGGGGAGCGTGAAACCGAGCCCGTATCCACCCGCGGCCGCCAGGACAAGGACGATGGCCTCCGGCCCGTACGCCACCGAAGCCATCGCGTCGAGTGACAGGGCGGCCAGCCCCGTAACGGTCGTGAGCCTATGGCGGGCCCCTTCGTCAGGGGGTGCCTCCGCGCTCGGCGCTGCGCTGGACTCTGAGCTGAGAACGGACATGGGGTTGGAGCTCCTCCGTACACGGGTTCGCTCAGAATGCGCCTGTTCCCGGCCGGTCGGATCGGGCGCTGACACGTTCTTGGCACCAGGTGCCGGTCTCTTCCCGAGTTCTTGACGGCGCTGGTCAGGACGGCGTGGAAGCTGCCGGTCCGTCGCCAGGCCGTGGTGACGGACCGGCGACCGATGTCGATCCGGTCGGCGTCCAGGCTGATCAGCCGCTGCCGGTGGTCCGGCGCGGGCGAGGACTACCGGGACGCCCCACCCGTGGACGGGTCGGTGACCAGACGGAAGAGGTCGCGCGTCGGGTGCACGTCGACCGGGATGCCCGTCCCGACTTCGACGGTCTCCTCCCCGGCGACGAGGTGGCTCGTGGTGAACGGCGGCCGGCCCGGCACGGTGACCAGCATCCGGACCCTGGTGCAGCGCTCGTCCTCGCCGCACCACACGCGCTGTGCGGACGTGACCTCGCCCGTGACGCGCACGCCGGCCGTGTCCAGGTCGCGCCATACGCGCTGGTCCCGCACGGTGCCGACGATGGCCAGGACCAGGACGACCACGGTGAGAGGGGTCCAGACGAGGCCGGTCACGACGACGCCCATCCTGTCGTCGTCGGGGACGTACCCGCCGATACCGGCCAGCAGGATCAGGGGACCGGCACACACGACCAGGAGCCCGAGCCCGGTCCAGATCGGCTGCTCGAAAAAGCCGGCGGACGATTCACCGGACCTTCGGCCTCGGATATTCCACCGCTCGTCACCGTGTGGCCCGCCCACCGCCGCGAAGGGCGTCCGAAGTATTTCGCAAGCGTCCTGACACGGGCGGAGCCTAACGGACCTGATGCAGTCGCCGCAGGGGAACCGCGAGTCGGCGGTGGTCGATGAGGCTGGTAGCGACAGCCGTGAACCGCTCTGTGCCGGCCGGGGCGCGCACGTATCGACTCGGCCCTCTGCCGGTCGTGTCCGTGTGGCTACGGAGCAACCGCGACGCCGCGGCGCATCCACGACGTGCCGCTGCCCGGGGACAGCGGACGGCTTCTGCTGCGGCAGTGGGCCCTGGACGTCATCCGTCAGCATCGATGTGCCTGGCGGCGGCGCACCGTAACCGGTCCGCCGCCCCGTGGGGGACCTGTCTGCGGAGGTGTCTCTCGATCACATCACTTCTTGCGCCGCGTGGTTCGCTCGGTGTCGGACACCGAACGGATGAAGGCGATCGTGCGCGCACGCATGCCTTCACGGCGCGCGGTGATGATCTCGTCGACCGGGGGATCGAAGGGCTGGCGGACCGGTTTGGAATGCAGCTTCACCGCGCAGTCGAGATCCGTGCACAGGAGCAGGCCCAGTGTGTTCAGGCGTTCGCGCTTGTCGCGTGAGGAGAGTCGTGCGGTGAACAGTGACACCTCGTGGAACCGGCGGGCGAAGCGGCACAGGTCGCACATCATCGCGCGCGATGCGTGTGCCGCGTCGTTCGGTGCCTGCCGCAGCAGCACTCCGAGCGCCTGGTCGTCGGCCTCGGTGACGAGGTAGGCGCGTTTCGGGGCGCGCATGTCCCGCCACCCGAGGTAGTCGATCCGGTGCCACGGGGCGTCGTCGAACCAGGCCGGCAGCCGGACCTTCTTCTCGGCCGGGTCCAGGTTCACGATCGAGGCGCGTACCTCGTCTCGGGTCATGGGGCGCATGGCTACTCCTTACGGCTTGCACCTGGGTGCAAGGTGTGTCGAGTCAGGTCTGGGGTGATCCGGTGCGTCGAGGCGTCGGCACGCCTGCTCACTGTGTGTCGCGGGTGAGCGCGGCCCGCCGGGCGCAGCACGGATCGATCGCGTCAGGCGTCGGCGTCTTGTGATGCGACAACGCGAGATGCGCGGGTCACAGGGCGAGCAGCGTGCGCTGGGCGGCGATGCTGATGTCCCGCAGTGGTTTGAGCGCGAGACGGACCAGCGTCAGTGCGTTGTCGTCGCCGGCGATGCGGTTGGCGCTGAGCTCACCGCAGGACAGGCACTGGTGGATGATCAACCATTCGCCGTCGGGCCTGACCGACATGCTCAGTGCTTCCATCCGGCCGCGGCAGCCCGCGGCCCGGTCGCCGGGGATCCGGCGGTCGACGTGCAGGCTGGCCAGGCAGTTCGGGCAGTGGTTGCGGTGTGTGGTGCCGGGCGCGTCCCGGGACACGTCCAGTCGGCAGCCCACGCACCGGAAATCGTGTCCGCGGTGCCCTTGCCGGCTGTGGAGGACGTCCTTGTGGCGCTGCGGGCGCCGTGCGGCCTGCGCACGGCGGCGGGGGTTGTTCACTCGTCTCGGCATGGCCGGTCGTCTCCTTCCGCTTCAGAGGTCGCCGAAGGCTTCGAGCGGGAAGGGAGGTTGGGCCAGTGGCCGCACGGCCATGCGCATCAGGACGAGCTGGTTGTCGTCGGCTCGGACGGGGTTGGAGGTCAGCTCGTCGCAGCGCACGCAACGGTGGATGACCATCCAGTCGCCGGTGCGCAGCACGGCGACGGCGATCGGCGACATTCGGCTCTGGCAGTCGCTTCGGCCGCCCTCGACGTGGTCGAGAACGTGCTGGGAGTGCAGGCACGACGGGCAGTGATTTCGCTGCGTGCCGCCGCCGACGGCGTCGGACACGGTCAGGCCGCACCAGACGCAGGTGAAAGTGCCGGTCAGGCCGGCGTGAGTGCTTGAGCGAGATCTGTTGGTGCTGGACACCCGGGGTGCTCCTTGCTGAGAAGTCTGTAAGGACAGCAAGAGCAGGCCGAGCGGCCTCGACGAAGACGCCCACCCCGTACGCAGCGGCAGGGATGCCGACACGGGGTGTGGGCTGGATCAGTGCACCGGAAAAATCACGTCCGGTCACCGTCCGCGAGGGACGGTATCAAGGAAACGGACGGCTAGGCGGTGCAGCGAGGCGCGCTCGGCGCGGGCCGGAACATCAAACTCTTTTCCAGGGCGAAGAAGCCCAAGGCAGACCGAAAGAACTCCGCAACGGTAACAACAGCTCCCAGGAGGGTGCCAACGATTTTCGGGCACTGCGTCACTGCCGTGAGCAGCGACGGCGTCTCGTGCCCCAGCCGGGCTTCTTCATCGGCAGAGCTCGCGGTCGACCAGAGTGTGGCCGCGGAAGGTGGTGTGGGCGGCGAAGACCCGATCCGGCCACCCTCGGTACGGCCTGCGGTGCCGGAAACTGGTGCTGGACCCCGGCGGAGGTGGTGCCCTTCTTCACGAAGCCGGTGTCGCACAGCCCGCCCCGGAGACGAACCAGTAGCTCCACTCGCCCACCCAGTCCGGGTGGGGGCGGTCCTCACGGTCGTACCAGAAGGGGGCCATGGCCTGCCCGATCGCCTGCTTCAGCCCGTCGGGGCCGACGGGCGGCAGGCAGACGGTGATGCGCTGTTTGCCCACGGTGTCCCCTCCTGTGGTGCGGTACGTGCTGGGTGCACGGCCGGACGGCGCGTGGTGCGGTGCGCGCCCCGCCTTGGCAGGCCGCGCCGGTCGGATGGCCGACGGGGGCCCGCAGGAGACGAGCGGGCTCGTCCGCCGCCGTGGCAGCGGGAGGGGCGCGGGGTTCTTGTCACCGAGGTTCTGTCCCGTGGTGTTCCCGCCCAGCATCACGTAACCGCCCTTGGCCGCACGCGGTGGCGTGGTCCCACCGGCGTCGCAGCCACCGGCCACGCGCCTGCCGTTGCCACTACAAGCAGCGCGGCCACACGTTCGTGGGGCGGCCCGGCAAAGACCGCCCCAGTGGAGGAGGGCTCTCACCGAGGCGATCTGTCCGGGCATCGGACAGGCCGTGCTCCACGTGCGGTTTGCACCTGATCAGACGGACCGCCGGGCAAGGGTGGGCCGCGCGGCGCCGGCAGCCGGTGCGGAACCGGATCAGCCCCAGAACTCCCGCAGGGCGGCGTTGACGGCGGCGGGCTCCTGGGTGTGCGGGTAGTAACCGGGCACCCGCAGGAGGCGGCCCCCGAGGGAGTCCGTGAGGGACTCGGCCACGGCCATGAGGGGGAGCCCCACGTGCTCGCGGTACATGGCCGGCGCGTGCTCCCAGGTACCGCAGATCACCAGAATCGGCAGGGCGGCGTCCCGGACCACCTCCAGCGGGATCTCCGCCTCCCAGATGGGCCGCTCCCTCATGGATGTGGCAACGGCACGGAGCCGGCGCGACGTGGGCTCGGGCACGGCCATCCCCAACCCCTCGGTGGACGCACGCAGATACTGCTCCGGCGTGACGCCGTCCGGGATGCCCGGGGCACCGTCGCGCACCCGGTCGAGGAGGTCGGCGACGACTGGATGGTGCGCGGCGGCGGTGAAGGCGGAGGGCTGGATGAGGGCAAGGGAGCGGACGAGGTCGGGTCGGCGCGCGGCGGCGATGAGCGCGGCGACGGCGCCGTTCCCGTGCGCCACGAGGTGGGCGCCGCCGAGTCCTACGGAGGAGGCCCCGTCGCCGAGAACCTCCACGATGTCCTCGGCGTCGACGTCGAAGTCGCTGCGCGCGGTGTCCGGGCTGTCGCCGTAGCCCCGGCGATCCACCAGGAGGAGCCGCCGGCTGTCCGCGAGGGGCCGCTGCCCGGCAAACCCGTACATGGAGTCACTGCCCCAAGTGAAGATGTTGTGGATGAAGAGGGCGGGGGCAGCAGTGGCCGCCGGGGCCCCCGAAGCTGTCGTGGCCCGGCCTCCTCCGACCCGATCGCGGTCGTCCCAGACGGTCACGTGCACGGCTGCCATGGGTCATCCTCCCGAAGCCGAGGAACATCAACTCCCATGAGAGTAGACCCCGATCCACGGCTGGAGCATTCCGGGCAAGGCATGGCAGCGGACCACGTACCCGATCGAGTGCCCGACCCGGAAACCGGAGAACTCATCCCGGACGCCGAAGTCGCCGGGATACCCGCCTGCACCGTGCTCGCCGGCCAATTGTTCCCGGCCCGGCGCTACCACCCGTTGTTCGCCAAGGGCTCGCGGAGAATCAACGTGTCGCTTCGCTTGATTCGGCTCTCGACCGCCGCCTCCACCGCTGCGGAGTCATCTCTGTCAACGGCCCAAGCCACCGCCTCAAGAGCCGACTTGCCGCGATCGAGTGAGAGCGGGACGACGCAGCCTGAGCTTGCTTCGCGCGGTCCCTGTCAGACCCCACGTCTAGACTTCGGCGAGATGGGGCCGGTTCCGAGGCCGCCAGCACGGGAGAACGGCAGCCTCCCTGGTCTGCGCGGGGGTGGTTTCGGCCCAACCGGCGTCCAGGCATGTCGAGGGCCACAAGCGCAGCCTGCCAGCCCGGCCCCATCTCAGCCGATCGCCTGTACTGTCCTTCGCCCCAGGACCGGTGCAAACGACTCCGTACTCCGCGGAGCACTTGCCTCGCCGTTGCCGCACTTCTGATCCGGCTCCGCTGCTGACCCAGGCCATGCCCTATCCGAACTCGGCGGTGACCACCATGGGCCTGTCGGCATCGGCCTCTGCGAGAAGGACTCCGCCCGGGGCCCACAACGCAGAGCGACCACAGCCAGTCCATGCGCCCGCCGGACCGACATGGTTGGCCACGACGACATGCAGATCGAAGTCCTTGGCGATGCCCGGATACACCGTCGCCAGCTCTTTTACGCCGCCGCCCGTGCCATACAGCGAGCCGGCCAGATGCACGTCACACCCATCGGCGGCGCCACGGGAGACCAACTCGGTGAAGTGGTTGTCGAAGCACGTGGCCAGAGCGAAACGAAGCCCTCCGAGCTCAAATCGCCCGTCGTGCTTCCCTGCTGTGAATACGTCCTGCTCGTGCTCGAACAGATACTGTTTGCGATACGTAGTGATCAGTTCGCCGTCGGCCCCGAAGACCAGCGTCCCGATGGCAGGCCGCTCCTCGTCGGTCATCACAGCACAGTTGACGACGCTGGCGACACCACCCGCCCGGATCGCGTCCAGCCGCACGTCGTCCGCCTGCATCCAAAGATCACGACGGGCGCGTACGGCTTCGAGCTCGTACCCGGTCAGCGCCAGCTCGGGAAACACCACGACCTCGGCGCCCTGCCCACGTGCCTCGGCGATCAGAGCAGCCATGTGCTCCACGTTCGCAGACACGTCGGCAGGAACACAGGTGAACTGGGCGGCCGCGATCTTCATGGAACCCAGGATGCCAGGCCGCCACCGCCCGGGGCCGCCGGCCGCCACACGATCGAGGAGTCAGGCTTGCCCTGACGTCCGCCGCCCCTTGTAGTTGATCTTCATCGTGTCCATGTCCGTCACCGTGGACCGCAGTGCGCCATGGCCGTATCCCCGCTCGCCCAGATAGGTCTCCGCGCGGTCCTCGGCGATCGCACCCGCCATCTCCTCGCCATCGTCGGCGTCGGAGACGACCACGTATCGGAAGCTGAAGTGCTTGAGCACACGGTCGTACGCGAGCGAGCCCTCCTCGGTGAACTCCATCGCGCTCAGGCCGTGCGCGTCCACCTCGGACAGCAGCCGGGCGCGGGCGCCATCTGTCAGACCGTCCCAGGTGCCGCGCACGATCACTCGGTAGGTGTGCTGCGTGCTCATCGTGTTCCGCTCCGTGTTCCGTCCGTGCGTGCCGCATCGGACACCACTCGTGAAATTCCGGGGCCAAGGCTACGGCGGTGCGGACCCGGCGCACCCGGATTTTTCGGCGCCTTCGTGGTCTTTGCCGAAGTCTGACGGCGACGGCCCTGGCCCGGGCGTTGTCCAGCGTGTTCCATGGTCATCGGGGACGCCCGGACCTGCGGCGGCCCGTGCGAGGGAGTGAGGTTGTTTTGGCCACGACCGTACGACGTGCCGTACTGACTCTGCCCGCCGCGCCGCTGGGCCCGGAGAATCCGCTGCCCGCGCTGCGGCCGCTCGACGAGATGCATGTGATCGAGGAACGCGACCGGGCCGCACTGCCGCGTGACATGGCACGCCAGATCGGCTACCGGCCACTGACCACCGTGCTGCCGGTGCGCGTCCTCGACGGCTACGGGCGCGAGCGCACCCCCGCCGGACTCGACGCGATCGTCATCGAGAACGACCGGCTGCGGGCCACCGTCCTGCCCGGGCTCGGCGGCCGCATCCACTCCCTCCACCACAAACCGACCGGCCGCGAACTCCTCTACCACAACCCCGTTCTGCAACCCGCCGACTTCGCGCTCAACGGGGCCTGGTTCTCCGGCGGCATCGAGTGGAACATCGGCGCCACCGGCCACACCACACTGTCCTGCGCCCCGCTCCACGCGGCCCGCGTTCCCGCGCCCGACGGGGGCGAGATGGTCCGTCTGTGGGAGTGGGAGCGGCTGCGCGACCTGCCGTTCCAGGTCGACCTGTGGCTGCCCGAGGACTCCGACTTCCTGCACGTCGGCGTGCGGATCCGCAACCCGCACGAGCACACCGCGCCCGTGTACTGGTGGTCCAACATCGCAGTGCCCGAGGGCGAACGCACCCGCGTCCTGGCCCCCGCGGACGAGGCCTGGCACTTCGGGTACGAACGGACCCTGACCCGGGTCCCGGTCCCCGTGTCCGGCTCCGTCGACCGTACGTACCCGCTGCACGGCGACTACCCCGCCGACTACTTCTACGAGGTGCCCGACGGAGCCCGCCGCTGGATAGCCTCGCTCGACGGGGACGGCCACGGGCTCGTCCAGACCTCGACCGATCTGCTGCGCGGCCGCAAGCTGTTCCTCTGGGGCGGGGGCGCGGGCGGGCGGCGCTGGCAGGAGTGGCTCACCGAGCCCGGCACCGTCGGGTACGCCGAGATCCAGGCCGGACTCGCCCGCACCCAGCTGGAGCACGTCCCCCTCGAACCGGGTGCCGAGTTCAGCTGGCTGGAGTCGTACGGACCGCTGTCCGCCGACCCCCTCGCCGTGCACGGCGAGGACTGGGCGGCGGCCCGGGCCGAGGCCGAGCAACGGCTCGCCGAGGCGCTGCCGCGCACCGAGGTCGAGGCCGCCTACGCCGCGTGGCGGCCCTGCGCCGACACCGAACCCGGTGAGTCGCTCGCCACCGGCTCGGGCTGGGGCGCGCTGGAGGTCCGGCGGGGCAAGTACGAGCTTCCCGGTACCCCGTTCGCCGACTCCACCCTCGGTGAACAGCAGCGGCCCTGGCTGGAGTTGCTCGACCAGGGCACCTTCCCCGAACCGCTCCGGGCCGCCCCGCCCGGCCCCTCACTGGTCTCTCCGCACTGGCGCGACATGCTGGAGACGGCTTCCGCCGAACCCCTCACCGAGTACCACCTCGGCGTCGCCCAGTGGCATGCCGGTGACCGCGCCCAGGCGGTCCGCAGCTGGGAGCGTGGACTGGGGCCCGCCCCGTCCCGCTGGCCGCTGCTGCGCTGTCTCGCCGTCGCCGCCGAGGAGGGCAGTCAGCGGGACCGGGCCGCAGACCTCTACGCCGAGGCCTTCGAGGACCTGTGCGCGGAACGCCGCGACGACGGCGAGGCATGGACGGCGGCCACGGCCGCGCTGGGCCGGGAGGCGATGGAGGCGCTGCTGACGGCCGGGCGCCCCGCGGCGGTCCGCGCCGTATGGGCCGCCCTGCCTCCGGCGGTCCGGCAGCGAGGCCGCTTCCGCCTCCTGGAGGCCCGACTGCTGATCGCCGAGGGCGACCGGGCCGGCGCCCGGGCCGTCTTCGACGAGGGCTTCGAGGTCGCGGACCTGCGCGAGGGTGCGGAGATCCTGGACGAGGTATGGGCCCGGCTCACGGACGAGCCGCTGCCCGACAGGTACAACTACCGCATGCGCCCCAGGAGTTGATGGGCCCACGCCGATGTCCTCCCGGCCCTGATCCGCCGGACGGGCCCTCGCCCGCCGCTCCGGCCCTCACGGGCCGGACGGCAGGCTCCGGTCGACGTACTCGAAGACCGAGCCGTCCGGGTGCACGGCGATCAGATTGCGGCCGACCGGCGTCGGCACCGGGCCCGCCAGGATCCGGGCACCGACGCGGGTGAGGGCGGCATGCGCGTCGTCGACGTCCTTGACCGCGATCGTCGCCGTCACCTTGCGCAGGATCTCCAGCTCCGACTCCGGGCCGCTCATCAGCAGGAAGCAACTGATCGCGGCGACCGAGACCCCGCCGCGCTCGAAACGGAGCGCGGAACTGCCCGTGAGGTCCTCGTAGAAGGCCACCGCGGCCTCCAGGTCGTCGACGCAGATGCGGAGCGTGGTTCCCAGAATATCCATGTACGCAAGGGTAGTTGGCGGCGCATCGGCGTGTGATCGGTTCGGGGGGAGGGGCGGCGCGCTCAGGCCCGGCAGAGCACCTCGCCGTGGGGGACCATGAACCAGGCGTCGTCCCGCGCGGCCCAGTCGCGCCAGGCGGCTGCGATCTCCGCCAGTTCCTCGCCGCTCGCACGGCCGCCGGTGACGGCCATCTCGGCGTACGCCGAGCCGACCGTGCGGTCCGCCCACATGCCGCCCCACCACGCCCTGCTCTCCGGGGTGGCGAAACACCAGTTGGCGGCGGTCGGGGTGATGTCGGTGAAGCCGGCCCGGCGGGCCCAGGAGAGCAGCCGGCGGCCCGCGTCCGGCTCGCCGCCGTTGGCGCGGGCGACCCGGCGGTACAGGTCCAGCCAGTCGTCCAGGCCGGGAACCTGCGGGTACCAGGCCATCGCCGCGTAGTCGCTGTCGCGGGCCGCGACGACACCGCCGGGGCGGCAGACGCGCCGCATCTCGCGCAGCGCCTGCACCGGGTCGCCCACGTGCTGGAGCACCTGGTGGGCGTGGACGACGTCGAAGGAGTCGTCGGGAAAGTCCAGCGCGTGCACATCGGCGACGGCGAACTCGACGTTGTCCAGACCGCGTTCGGCCGCGACCCCGGCGGCCCGGGACAGGATCTCCTCGGTGGTGTCGACGGCGGTCACCCGGCCGGGAGCGACCAGAGCGGCCAGATCCGCGGTGATGGTGCCCGGCCCGCAGCCGACGTCCAGAACGGTCAGGCCGGGGCGGAGTTCGTCGATCAGATAGGCCGCGGAGTTGGCCGCGGTGCGCCAGCGGTGCGAGCGCAGCACCGACTCGTGGTGGCCGTGGGTGTAGACGGCGGTCTCCTTCGGCATGGCCGTGGATCCTTCCTCGGGGCGCGCAGCCCGAACGCGGGCCGCGCGAAGGGGTGATCGTCAGTGACACCGTACGCACCCATGTCGAATGTTGAGATATGCGTCTTGCCATGTGGACGACAGTGATCGGCGGCCGGTGGCCGGTGGCCGGTGCGCGGAAGGGCGGCCCGGTCGATCGGCATGCGGAAGGGCGGCCGACTCGGCGTCGGCCGCCCCTGGTTCGCTCCGCTCGTCCGGGCGTGGCTGATCCCCGGGCGCTTCGTCACACCGGCATGGGGCAGTACACCGTCAGCGCCTCCGGAAGCTTGTCGATCAGCAACTCGCCCTGGCCGTAGGCGACCTCGCCGTCGAACGCGTAGGGAGTGCCGGGTGCCAGGCCGGTGATCCGCACCCGGTGGCGCCGTTGTGCCGCGTGGACGGGGGAGCGGGTGAGCGGACCCGCCACGGCCGCGGCGAGCAGGCGCAGCCCCGGCGCACGGCCGCCGTGCACCACCCGGACATCCAGCAGGCCGTCCGCGAGGTTGTGCCGCCGGCCCGGCGCCGGACCCACGCGCTGGAACATCCCATTGCCCACGAACAGCAGCCACAGTGGGCGGCGCCGCCCCTCCAGCTCCGCCTCCAGCGGACGATCCCCGCGCAGCACCTTCCAGGCCGCGAGCACGCCCGCCGGCCAGCCTCCGACCTTGGGGGCCCAGCGCTCACGGGCCCGTACCAATTCGGGATAGACGCCCATGCTGAAGGCGTTGAGGAAGTAGCCGTGGGCGCCGCCGGGCCCCTCGGGACCGGGCCGGAAGCGGCCGAGGTCGACCCGGACCGCATCGCCGGCGAGCAGCGCCGTACAGGTGTCGTCCACGGTCTCGATGCCCAGATCGTAGGCGAAGTGATTCAGTGTCCCGCCCGGAAACACCGCCAGCGGCACGCCGTGCACGGCGGCGACGGCCGCGGCCCGGTTGACCGTGCCGTCCCCGCCGCACACCCCCAGGGCCCTGCCCCGGCCCGCCGCCTTCTCCAGTTCGGCGGAGAGCTCGTCGGGGGCGCACTCCACCACCTCGGCATCCGGCAGCGCACTCCGCACCAGCGAGGCCGTCGCCGTCGCGGTGCCCGACTCCTGGTTGACCACGACCACCAGGTCCGTGCCGGTCGGCAGCGCGGGCGCGTGAGCCGGAGGGCGGCCGGGTGCCGGCAACTGTCCACGGGTCGGCACGACACCGCGCAGTGCCAGCGCGGCGCCCACACCGAGCACCGCACCGGCCAGCACATCACCCGGATAGTGGACTCCGGTATAGACGCGGGATGCGGCGACGGACAGGGCGAGCGGCGCCACGACGGCTCCCCAGCCCTTCGACTCGAGGGCGACGCCCGTGGCGAACGCAGCGGCCGACGCGGCGTGCCCGGAGGGGAAGGACGTGGTGAACGGCTGACGCCCGAGCCGCCGCACCACCGGCACGGCGTCCAGCAGCGGGCGCTGTCTGCGTACCGCGCTCTTGCCGAGGACGTTGGTCACGGCCGAAGCCACGCCCAGCGAGGCGATCCCGCGCAGGGCGGCCCGCCGTGCCCGCGCACTGCCGCCCAGCGCCGCCAGCCCGGCCGCGGCGCCCAGCCACAGGAGTCCGTGATCGGCGCTGCGGCTCAGTCGTGGCAGTACCGGCCCGGCGCCCGGCCAGTTCCGGTGGGCCAGGCCCCGGAACACGGCGAGATCGCGGCGGTGCAGCACATCGCGGAGCGCGGTGGACGACGGGACGGTGAACGGGATACGCGAGGCCGAGAACGGTGCAGACATGGGACAGCGCCTACCCCGCCCGGCCGCGCCGAACCAGGAGGCGCGCCGCGCGGTCGGACCGAACGCGCGGGAGCTCGCGCAGATCGGTCCGTGCGCCGCCCGTCGACGTCCTCGCTGATGTCGGCCGGCGGACCGGGTCGCTCGGCCGACGGTCCCGACCACCCCCTCCGGGCCCCCGGCATCGCACGGCCGCTGTGCCGATGTCATGGCCACATGTCTAGGCTGAGTCCGCGATTCCGGTGATCCGCCGGACCGAGGAACACGAGAGGGAGCCGGTGGACCTCGCGGCCGAGGGTGCCGATGGGCTCTCCGGCCGGCTCGGACACCACGAGGGGCAAGACATTGAGCGGCACAGGCCTGGACGTGGCCGTACCCGAACAGGCCGAACTCGGCGAGGGCCCCACCTGGGACCCGGCCGCCGGCCGGCTGATCTGGGTCGACATCGTCTCCGCGCGGGTGCACACCTACGATCCGGTGAGCGGTCGCCGCACGGTGATGGCGACCGAACAGCACGTCGGTGCGGCCAAGCCGCGCGCCGGTGGCGGGCTCGTGGTCAATCTGCGCGACGGCATCGGCCTGTACGACCCCGACGGCGCCTTCCGCTGGCTCGTCCACGACCCGGTGCCCGGACGGCGCGGCAACGACGCGGCGGTCGCGCCGGACGGGGCGCTGTGGGCGGGCACCATGCGCTACGACGGCGCGGCGGACGGAGGCGGTCTCGACCGCATCGCGGCCGACGGGGCGGTGACCCCGGTGCTGCCCGTCGCGGCGTGCGCCAACGGCATCGGGTGGAGCCCGGACCGGCGGCTGATGTACTTCATCGACACGCCCACGCGCCGTATCGATGTCTTCGACTCCGACGGCGAGCACGCCGTGAACCGGCGCCCGTTCGCCACCGTGGAGGAGGGGGCGGGATTCCCCGACGGGCTGACGGTCGATGCCGAGGGGGCCGTCTGGGTCGCCCTGTGGGACGGCGCGGCGGTGCGCCGGTACACGTCCGACGGAGCCCTGGACCGGATCGTCGCGCTGCCGGTGCGGCGCCCGACCGCCTGCGCCTTCGGCGGGGCCGGCCTGCGCGACCTCTACATCTCGTCGGCCCGGACCGGGCTCGCCGCCCCGCACCCGCTCTCCGGTTCGCTGCTGGTGCTGCCGGACGCGGGGCGTGGAATGCCCCAGGCGGCCTTCGCGGGCTGACCCCGCCTCACCCGTCGCCCCGTCGGCGGGCGCGGTCGGCCGAACCCTCGTATAAAGGGCCCTGAGTGCGAAACGGTGCGACAGGGTGACGGGGCGGCGGCGAAGGAGGCCCGGATGGCGCGGCAGCGGACCGAGCGGACCGGACGGGGCTCCGTACGTGAGGACCGGGGCCCCGTCCGGTACGGGCCGCCCGCCCCCGACGCCGGTCTGCCCGTGCTGCCCGAGCTGGCCGAGGTGCTCGCCTCGGCCGCGGGCCGCGGCGAACCCGAACCGACCGGTGGTGGCGACACCCTGCGCGAGGCCGCGACCGCCTACTGGGAGCGGCGCGGACTGCACGGAGGCCCGGAGCACGTCGCCGCGGCCCCGGGCGCCTCGCCGCTGCTGCTCGCACTGATCGCCGCGCACGGCGGCGACGTGCTCATGCCGCGCCCCTGCACCGCCACCTGGATCCCGCAGGCCCGGCTGCTCGGCAGACCCGCCTACCATGTGCCGACCCCGGCCGAGTGCGGTGGTGTCCCCGATCCGTACGCGCTCCTGGAGACCGTGCGAAGGGTGCGCGCCGAGGGCGGCAGGCCCCGGCTGCTGCTGATCTCCGTCGTCGACGACCCGACCGCCACCGTCGCCCCGCCGGAGCTGGTGCGCGAGGCCTGCGAGGCGGCGGTCGCCGAGGGGCTGCACGTCATCAGCGACGAGACCTGGCGCGACACCCTGCACCGGCCGCACGACACGGTCCTGCTCAGCCCGGCCGAGATGTGCCCCGACGATGTCACGGTCGTCTGCGATCTCGCCGGGGCGCTGACCCCGTCCGCCTGGCCGGTCGCGGTCGCCCGGTTCCCGGACACCGCACGGGCGGCGGCGCGTCACGCCCGTACGCTCGACATCCTCACCGCGCTCGGGGCACTCGTCGCGGGGCCCGTCGCCCGGGCCGCCGCCCACGCGCTGCGCGAACCGGACGCCGTGACGGAGCGGGTCCGACGGGCCGCCGCGCTCCAGGCGCGGGTCGCCGCCGCGGCCCACCGCGCGGTCCTGGCGTCGGGCGCGCTGGCCAGGCCCCCGCAGGCGGGCCGCCACCTCTACGCCGATCTCGGCCCGCTCAGATCCCGGCTGGCGAGCCGGGGCGTCACGGACTCGCTGGAGCTGGAGGAGTACCTGACGGAACGTCTGGGCGCCCCGACGCCGGGCGGGCACCGGTTCGGCGACGAACTGGGGGCGCTGCGGGTACGGCTGGGCACCGGGACGCTGCTCGGCTCGACCCCCGAGCAGCAACTGGAGTCCCTCACCGCTGTGGAGCCCCTGGAATTGCCGCATGTGGCCGAAGCGCTGAGCATTTTCGGAACGGCACTCGACGAACTCCGATGAGGAACTGCGAGACGGGAGTCTCTCGATGACGGAACAGACCGAGCGCTCCCGTACCGGGACCGCGCAGCCGCCCCGCGCGGTCCGCGGCCGGATCGTCGGACCGCGTCCGCTCGGCGAGATCCGGGACTGGCCCAGGAGCTTCGCCGACCGGCTCACCGCGCCGCTCCCGGGTGTCATGGGCATGTCCCGGCTGGCCCGTGAGCACGCCCTGCGGCCCAACGCGGAGGGACTGCGCGGAATCCACAAGCTCCCCTACGCCCCCGAACCCCTCCCGGCCGTCCCCGCGGGCAGCACCTGTGTCACCTGGGCCGGGCACGCCAGCTGGATCATCCGCACCGGCGGGCTGACCGTCCTCACCGACCCCGTCTGGTCCCGGCGCATCCTCGGGACCCCGGCCAGGATCACCCCGGTCGGCGTCCGCTGGGAGGAACTGCCGCCCGTGGACGCCGTCGTCATCAGCCACAACCACTACGACCACCTCGACGCGCCCACCCTGCGCAGACTGCCCAGGGACACCCCGCTCTTCGTTCCCGCCGGGCTCGGCCGCTGGTGCCGCCGTCGCCGCTTCACCTGTGTCACCGAACTCGACTGGTGGGAATCGGCCGAGCTCGACGGGGTCCGCTTCGACTTCGTACCGGCCCACCACTGGTCCAGGCGCACCCTCACCGACACCTGCCGCTCCCTGTGGGGCGGCTGGATCATCGGCACTCCCGGCCCCGACGCGCAGCGGATCCACTTCGCCGGGGACACCGGGTACGGGCACTGGTTCGGCGAGATCGGCAGCCGGTACCCCGGCATCGACCTGACCCTCCTGCCGATCGGGGCGTACGAACCGCGCTGGTGGCTCAGCGATGTGCACACCGACCCCGAGGAGGCCGTGCAGGCGTACGAGGATCTCGGCGCCCGCGCGATGGCGCCGATGCACTGGGCCGCCTTCCTGCTCTCCGCGGAACCCGTACTCGAACCGCTGACCCGGCTGCGCACCGCCTGGCAACGGGCCGGGCACCCCCGGGCACAGCTCTGGGACCTGCCGATCGGCGCCTCACGCGTACTGGAGCCGGCGCCCCGCACGATCAGTGGCTGAACCGCGCCCGCGTCTTCCGCCACATCGCGGGCGCCGCGCTGATCAGCACCGTCAGACCCACCGCCGCGACCACCCCCTGCCACGGCTCGGGGAAGAGCGAACCGCCCAGGATGCCGATCAGCTGGTACGTCGCAGCCCACGCCAGACATGCCGGCACATCGCCACGGGCGAACCGGCCCAGCGGCATCCGGCCCAGCAGACAGGCCAGCATCACCGGAATCCGCCCCGCGGGCACCAGCCGGGACAGCACCAGCACCACCGCACCGTGCTCGTCCAGCTTCCGCTGCGCCTGTGCCAGCCGCTCCGGAGCGGCCCGGTCGCGGATCGCCCGCAGCCACTTCGAACCGTTCCTCGACCGCACCCCCCGCCGGCCGAGCCAGTACAGACAGATGTCGCCGAGGAACGCCGCCGCCGAGGCCACCGCGAAGACGATCAGCAGCGCGAACGGCGACGACTGATGCAGCGCCACCACGGCGGCCGAACTGACCAGCGCGCCCGTCGGCACCACCGGCACCAGTGCGCCCAGCGCCACCAGCAGGAACAAGGACGGATAGCCGACCGCCTGCTGCGTCGACTCCGGGGGCAGCTGCCCCACGACCTGCGGGATCACCTGGCGGCCTCCGGCCGCACATGCTCACCGTGGGACAGCCGGTGCACGGCCACCTCCGGCGCCAGCAGCGCCGCCTTGCGGACGAACTCGTCACCCGGCGAGTGGAACTCGTGCGGCCTGACCCCGTCCAGGCCGATCGGCCAGTACGTGCCGTAGTGCACCGGCACCGCGGACCGGGGCGCCAGCCGGGCCAGCGCCTGTGCCGCCCGGCCCGCGTCGAGGTGACTGCGGCCCAGATACGGGCCCCAGCCGCCCACCGGCAACAGCGCCACGTCCACCGGACCGACCGCCTGCGCCATCTCGTCGAAGAGCCCCGTGTCACCGGCGAAGTACGTCCGCGCCTCGCCCTCGACCACGAAGCCGAGCGCGGGGGAGCGGTGCGGACCCACCGGCAGCCGCCTGCCGTCGTGCATGGCCGGAACCACCCGTACCCGCACCTCGCCGACCCGTACCTCGTCGCCCGGGGCCACCTCGGTGATCCGCAGCCCGCGCACCGAGCGCAGCAGCCGCAGCCCCGGCACGGCGCGCACCGCACCCACCGGCACGATCAGCCGACTGCCGGGGGCGAGCCTGGACAGGGACGGCAGATGCAGATGGTCGGAGTGCAGATGCGAGACGAGCACGACATCGGCGACCGCCGCCTCGGCACCGGGCAGCTCACCGCGCCGGCGGCGCAGATGTGCGAAGCGCCGCACGAACAGCGGATCGGTCAGCACCCGCACCCCGGAGTCCTCGATGGTGCAGGTGGCATGACCCCACCAGGTGACTTCCACCGGCACGCGACGCCTCCTCGTTCCCGGGCTCCTCGGTTCCGGCCCCGCCATCGAGCCTAAGCGCTGGGCCGGGGCGGGGGCGCACAGGTGTTCCGTCCCCGTCCTCCGCGCTCCCACCGTTCCCGCACGCGCCTTCTTGCGCGGGGGGCCGGAAGGTAGGGTCGCCGACACGAACTAGCACGGGGGGACGGCCATGGGGGACGTCACGGACGTACGGGTGGCGGCCATCGCCAGCCTCACACCGCTCGAGGAACTCGACAGCGACCCGTTCCTGGTGGACACCCGCAGCCAGCACGACATGTGTGCCCGCTGGGCCGCCGACAAGGGATATGTCGTCACCCGGCAGCTGCGGCTCTACGGGCTGCGCCCCGACCACCACGCCCTGTGGACCGATGTCGAGAGCGGCGAGGTCGAGCTGTTCGTCGCCGCCAACGACCGGGTGCTGGCACGGGCACTCGCCTCGGTGCCGGAGTTCGCCGCGGAGTGCGAGCGGCGCGGTGTGCGCCTGGAGATCGCGGGGCTGGACGAGCCGCCGTACAACGCCCGGACGAAGGCGAGCGTGCACCGCAGGCTCTCCATGCCGACCGCCGGCTACGACGGCCGCTGACCCGGCTCCCGGCCGCTGCGGCCGGGGCCGCGGGCCCGCTGTGAAAAGCTGGGGGCCGGGACCCGGAACGGCGGGGTCCGGACGTGAGGTGGAACGGCGTGGGTGACGGGCGATGGCGAACAGCCGGGAGCGCCCTGATGCGAGTGGTCGTGGTGTGGGCGGTCTCGACGCTCACGATGCTGGTGCTCGCCGGGATTCTGCCTGACTTCCAGCTCCAGTCGGCCGACGGCGACAGCATAACCAAGATCGCGTTCACCGCGGCCTGGGGCGCCGGCGCCTTCGGTCTGCTCTCCGCGCTGGTCTGGCCGGCCCTGGTGCGGGCCCTGCTCATCGTGCCCGCACTGGTCCTCGGGCTGCTCGTCTTCTTCCTGAACGGCTCGCTGCTGCTGGTGGCCCTGCGGCTCATCCCGGACGGGCGCGGCGCCGCCGACCCGGAGACGGCCGTCGTCGTCGCGGCCGTGATGTCCGCCGTCGCCTCGGCGACCTCCACCGCGCTCGCCGTCCGCGACGACAACGCCTACCGGCGCAGGCTCTCCCGGCTGGCCGTCCGCCGCCGACGGCGCAGCGGTGCGGACAACGGGCGCAGCGGGCCGCCGGGAACCGTCTTCATCCAGCTCGACGGCGTCGGCCACGACGTGCTCGCCCGCGCCGCCGACGAGGGCCTGATGCCGACCGTCGCGCAGTGGCTGGCGGACCGGGACGGGCACCGGCTCACCCCGTGGCGCACCGACTGGTCCAGCCAGACCGGGGCCAGCCAGCTCGGCATCCTGCACGGCAGCAACCACGACGTCCCCGCCTTCCGCTGGTACGAGAAGGAGACCGGCGACGTCATGGTCTCCAGCAGGCCCGCGAGCGCTCTCGAACTCCAGCGCAGGGCCGTCGCGCGCACCCACGACGGCGGGCTGCTCAGGCTGGACGGCGCCAGCCGCGGCAACCTCTTCAGCGGCGGCGCCGACCAGCTGGCGCTCGTCCTGTCCATGGCGGCCCGGTTCGGCAAGGGCCGCCGCTCCAGGGCCGGGTACTTCGCGTACTTCTCCGACCCGGCCAACGCCGTACGCACCGCCGTGTCGTTCGTCGCCGAGGTCTGCCGGGAGATCGGCCAGTCGACCCGGGCACGGATGCGGAAGGTCACGCCCCGGATCAAGCGCGGTGGGCTCTACCCCTTCATCCGCGCCTTCGCGACCGTCGTCGAACGCGATGTGGTGGTCGCCGCCGTCATCGGGGACATGTTCGCCGGCCGCACCGCCGTCTACGCCGACCTGGTCGCCTACGACGAGGTGGCGCACCACTCCGGACCGAACAGCCGCGACGCGGAGAAGGTGCTCGCGCGCCTGGACCGCTCGCTGGCCCTGATCGTCAAGGTCGCCGAACACACCCCGCGCACCTACCGGATCGTGCTCCTGTCCGACCACGGCCAGAGCCCCGGGGAGACCTTCGCGGGGGCGTACGGGCTGACCCTCAAGGACCTGGTGCGGGCGGGCTGCGGGCTGCCCGTGCCCCGTCGGGCGCAGCGCACCCGCAGCGGCTCGGAGGCGCGCGACGCGGTACGGATCGCCCTGCACCGGCCGGTCGACGAGGGGGTGGCGGAGCACCTCGCGAAGCCGTCCGACCCCGTGGTCCTCGCCTCCGGGAACCTCGGCCTGATCTCCTTCCCCGACATCGAGGGGCGGGCCTCGCGCGAACAGCTCGACCACTGCCACCCCGCCCTGCTCGGCACCCTCGCCAACCACCCCGGCATCGGCTTCCTGCTGGTCCGCAGCGAGCGCCACGGATCGGTGGTGCTGGGCCGCGGCGGCACGGAGATCCCGGTCTCGGAGCTGGTCGACGGGGAAGGGCCACTGGCCCCGTTCGGCCCCGGAGCGGCCGCGGCGGTGCGGCGGACGGACACCTTCCCGCACGTCGCCGACATCATGGTCAACTCGATGTACGACGGCGCCACGGGCTGTGTGCACGCCTTCGAGGAGCAGATCGGCTCGCACGGCGGCCTGGGCGGCGAGCAGTCCCACCCGTTCCTGCTGTGGCCGTCCCAGCTGTCCGCGCCGGTGGCACCCGGCACGGAGCTGGTGGGCGCCGAACAGGTGCACAAGGTACTGCGCCGCTGGCTGGGGGAGTGTCCGGGCCCGCAGATTCCCGTGTCGGTGCCGGGTGAGGCCGGAGGCGCCGGAGAAGCGGACGGAACGGTCCAGGCCGCCGGCTGAGGGGCGTTGTCAGTGGTGGGCGGCAGGATGGGGGCCATGACGAACTCAGCTGTTGTGCTCGCCGACACCGCCGCCTACGCCGCCGCGGTCGAAGAAGCGGCGAAGGCCGCCGCCGCGTACTACGCCACGGGCGAGAGCACGCTCGACGACGACGCCTACGACCGGCTGGTGCGGGGGATCGCCGCATACGAGCAGGAGCACCCGCAGGAGGTGCTGGACGCCTCCCCGACCGGCAAGGTGGCGGGCGGCGCCGCGGTCGGCGACGTACCGCACACGGTGCCGATGCTCTCGCTGGACAACGTGTTCTCGGCCGACCAGTTCGTCACCTGGACGGCGTCGCTGGAACGCCGGATAGGCCGGCCCGTCGCGGCCTGGAGCGTGGAGCCGAAGCTCGACGGCCTGGCCGTCGCGGCCCGCTACCGGGCGGGCCGCCTGGAGCAGCTGATCACCCGGGGCGACGGCACCGCGGGCGAGGACGTCTCCCATGCGATCGGCACCGTGGTGGGGCTGCCCGAGCGGCTCGCCGAGCCGGTGACGATCGAGATGCGCGGCGAGATCCTGATGACGACCGAGCAGTTCGAGCAGGCCAACGCCGTGCGCACCGAACACGGCGGCGCCCCCTTCGCCAATCCGAGGAACGGCGCGGCGGGCACCCTGCGCGCCAAGGACCGCGCGTACACGGTGGAGATGACGTTCTTCGCCTACGGCGCCCTGCCGCTGCCCGACTCCGGCGGGCTCACCGACATCCTCGCCGGCCTCCCGCACAGCGAGGTCCTCGCGTACGTCGCCCGCCTCGGTGTGCACACCGCCGCGGACACGGACGTGGCGCCGCGCACCGTCGCCACCGTCGAGGAGGTACAGAGCCGGGTCGAGGAAGTCGCCGCCCTGCGCGCCTCGTTGCCGTTCGGCATCGACGGCATCGTGATCAAGGCCGACCTCGCGGCCGACCAGCGCGAGGCCGGTTCCGGCAGCCGGGCGCCGCGCTGGGCCATCGCCTTCAAGCTTCCGGCCGTCGAGAAGGTCACCCGGCTCCTCGGCGTCGAGTGGAACGTGGGGCGGACGGGCATCATCGCGCCGCGCGCCGTGCTGGAGCCGGTGGAGATCGACGGCTCGACCGTCAGCTACGCCACGCTGCACAACCCCGCCGACATCACCCGCCGCGATCTGCGCCTGGGCGACCGGGTGATGGTCTACAAGGCGGGCGACATCATCCCCCGTATCGAGGCGCCCGTCGCCCATCTGCGGACCGGTGACGAAACGCCGATCGACTTCCCCGAGTCGTGCCCGCAGTGCGGCTCCGGGATAGACACCAGCGAGCAGCGCTGGCGCTGCGTCCGGGGCCGCGACTGCCGGCTCGTCGCCTCCGTCTCGTACGCGGCGGGCCGCGACCAGCTCGATATCGAGGGCCTCGGAGCGACCCGTGTCGTCCAGCTCGTCGACGCCGGTCTGGTGGCCGACTTCGCCGACCTCTTCACCCTCGACCGCGAGCAGTTGCTGGGCCTGGAGCGGATGGGCGAGACCAGCACCGACAACCTCCTGGCCGCCATCGAGGCGGCACGGACCCAGCCGCTCTCCCGGGTCTTCTGCGCGCTGGGGGTGCGCGGCACCGGGCGCTCCATGTCGCGGCGGATCGCCCGGTACTTCGCGCACATGGACCGCATCAGGACGGCCGACGCCGAGGAGCTCCAGCGGGTCGACGGCATCGGCAAGGAGAAGGCCGCGGGTGTCGTCGCGGAGCTGGTGGAGCTGGCCCCGCTGATCGAGAAGCTGGTGGCCGCCGGGGTCAACATGACGGAGCCCGGCGCCACGCCGCCGCCCGAGCCGGGGGAGGAGAGCGAGGAGGCGGCCGCCGCCACGGACGGGGAGCGCGGCGCCCTGCCGCTGGACGGGATGACGGTGGTGGTCACCGGTGCCATGACCGGCGTACTGGAGAAGCTCTCCCGGAACGAGATGAACGAGCTGATCGAGCGGGCCGGCGGCAAGTCCTCGTCCAGCGTCTCCAAGCGCACCTCGCTCCTGGTCGCCGGGGAGAAGGCCGGATCCAAGCGCACCAAGGCGGAGGACCTCGGCATCCGGATAGCCGCGCCGGACGAGTTCGCCGACCTGGTCGCCGTGTTCCTGCCGTCGGAGGTGTGAGGCACGGCGCCGTGTGACCGGCCCTTGGATTTTGCCCGGGAGTGGCTTTCTTTGCCTCCCTATTGCATAGTGAGGGCTCGACCATGCCTCGCTATCAGCGGGTTCATGGGTGTGTGCGCGGCCGCGACGGCAGGCCGGTGGGAGGGGCGATGCGTTCTCTGCACGAGGGGCGACGACTCGGCTCCTCCGTCCGCCGGGACCACCAGGACCACCGGGGTGTCACCCGTGGCCTCGCACTCGACCTCGGCAGCTCCCGCACGCGCGTCTGGGTGCCCGGACACGGGCTCCTGGCCGACACCGACGTCTGTGGCGAAGCGGGTACGGGAGCCGGGCACGGCCGCCCGGTCCGGCGGGGACGCATCGTCGACCCCGAGTCCTGCGGCCGGATGCTCGGCCGCATCGCCGACACCGCACTGGGCGCGGACCGCACCGGCACCGTGATCGTCCTCAGCCACCCCGTCCTCGCCGGGGCCCGCCGGCGCGCCGAGGCGAGGGAACTGATCGCGGCCCTGGGGCCGACCACCGTCATCGTCCTCGACAGCGCGAGGGCCGCCGCCGCATACGCCGGACCGCGCGACGGCGGCCCACTGCTCGTCGTCGACATCGGCGCCGAACTGACCGAGGCGACCCTGCTCGTCGACGGGCAGGTCCGCGACGCCCGCCAGGCCGAGACGGGGCTGGGCGACCTCGCCCCGGCGCAGCCGCCCACCGAGGTGGTCCGCACCGTCCTGGACATGATCATGGAGATGTGGAAGCAGGACCGGCACGGCGCCGTCCTCGGGGCCCTGCGCAGGGGCCCGTTGCTCACCGGGGGCGGCGCCGCCCGCCCCGACGTCACCAATCGGATCGCGGTCCGCCTCGGGGCCCCGGTGCGTCTCGCCGACGACCCGGCGACCGCCGTCGTACGCGGCGCCGGGATGGTCCTCGACTCCGTGCTCCGCCGGGCCGGCGCGGCCCCGGCCCTGACCGGCCGAACCGGGTGACCCCCCTCCCGGGGCCGCCCCCGGGGAACGTGCCCCCGGGGGCCTGTCCGACGGATCAGGGCCGGACCGGCCCGAGCGCACGGCCGGGCAACCCGGCACACCACGGCACCGCGCAGGCGGCCCGGCTGCTCCTCGCCGCCCTCCTGCTCGCCGTCCTCACCGTCGTCGGCGGCACCCCCGCAGCCGCCGGATCCGCACTGCCGGCCCGGCCGTTCGCCGGCGTACCGCCGTCCGCCGCGTACACCCCGGGCGCCCACCAGCCCACCCCGCACACCGACCGGACCGCCCGCACGGGCACCGCCCACGACACCCGGCGCACCCGCACGGCCACGGCGACCGACCACCACCGGTCCGGGCCGCCGACCGCGCCCCGCCCCCAGCCCCGGGCCGGCAGCGACCAGGCCCGCACCGCGCACCACCTCCCGCCGCCCGGCCCCGACGCCCTGCTGCCCGGCACGCCCGGCGTCCACACACCTCACCGGGCCGACCGCCCGGCCCCCACCGCACCCCCTCGTGCCACCGACCACGCGCGCCTCGCGCTCCCCGGCGTACGCGGGCCTCCACGGACGGCCGTTCACCGGCCACCGGTCCTGCCACCGGTCCCGTCCCACAGAACCGCCGTGCCGCCCCCGCCGAGGTGAGGGCGCCCGGCGCCCCCTCGGAGGAAACCCATGACTCGCGCCACCACGGTGCGAGCGGTGCTGGCTGCCGCCGTACTGCTCGTCTCCGTGCTCATCACGCTGACCATGTCACCCAGACTCGGCCTCGACCTTCAGGGCGGCACCAGAATGGTGCTCCAGGCCAAGGACTCGGACACCGCGAAGGCGGACCGGGAGAGCACCGAACGCACACTCGAAGTACTGCGCCAGCGCATCGACTCGCTCGGCGTCGCCGAACCCACGCTGACCCGCTCCGGCGAGGACCGGATCATCGTCGAACTCCCGGACGTCCAGGACCCCCGCAAGGCCGCCGAGGTCATCGGCAGAACCGCACAGCTCAGCTTCCACGCGGTCCAGGGCCCGGGGAGCGGCGGCGAGGACAGGGCCGGCGCGGGGCCGACCCTCCCCGACGAACAGGGGCGCGCCCTCGACCTCGGCCCGGCCAGGCTCTCCGGCGCGGGCGTCAAGGACGCCACCGCGGCGTTCGACGGCCAGCAGGGTGCCGGCTGGACCGTGTCCCTGGACTTCCACAAGAAGGCCGGCCGGGACTGGACCCGGCTGACCGGCGAAGCCGCCTGCCACCCGGTCCAGGACGACCGCCGCCGCGTCGCCATCGTCCTCGACCAGCAGATCATCTCTTCGCCACAGGTCTCCCCGACGGTCGCCTGCAACGCCGGTCTGCCCTCCGGATCCACCCAGATCACCGGATCGTTCAGCGCGGACGAGGCCCGTGAACTGGCCCTGCTGATCAAGGGCGGTGCCCTGCCGCTCCCCGTCGAGATCGTCGAGCAGCGGACCGTCGGACCGACGCTCGGCGCCGCCGCGATCGACGCCAGCGCCCGCGCCGCCCTCATCGGGGCCGCCGCCACCGCCCTCTTCATCACCGTCGTCTACCGGCTCTTCGGCGCACTCGCCGCCGTCGCGCTCGCAGCCTACGGACTGATCTCCTACGCCGCCCTGGTCGGCCTCGGTGTCACCCTCACCCTGCCCGGCCTCGCCGGATTCGTCCTGGCCATCGGGATGGCGGTCGACGCCAACGTACTGGTCTTCGAACGGGCCAGGGAGGAACATGCACAGCATCCGGGCCGCTCCCTGCGCTCCTCGCTGACGGCCGGGTTCAAGGGCGCCTGGAGCGCCGTAGCCGACTCGAACGTGACGACGCTGATCGCGGCCGGGCTGCTCTTCTTCCTCGGCTCCGGACCGGTGAAGGGCTTCGGCATCACTCTCGCCATCGGTGTGATCGCCTCCATGTTCTCCGCCCTCGTCATCGCCCGCGCACTCACCGAGATCGCCGCGGGCTCCCGGTTCGTCAGCGCCTACCGGGGCGTCAACGGCATCGCGTTCCCCGGCCGGGTACGCACCTGGCTGACCCGCCGCGACCCCCGGCTGATGCGGTCTCCGCGCCGCTGGCTGATGGTCTCCGCCGCACTGGTCGCCGTCGCGGTCCTCGGCATCGTCGTACGCGGTGTCAACCTGGGCGTCGAGTTCACCGGCGGCCGGCTCATCGAGTACTCGACCAGCCGGCCCGTCGACGTGGAGCGGGCCCGCACCGCGCTGGCCGGCGCGGGCTTCGGCGACGCCGAGGTCACCACGGCCGGGGCGGGAGACCTCTCCGTACGGACCGGTGAGCTCGACAACGACGGCGAACACGCCCTGCGCGCCGCCCTCGCGGAGGAGGGCGGCAGGACGACCAAGGTCCGCGACGAGCTGATCGGCCCCAGCCTCGGCGACGAGCTGCGGCGCAATGCCCTGATCGCGCTCGGCATCGCCGTGTTCGTGCAGCTGGCCTATCTCGCGGTCCGGTTCCGCTGGACGTTCGCCGTGGCCTCGGTCGGGGCGCTGGTCCACGACGTGATCATCCTGGTCGGCGCCTTCGCCTGGCTCGGCCGCACCGTCGACGGCATCTTCCTGGCCGCGCTCCTCACCGTCATCGGATACTCCGTCAACGACTCGGTGGTGGTCTTCGACCGGGTGCGGGAACTCTGGGCGAAGGCCCGTCGCGTACCGCTGGCCACCATCGCCGACCGGGCCGTTCTCCAGACCGTCCCACGAACGGTCAACACCGGAATGGGCGCGCTCTTCATCCTCGTCGCGCTCGCGGTGCTGGGCGGTGACTCCCTCGCGGACTTCGCCCTCGCCCTGCTCATCGGCATCTGCGTCGGTACGTACTCCTCGGTGCTGACCGCCGTGCCGGCCGCCCTCGTCCTGGAGCGCAGCAGCAAGGCCCCGCCACCGGCCCGCACACGGGCACCGGGACGCCGGTCCGGTACGGGGCGGGCGCGCAGGGATCCGCTCGACAACGGAGCACGCGTCTGACGTCGTGAAATCGGCTGCTCCGGATCAGCTCCGGCGCTCGAAGTCCGCTTCGGGCGCCGGTCGCCGACCACCTGACCGCAGAAGGTCACCGGCGAGCAGTACGACCGCCCCGCACCCGCAGCCGGTATCCGTGCGGCCCGCGGTCACGCGTCCCGCGTCTCAGGGGGCGAGGGACCGCAGATGGTCGGCGGTGGCCCGGTCGGCGGGCAGGAAGGTCTCGATCGCCAGCTCGGCCACCGTCACATCCATCGGTGTGTTGAACGTCGCGATGGAGCAGACGAAGGAGAGCACCCGCCCGTCGTGCTCGATGAGCAGGGGCAGCGCGAAGGGCAGCGAAGCAACGGGCCCGGGGCCGGTGCCCTCCGGTACGGGATAGCCCGCGATCTCCTCGTACAGCTCACGCAGCTCCGTCGAACGGGCCAGGGCGATCTGGCGGTCCATCTGGTCCAGCAGATCGGCCCGCCACTCCCGCAGATTGCGGATGCGCGGGGCCATACCTTCCGGGTGCAACGTGATCCGCATGGCGTTCAGCGGTGGTACGAGCAGGTGATCGGCGACTCCCTCCAGCAGCGTCGCCATGCCCCGATTGGCCGCCACCACGTTGTACGTACCGTCGACGACCAGCGCCGGATACGGGTCGTACGCCTGGAGCAGCCGCTCCATCCCCTCGCGCAGCGCGTCCAGCGCCGGGTCGTCGAACGCGGTCTGCGCGTAGCGGGGTGCGTAACCGGCCACCAGCAGAAGGGCGTTGCGTTCTCTGACGGGGACGTCGAGATGCTCGGCCAGTCGCAGGATCATCTCCTCGCTGGGGCGGGAGCGGCCCGTCTCGATGAAGGAGATGTGCCGGGCGGATGAATCGGCACGGAGCGCCAGCTCCAGCTGGCTGATCCGGCGCTGCTCACGCCAACTGCGCAGCAGCGGCCCTACCCCCGTGTCAAGCGCGACAGTTGTCATACCCAGACCGTAACGTCACCGGCACCGCCGACCGGCACCGATCGCCGACGAGGGAGTCGCCGTATGCCCGCCGCACCGCTGTCGCAGGAAGAGATCGAGGAACGTCTGGCCGGACTGCCCGGCTGGTCGCTGGAAGGGGACCGGATCACCTGTACGTACCGGCTCCACACCCACTTCGCCGCCCTCGGGCTGACCGTGCATGTCGCCGCCATCCAGGACGAACTGAACCATCACTCCGATCTGACCCTCGGGTACAACACCGTCTCCCTCTCCGTGAACACGCACGACGCGGGCGGTGTGGTCACCGAGAACGATCTGAACCTGGCCGCGCGGGTGGCGGCGATCGCCGACGGGCACGGTGTGCGGTAGCCACGGCGACCCGAGCGGCAGGTCACATCGCCGCGCCGAACCGTGGATGCGCGGCGAGCCAGCGCGCATAGCTCTCGCTGCGCTCCACCGCCTCCGTGTACGCCGCCCGTGTGTACCCGCTCACCGCGCCCGCCGCCGCGCCGGCCGCCGTCGAACGGGGATGCCAGCCCAGCAGGTGGCGCCAGCTGAGCGGTGAGCCGGTGATCGGCCGGGTCACCACGCCCGGGGTGGGCGGGAACGTCGCCCGGCACAGTCCGACCGCCCGTCCCACCTGCACCAGATGGACGACGGAGGCCGTATCCGTCTCGTACACCGAGACGGGGCTGAATCCGGCCCGCGCGCAGGCGCCGATGAAACAGTCGGCGAAACAGCCCTCGCCCGGCACGTCCGTCCAGCATTCGTCCGCCAGCGCGGAGAGGTCGAGCTCCTGTTCACCGGCGAGCGGGTGGGAGTCCGGCAGCATCACGAAGACCGGGTCGACGCCGATCACCTGCCATGTCAGCCGGTCGCTGCCGGGCGGCGGGCTCTCCCCGCAGGTCCCGATGAGGGCGAAGTCGAGTCTTCCGTCCACCAGCTGGGAGGCGATCTCGCCGACCGACCAGGAGGTGTACGTCGACACGGGCGCGGTCGGGTGCGCGGTGACCAGGCGGTCCACGAGGCCGCCCAGCAGCGGACCGTGCGTACCGCCCAGCCGGAAGCGCTCCATCGTCCCCCACGCGTTGGCGAACCGCACCGCCTCCTCCTGGAGCTCGCTCACGGCGGGCAGCACCACCCGGGCCCGTTCGAGCACCAGCTCACCGAGGAGCGTGGGCCGGGCGCCGGTGTGGTCACGGTCGAAGAGCGGGCCGCCGAGCGCCTTCTCGATCCTTCGCAGCTGTGCGCTCAACGCCGGCTGGGCGAGCCCGAGCGTCGCGGCCGCCTTGGTGAGGCTCCCGGTGTCGGCGATGGCACGTACGGTTCGCAGATGGCGTAACTCCAGCTCCATAAACGCAAGTTATGGGCCCGGCGGCGTACCGGCAATATGCAGGTGTCCAATGAGCGCGATGTGTCCGGACTCGGACGGGTGCCGGGCGCGCGGCGTCGGCGGGAGCGAGTGACTTGCTGAACCGGCAAGGAAACTTGCCATGAGGTCGGTCCGTAATGACGCTGTTTCCATGAGCCAGCACACCGGACACGGTCATCACCAGAACACCGCCCACAGCCACCACCCGGACGCGGCCCATGGCCGGCACGGCGACCGGACCCATGGCCACCATCACGACGCCGGAGACATCGACTGGGACGTGATGGGGCCGCAGCTGGAACAGGAGGCCGAGGTCAGCCGTCCGCAGTACGAGGCGGCGGCCCGGTGGATCGCGGGGCTCCCCACGGCCCCGAAGGTCCGCCGGGTGCTCGACATCGGCAGCGGACCGGGTGTGATCACCTGCCTGCTCGCCGAGGTGTTCCCCGAGGCGGAGGTCGTCGCAGTCGACGGCACCCCGGCGCTCCTGGAACGCACCCGAGGTCACGCCGAGCGCCTCGGTCTCGGCGACCGGGTCCGCACGCACGAGGCGGACCTCCCCGAAGGCCTCGCCGGACTGGCGGAGGCGGACCTGATCTGGGTGGGCAACGCCCTGCATCACATGGGCGACCAGCGCGCCGTCCTGGCCGGATTCGCCGCGCTGCTGCGCCCGGGCGGGACCGTCGCCCTGGTCGAGGGCGGGCTGCAGCCCCGCCGGCTCCCGCGTGACATCGGCATCGGGCGGCCCGGCCTGGAGGCCAGGCTCGAAGCGATCAACGCGGCCCGGTTCGAGGACATGCGGGCGGCACTGCCCGGCGCCACGCGGGAGACCGAGGACTGGAGCGCCCTGTTCACGGCGGTCGGACTGGCCCCGCAGGGCACTCGCAGCTTCCTGCTCGACCTTCCGGCGCCGCTCTCCGACCGGGCCCAGGACCATGTCGTCACCGAGTTCGCCCGTCGGCGCCAGATGTTCGAGGAGGAGCTCACGGCCGAGGACGTCGCCGTGCTGGACCGGCTGCTCGACCCCGACGATCCGGCCGGGCTGCGTCGGCGCCCCGATGTCCACCTGCTCTCGGCGCGCACCGTGCACCTGGGCCGACGAGGCTGACGGCGCGCGACCGCATCGGACGGGAGTCGGGTCGGGCCCGGCTCCCACCAGGGCAGGAGGTCCGTGCGGGGGCGTATTCCCGGGCCTTCCCGTACCCCGCCGCGGCCCGTACCGGAGGAGTGCGGGCAAGCCGCGGATGACGGATATTCACGGGTTCCGGCCGCTGCCCGGGCCCTGTCAAGAAAAGACACGCTGCTACCAGGGTGAGCGCGTATCAGGAAGTCCCCTGTGCGGTCTAATCGCAGATCAATTCGCCCAAAAACAGGGGCAATTGGCAGCTCATCAAATTATGCGAATATCGCATATGGCGCATTTATGTACCTCGATCGGAGTGTGGGTGTCGAACTTCGCCGTGTCCGATATGACACGTATGAAGATCTTCAGTAATTTCATCCACGGGTCGACTGCTCAGCCGACCTTTCTGAGACAGGAGAAGCGAAATGATTACGCGTTCCACCGTCGTCACTGCCGCCGTCGCGGCCGCTGCAGCCCTGGCCGCCACCGGTATCACCTACGCCTCGGCCGCCACCTCGGAGCCGGCCCAGGCGACCCAGGCCGTCCAGCAGGCCGTTCCCGCTTCGGCTCTCGGCGGCGGCGACGTCGGCAAGGGTAACGAGGGCAAGGGTAACGAGGGCCGTGGCGGCAACGAGGGCCGTGGCGGCAACGAGGGTCGTGGCCACTACTACGAGGGCCGTATCCACATCAACGAGCGGACGTACGCCGACGAGCTCGGCGGCTGCGTGACCGTGGTCAGCGGCCTCGGTTCCAACAGCCTCAACATCCGCAACGACAGCCGCCGGACCGTCGAGGTCTTCCGTGGCGCCACCTGCGACAACGGCGCGCCCATCGCCACCGTCGGACCGCACAGCTCCAGCGACGGGGTGTTCCCCGGTCACGTCAAGGGCGGCGTGTGGGTCAAGAACGGTGTCGTGGGCAGCTTCCGCGTCATCGAGCGTCACTTCGACGAGGGCCGTGAGGGCGGTGGCCGGGACTGGTGACCGAGTCACCAGGTTGACGTGAGCCCCGGCCCGCCGTAATCGGGCCGGGGCTCCAGTCAGGGTATCCGACCGGAGTGATCCGGTCGGATATCCGCACCTGAACGACGACTGACACTCACAAACACCTGCAAGGTCATATTAGATCCGGACGGTGAGGCGTTGCCAGTCGACTGGAGGGGCCGCGCCGCACGCGGCCACCAGGGTCGGGTCGGCGCCTTTCGGTCCGGGTTCCGGAATTCGGCTTCCGGTTTCGTTTCTCGGCCCGCGGCCCTCGGCGGAGCCCGGCAACCGGGCGGCAGAACGTGGCGCCGGCGTGGCAGACGCCGCCCATGTCCCGTCCGTCAGGGGGTCGACGGGTCGTCTTGGTCCGGGTGGGGGACGGCCCGGTCGGCATGGCGTCGAAGGGCCGTTCGGAGTTCTGGTCCGCACGCATCCGTACAGATCGCCGTGCCGGCCCGTATCCGGCCCTTGCCCCGGGGTGTTCCCGCATCGGCTCCAACTGTCACCAGTGGCTGCTGCCGTTCCGGTCGCTCCCCGCGGGCGGACCGCCGCCCGGCTCGGCAGCCGGGCGGCGGTCCGTATGCGTCAATGGCGCGATGGCGGGGCTCAGGCGCCGACGTTGAATTCGCCGGGGTTCGGGCCCAGGCGCCTGCCCTCGTCCAGCGCGGCGAACGCGGCGAGGTCGTCGGCGTCCAGTTCGAAGCCGAACACATCGAGGTTCTCCGCGATGCGCGACGGCGTCACGGACTTCGGGATCACCACATTGCCGGTCTGGATGTGCCAGCGGAGCACCACCTGGGCGGCCGTGCGGTCGTGCTTGCGGGCGATCGCGACGACCGTCGGGACCTCCAGGAGGCCCTTGCCCTGCCCCAGCGGCGACCAGGCCTCGGTCGCGATGCCGTGCTCGGCGTGGAACGCGCGCGACTCGGCCTGCTGGAGCTGCGGGTGGAGCTCGATCTGGTTGATCACCGGGACCACCGAGGTCTCGCCGAGCAGACGCTCCAGGTGCTCGGGGAGGAAGTTCGAGACGCCGATGGCCTTGGCACGGCCGTCGGCGTGGATCTTCTCGAAGGCCTTGTACGTGTCCACGTACGCGTCCTTGGCCGGCACCGGCCAGTGGATCAGGTACAGGTCGACGTAGTCGAGCCCCAGCTTGTCGAGCGAGGCGTCGAAGGCGCGCAGGGTCGCGTCGTAGCCCTGCTCGGAATTCCACAGCTTCGTGGTGACGAACAGCTCCTCGCGGGCGACCCCGGAGGCCGCGATCGCCCGGCCGGTGCCCTGCTCGTTCTCGTAGATCGCGGCGGTGTCGATGCTCCGGTACCCGGACTCGATGGCCGTGGTGACCGCTTTCGCAGCCTCGTCGTCCGGCACCTGCCAGACACCGAAACCGAGCTGCGGCATCGCGACACCGTTGTTGAGGGTGATGGAGGGGACCTGGCTCACGAGCGGTCGATCCTTACGTCGTCGGTTGGTACTCCCCTGGTCAACGATCACCGGCGGCCAGGCATTCCCCGCAGACCTCATCCGTACAGGGCATTGACCGCGTCCGGTCATCACGCAACTCTGGAGCACGTCACTGAACGACGACCACTCTTGTGAACGTGTACTCCGGGATCACGGCGAGCGACTCCGAGCGAGGTCGACATGACGAACCCTTCCGGGAGGGCGCTGTTGGGTGCGGCCATCGGCGGCGCCGTCGCCGCGACCGCCGGGCTCCCCGCCACCGCGCACACGGCGAGCCGGAAACTGCGCTGGTCGCCCTCGGCCGGCAGTGGCGGACTCGACGCCTTCGAGACCGTCGAGGACGACCGGGCCGACTCCCATCCGGCGGGCCGGCCGCACATCCTCGCCGAGGGGGACAACTTCAGGTTCAACATGCACACCGCCGACCGGGACACCTCGACGGACCGCCGGCACCAGGAGGTCACCGGGCTGCGCACCGTCGGTGACGGTGCGTCAGATGCGGTCCGCTGGATCCTGAAGGACGGGGCGACCACCGTCGTCGGCAGGTCGAAATCCGGCGTCGACGCCCTCCTCGCCGACCGGGTCCGGCCCGAATGGGGCATCTACCGGCCGCTCGGCGACACCTCGGGATCGCTTCAGGACGCCCACCTCCTGCTCACCGGGATGCGCGGGTACCAGCTGGTCTGACCCGTCCCGGGAAGCAGGAGGCGAAGGGCCCTGGCACGGCAGGGCGGCGGGGTGTGCCCCGCCGCCCCCGAGGGCTGCCCGCGCTCCATCCAACCCACCGGCGCCGCTTGGGATTTGGGCCCGCGCGGGGCATTGACAGAAAGCTCCGCAGGGAATCCTATGCAGTGTCGGTTAGGAACCTTTCCTAACACCGAACCGGAAGGGATCACCGTGCACCCTGCCGCACCCCCACGCCGCTTGGTGGCCGCCCTCGCAGGACTCAGCTGTCTGCTCCTGCCCCTGCTGGGCCATCTGCCGAAGGCCTACGCCGCCGCGGACGAGGCCGCCGACGCCCACGACTTCCCGGCCGCGAGCGCGACCGCCGCGGCTCCCGGCGCCATGGCCGCGGCCCCGTACGAATACCTCGGCTGGGGAGACCCGCAGAGACCCGACGATGTGATGGCGGCCACCGGCGTGAAGTGGTTCACGCTCGCGTTCGTCCTCTCGGACGGCACCTGCAACCCGAAGTGGGACGGGGACCGGCCGCTGACCGGCGGCTCGGACGAGGACGCCATCGACGCCATCCGGGCGGCCGGCGGCGACATCGTCGTCTCGGTGGGCGGCTGGAGCGGCGACAAGCTCGGCGAGAAGTGCACCGGCGCCGCCGCCCTGGCCGGGGCCTACCAGAAGGTGATCGACGCCTACCACCTCAAGGCGCTGGACATCGACATCGAGGACACCGAGTTCTCCAGGGCCACCGTGCGGCAACGGGTGGTCGACGCGCTGAAGACCGTCAGGAAGGCCAACCCGGGCCTCGTGACGTACGTGACGATGGGGACCACCCCGACCGGTCCCGACGCCACCGGCAAGGACCTCATCGAGCGAGGCGCGGCAGCGGGGCTCGACAACGACGGCTGGGTCGTCATGCCCTTCGACTTCGGCGGGCACAGCGGCACGATGGGCGCGGCCACGGTCGGTGCGCTGGACGGGCTGAAGTCTGCCGTGAAGAGCGCCTACGGCTACAGCGACGACGCCGCCTACCGGCACATCGGGGTCTCCTCGATGAACGGGAAGACGGACGAGCCGGACGAGACCGTCACGACCAAGGACTTCCGCACGATCCTCGGCTACGCGCAGCAGCACCACATCGCGCGCTATGCCTTCTGGTCCGTCAACCGGGACCGGTCCTGCGGCTCCGGCAGCGACGGGGACACCTGCAGCGGGGTGTCCCAGTCCCCGTACGAATTCACCAAGATCGTCGTCCAGTACAAGGGCTGAGGAGATCCCATGCGTACCACCACGAGCAGAGTGACCCTCGCCGGAGCGGCACTCGCCACCGCCGGGCTGCTGATGCCACTGCTCGGCGCGCCCTCGGCCGCCGCAGCGGACACCCGCTACGAGGCGGAGGGGGCGAAGCTCTCCCAGGCGGCCGTGGCGACCAACCACACCGGCTACTCCGGCACCGGCTTCGTCGACTACACCAACGTCGCCGGATCCTCAGTGGAGTTCACGGTGAGCACCACCGCGGCCGGCAATTCGCTGGCCATCCGCTACGCCAACGGAACCACTACCGACCGTCCACTGGACATCAGCGTCAACGGCACGGTCGTCGCCTCCGGCGTCTCGTTCGGCTCCACCGGATCCTGGGACACCTGGGCGACGAAGACCATCGGCGCACAGCTCCCCGCCGGAACCAGCACCGTGCGGGCCACCGCGACCACGGCCGACGGCGGCCCCAACCTCGACTACCTGGACACCGCGATCCCCGCCACCGGCGGTCCCGCCGTGCCCTTCGGCAGCCACACGATCCCGTACGCCGCGGGGACGCTGAAGCCCTCGGGCTCGCAGTCGGCACTCGACCAGGCCGTGGTCAGGACGTACAACGCCTGGAAGTCCGCGTTCGTGAAGAAGAACTGCGGCAACGGCTGGTACGAGGTCATCTCGCCGGACGCCGACCACCCCTACGTCGCCGAGGCCCAGGGCTACGGGATGGTCGTCACCGCGACGATGGCGGGCGCCGACCCGGAGGCGAAGACCGTCTTCGACGGCATGGTCAAGTACATGCTCGCGCACCCCTCGGTGAACAACGCCAACCTCCTCGCCGCCGAACAGGACGCCTCCTGCAAGAGCGTCGACGGCTCCGACTCGGCGACCGACGGTGACCTGGACGTCGCCTACGGGCTGCTCCTCGCCGACCGGCAGTGGGGTTCCACCGGGACGTACAACTACAAGGACCTCGCGGTCAAACACATCAACGCCATCAAGAAGAGCGAGGTCAACCCGACCACGCACCTGATGCTGTTCGGCGACTGGTCGGACTCGGGGGAGTCCCACTACTGGATGACCCGCTCCTCCGACTGGATGATCGACCACTTCCGCGCGTTCAGGGCCGCCACCGGTGACAGCACCTGGGACACCGTCCGCACCGCGCACCAGGACCTGATCACCTCCCAGCAGTCCAAGTATGCGGCCGGCACAGGGCTGTTGGCGGACTTCGTCGTCAACACCAACACCACGGCCAAGCCCGCCCCGGGCGAGGTGCTCGAAAGCCCCAACGACGGCGACTACTCCTGGAACGCCTGCCGCGACCCGTGGCGCATCGGCGCCGACGCCGTCACCAGCGGGGACAGCGCCTCGCTCGCCGCGGCCCGCAAGCTGAACACCTGGATCAAGGCCAAGACGGGTGGCGACCCGGGCAAGATCGCCAGTGGCTACCACCTGAACGGCTCGGTGTTCGACAGCGGCAACGACATGGCGTTCACCGCCCCGTTCGCCGTGACCGCGCTGACCGACCCCGGCTCCCAGGCCTGGCTCGACGCGCTCTGGAACAAGCTCGCCACCACCCCGATCGACCCGGATCTCTACTACGGCGGGAGCGTCCAGCTCCAGTCGATGATCGTCGCGTCCGGCAACTACTGGGTTCCCTGATGGAGGGTCAGATGCAGACCGGCACGCTCACCACGTCACGAGGAAGAGTGGCGGCCCTCACCGCCCTACTGCTCTGTACCGCCCTGGTGCAGGCAATCCCGCAGCCGGCCTCCGCGGCTGCCACCCGCTACGAGGCGGAGTCCGCGACGATCGTCAAGGGCGCCGCCGAGTCCAACCACTCCGGCTACTCGGGCACCGGATTCGTCAATGGCGACAACGTCGCCGGGAGCTATGTGGAGTTCACCGTCGACGCGGCCTCCGCCGGCACCGGGAAGATAGCCGTCCGCTACTCCAACGGCACGGCGGACGCCCGGCCCGCCGATGTCGCCGTCAACGGCTCGGTGGTCTCGGCCGCCCGCGCCTTCAGCGCGACCACCGACTGGGACACCTGGGCCACCTCCACCCTGACCACACCGGTCAAGGCGGGCAGCAACAGGATCCGGCTGACCTCCACGACGGCCAACGGGCTGCCCAACCTCGACTATCTCGACGTCACGGTCACCTCCTCGGACACCGAGGCGCCCACCGCACCCACGGCACCGAGCTGTTCGGGGATCACCGAGAACAGCCTCACGCTCGGCTGGGGCGCCGCCACGGACAACGTGGGAGTCGCCGCGTACGACATCTACGAACACGGCAACAAGTTCGGTGAGGCACCCGGCACCGCCACCACGAAGAACCTGACCGGGCTCACCCCCGACACCACCTACAACCTCACGGTGTTCGCACGTGACGCGGCCGGCAACGTGTCGTCGGTCAGCCCGATCGTGGACTGCACCACCCTGCGCAGCTCCGACACCACCGCACCCACGGCACCCGGCACCCTGTCCACCTCAGGCCTCACCGCGAACAGCGTCGCCCTGACCTGGGGGGCGTCGACGGACGACAAGGCCGTCACCGCCTACGAGGTACGCAGCGGCAGCACCGTCTACAAGACCGTGACCGGCACCCCACCGGCCACCACGACCACCCTCACCGGGCTCGCCTGCGCCAGCCCGTACAGCCTGGACGTCGTCGCCGAGGACGCGGCGGGCAACACCTCACCGCCGAGCAACACGGTCACCTTCACCACCCCGGACTGCGCCACCGACGGCGGTGTGCCGTCCGGCATCGCCACCGTCTCCGGCGGCTGGTCCATCCCCTGGGGCACCTACTGGATGCCCGACGGCAAGAGCGCGCTCGTCACCGAACGGGACAGCTTCAAGGTCCTCAAGGCCACCCCCGACGGCACCAGGACCCAGGTCGGGACCGTGCCCGACGCCGTCACGACCGACGGCGAGGGAGGTCTGCTCGGCGTCGCCGTCGACCCGAAGTGGTCCACCAACCACTACGTGTACTTCATGCACACCGCGTCCGAGGGCAACCGCGTGGCACGCATGACCTACGACGGCAGCTCGCTCGGCGGGTACACGGTCCTGCTCCAGGGGATCAAGAAGAGCAGGTACCACAACGGCGGGCGGCTGCTGTTCGGCCCCGACGGCTACCTGTACGTGTCGACCGGCGAGGCGCAGACCCCCGACCTGGCCCAGGACAAGAACTCGCTGAACGGCAAGATCCTTCGGATGACGACGGACGGCAGGGCCGCCCCGGGCAATCCCTTCGGCAACTACGTCTACAGCTACGGCCACCGCAACCCGCAGGGGCTCGCCTTCGACCGCAACGGCCGGCTGTGGGAGGCGGAGTTCGGCGACAGCAAGAAGGACGAGCTCAACCTCATCAAACCGGGCAAGAACTACGGCTGGCCGGTCTGCGAGGGCACCTGCACCACCGACGGCATGACCAACCCGAAGAAGACCTGGAACATCTCCGAGGCCTCGCCCAGCGGGATCGCCATCGTCCGCAACGTCATCTACATGGCCGCGCTGAAGGGCGAACGGCTGTGGCGGGTGCCGATCACCGGTGACACCGAGAACCTCGGCACGCCGAGCGCGTACTACGTCGGAACGTACGGCAGGCTGCGCACCGTCACCAAGGTGCCCGGCCAGGACCAGCTCTGGCTCTCCACCACCAACTGCGACAACAAGGGCAACGAGCCCGACGGCTCGGACAAGCTGTTGCGCGTCTCGATCACGTAGCACGGGACGCCGTACGCGCTGTACCGCCGGGGCACGCCGGGCCTCAGCGGTACAGCGCGTCGACCTCCGCCGCGTACGCCGTCTCGATCGCCCGGCGCTTCAGTTTCAGCGACGGGGTGAGCAGGCCGTGCTCCTCGCTGAAGGGGTGCGCCAGGATCCGGAACGTACGGATCGACTCGGCCTGGGACACCGCCGTGTTGGCGGCCACCACCGCCCGCCGGACCTCCATCTCCAGCTCCGGGTCGCGCACCAGGCCCTCCGGCTTCAGCGGCTCCCGTCCCTGCATCTGGAGCCAGTGGTCCACCGCCTCCTGGTCGACCGTGACCAGCGCCGCGATGTACGGCCGGTCGTTGCCGACCACGATGCACTGCGCGACCAGCGGATGCGCCCGCACCCGCTCCTCCAGACCGGCCGGCGCCACACTCTTGCCGCCCGAGGTCACCAGGATCTCCTTCTTCCGCCCGGTGATCGTCAGATATCCGTCCTCGTCGAGCGAGCCCAGGTCACCGGTGGCCAGCCAGCCCTCGCGCAGCACCGCCTCGGTGGCCTGTGGGGCGCCGAGATAGCCCGCGAACACATTGTCGCCGTGCACCCACACCTCACCGTCCTCGGCGATGTGCACGGTCGTCCCCGGGATCGGCAGCCCGACCGTGCCGTACCTGGTGCGTTCCGGCGGGTTGGCCGTCGCCGCCGCGGTCGACTCCGTCAGCCCGTACCCCTCGTACACCGTGACGCCCGCGCCCTCGAAGAACAGCCCGAGCTGCCGCTCCATCCCGGATCCACCGGACATGGCGTGGCGGATCCGGCCGCCCATCGCCTCGCGCACCTTCCTGTACACGACCTTGTCGAAGAACTGGTGCTGTATGCGCAGCCCGGCCGACGGCCCCGGGCCGGTCCCGAACGCCCGCGCCTCCAGCGCCTCGGCGTACTTCACCGCGATGTCCACGGCCTTGTCGAACGGCCCGATCCGGCCCTCCGCCTCGGCCCTGCGCCGGGCGGCGTTGAAGACCTTCTCGAAGATGTACGGAACCGCCAGGATGAACGTCGGCCGGAAGGACACCAGATCCGGCATCAGCGCCTTGGCCGACAGCTCGGGCTGATGGCCCAGCTTCACCCTGCCCCGGATCGCCGCGACCTCGACCATCCGGCCGAAGACGTGGGCCAGCGGCAGGAAGAGCAGTGTCGCCGCCTCGTCACCCGGCCGGGAGCGGAACACCGACTTCCAGCGGGCGACCATGGTGTCCGTCTCGAACATGAAGTTGGCGTGGGTGAGCACACAGCCCTTGGGGCGTCCGGTCGTCCCCGAGGTGTAGATGACGGTGGCCACCGATTCGGGCGTCACGGCGCGGCGGTGGCGGTGCACCACCTCGTCCTCGACGTCCGCCCCCGCCTCGATTAGCTCGGCCACCGCGCCGGCGTCCAGCTGCCAGAGCCGCTTGAGGCCGGGCAGCCGGTCGATCACCGAGGCGATCGTCATCGCGTGGTCCTCGTGCTCGACCATGACGGCGGACACCTCGGAGTCGTGCAGCATCCACAGCACCTGCTCGGCCGAGGAGGTCGGGTAGACCGGGACGGACTGGGCGCCCACCGTCCACAGCGCGAGGTCGAAGAGCGTCCACTCGTAACGCGTACGCGACATCAGGGCCACCCGGTCGCCGAATCTGACGCCGTGGGCGATCAGTCCCTTGGCAAGCGCCAGCACCTCGTCACGAAGGGCCGCAGCGGTGACATCCCGCCAGTTTCCGTTCGTGTCCTTGCGGCCGAGCGCGACCCGGTGCGGGTCCTCCTCGGCATGGTCGAAGACCACGTCGGCCAGCCCGCCCACGAGGGGCGCGGCCGCCATGGGTGGGACAGTGAACTCGCGCAATGACCTGCTCCTTGTGGCGCTCCGCACAGCGCCGTGACGCTACCCCACCGGGCGGCGCGGCGGGAGGGCCCCGAACCGGTGGACAATGTGGCATATGCACAGGTCAGCCACCGAAATCCGGCCAGATGGGCAAGGCTCGGGCATGGCCGGGACCACGGAGCGAAGGGCGGGCGCCGGAATCTCCACCGAATCTGTACGGCACTGCCACTCCCGTTCCGAGGGCATCTGCGGTGGTTCATCCTTGTTCACGCCGATCGGATGGGGCGTGTGTGCGACCGCCGGTGTGTCCGTGGCTCCCGAGCGCCCGGGCCGTCATGCGTGTGGCCGTGCGCCGTCCCGGCCGCTGACCGGAGCGAGGGGGCCGACGCCGCGGATCAGCCGGTCGCCGCCTGCCAGGATCGCCGTCGCCAGCGCGTCGGCGGCCTCGTGGGCCCCGTCGCGACGGCGGCCGTGCGACAGGACGAAGTCCACCCCGCCCAGCTCCGGCAGCCCCGCCCTGGCCGGCACCGGCACCAGGCCCGGCGGGATCAGACCCCGGCTGTGGACCATCACGCCCAGCCCCGCGTGGGCCGCCGCGACCAGCCCGCTCAGGCTGGTGCTCGTGCAGGCGATCCGCCAGGACCGGCCGTGTTCCTCCAGGACCTCCAGGGCGCGGGCCCGGGTGATGCCCGGCGGCGGGAAGACGATCAGGGGCACCGGGCGGTCCGGGTCGACCCGGAGCTGGGGTGCGCCGATCCAGGCCAGCGCGTCCTGCCAGACCAGTTCGCCGTGCGTGTCGCCGGTGCGCCGCTTGGCCAGCACCAGATCGAGACGGCCGGCCGCGAGACGTTGCTGGAGCGTCCCGGAGAGCTCCACCGTCAGTTCCAGCTCGACCTCCGGATGGTCGTGGCGGAACGACTCCAGGATCTCCGGCAGCCGGGTCAGCACGAAGTCCTCGGAGGCGCCGAACCGCAGCCGCCCGCGCAGCCGGGTGCCGGTGAAGAAGGCCGCGGCCCGCTCATGGGCCGCGAGTATCGTCCGGGCGAAGCCGAGCATGGCCTCGCCGTCCACGGTGAGATCGACGCGGTGCGTGTCCCGGGTGAACAACTGCCGCCCCGCCGCCTCCTCCAGGCGCCGCACATGCTGGCTCACCGTGGACTGCCGTACCCCCAGCCGCCGGGCGGCCCGGGTGAAGCTCAGCGTCTGGGCGACGGCGAGAAAGGTACGGAGCTGTGCGGGGTCGTACATGGCTGCCAGGCTATCGCGCTCCGTGATGACAGTGAGAACGGTGTGCGGGATTCCCGATCGCCTCGATGGGGAGCAGCATGGGGCGGGCACGACCGGAACCAAGAGAGCATGTGGAGCACATGAGCCGCCGCACCCTGAAGCTGCCGTCCTGGCTGCCGCTCGACCCGTACATCCTGGCGCTGATCGGCACCGTCGTGCTCGCGGCGATACTGCCGGCCTCGGGGGCCGCGGCCGATGTGGCGGGCGGTGCCTCCACCGGGGCGGTCGCCTTTCTCTTCTTCCTGTACGGCGCCCGGCTCTCCACCGCCGAGGCCCTGGACGGGCTCAGGCACTGGCGGCTCCACCTCACGGTGCTGATCTGCACCTTCGTGGCGTTCCCGCTGCTCGGGCTGGCGGGCAGGGGACTGGTTCCGTACGTTCTGACGCCGCAGCTGTACAGCGGTTTCCTCTTCCTCTGCCTCGTCCCGTCGACCATCCAGTCGTCGATCGCCTTCACCTCGATCGCCCGGGGCAATGTGCCCGCGGCCATCTGTGCGGGATCCTTCTCGTCGCTCGCCGGGATCTTCCTCACCCCGCTGCTCGCGGCCGCCCTGCTCGGCAACGACGGCGGCGGATTCTCGGCGGACGCGCTGCTGAGGATCTGCGTCCAGCTGCTGCTGCCGTTCGTCGCCGGGCAATTGCTGCGCCGCTGGATCGGCGGTTTCATCACCCGCCACAAGAAGGTCCTCGGCTACGTCGACCGCGGTTCGATCCTGCTCGTCGTCTACACGGCCTTCAGCGAGGGCATGGTCGCGGGCATCTGGCACCAGGTCACCCCCGCCCGGCTCGGGGCGCTGCTCGGCGCCGAAGCGCTGCTGCTCGCGCTGATGCTCATGCTGACCTGGTACGGGGCGAAGCGGCTCGGCTTCGACCGGGAGGACCGGATCGCCATCCAGTTCGCCGGTTCGAAGAAGAGCCTGGCCTCGGGGCTGCCGATGGCGAGCGTGCTGTTCGGGGCGCAGGCCTCGCTCGCCGTGCTGCCGCTGATGCTCTTCCACCAGATGCAGCTGATGGTCTGCGCCGTGATCGCCAAGCGCCGCTCGCGCGACGCGGAGCGGGAGAGCCCGGCGAGCGGAGCGGTGCCACGGGAGCCTGCCGCAGTGGTGGGCTGAGCCGGGACCGGGGGGCCGGGACCGGGGCGGCCCGAAGGGGCCTCAGCCCCGGCCGACCGGCGTCTCCAGGGCGATGCGGTGCTCGCCCGCGTACACGTTCATCGAAGGGCCCCGCAGGAAGCCGACCAGGGTCAGTCCGGCCTCGGCCGCCAGGTCGACGGCGAGGGACGACGGCGCCGAGACCGACGCGAGCACCGGGATCCCGGCCATCACCGCCTTCTGGGCCAGCTCGAACGAGGCCCGCCCCGACACCAGCAGAATGGCCCGGGACAGCGGCAGCCGGTGGTCGGTGAGGGCCCGGCCGACCAGTTTGTCGACCGCGTTGTGCCGGCCGACGTCCTCCCGGACGTCGAGCAGCTCGCCCGCTTCGGAGAACAGCGCCGCCGCGTGCAGCCCGCCGGTCCGGTCGAAGACCCGCTGCGCGGCGCGCAGCCGGTCGGGGAGTGCGGAGAGAAGGGCGGGCCCGACCCGCAGCGGGGGAGCGTCGGCGACCGGGTGCCGGGTCGTGGTGCGCACCGCGTCGAGGCTCGCCTTGCCGCACAGCCCGCAGGACGAGGTGGTGTACACATTGCGTTCGAGCGTGATGTCGGGGACCGGGACACCGGGGGCGAGCTGGACGTCGACCACGTTGTACGTATTGACGCCGTCGGCGGTCGCTCCGGAGCAGTAGACGATGGACTGCACCTCGGAGCCGTCTCCGATGACGCCCTCGCTCACCAGGAACCCCGCCGCCAGGGCGAAGTCGTCACCCGGGGTGCGCATCGTGATGGCGAGCGGCTTGCCGTTGAGCCGGATCTCCAGGGGCTCCTCGGCGACGAGCGTGTCGGGCCGGGTGGAGACGGCCCCGTCCCGGATGCGGATGGTGCGGCGACGCTCGGTGACCCGTCCCATAGCGGTTGAACCCGATTCTGTACGTACGGGAGGCCGAACCGGCCTCTGAGGAACTCATTGTCCTGTATGGAGCGGACCCGGCGAGGTGCCGCAAACGGCGCCAAGTCGACAGAACACTCTCCACAAATCCCTACGAGGTGTCAATGCTGTCGTCAAGCCATGTTGTCAAGCCTCCAACGGTCGGGCGCTATTCCTGTGGGAACACGTGCCCCTGTACCGGGCGGTAGCGACCAAGACTGGATGGTTCCTGCCATACGTAGCGAGGGGACCCCGTACATGACCGGCTCACGTGTCGTGGCGCTCGGCCACTACCAGCCCGCCAAGGTGCTCACCAACGACGACCTGGCGGCCCTGGTCGATACCAGCGACGAGTGGATCACCAGCCGCGTCGGCATCAGGACCCGCCACGTCGGGGGGCCGGACGAGCCGGTGGACGAGATGGCCGCGCACGCGGGGGGCAAGGCGCTGGCCGCGGCGGGGCTGCGGCCGGCCGAGGTCGATCTGGTCCTGGTCGCCACCTCGACGGCGATCGACCGCTCGCCGAGCATGTCGGCGCGCGTCGCCGCCCGGCTCGGGATGGGCTCGCCCGCGGTGATGGACATCAACGTGGTCTGCTCCGGCTTCACCCACGCCCTCGCCACCGCCGACCACGCCGTCCGGGCCGGGTCCGCCGAGCGTGTCCTGGTCATCGGCGCCGACAAGATGGCGGACATCGCCGACTGGACCGACCGCAGCACCTGCGTACTGCTCGGCGACGGAGCCGGTGCGGCGGTCGTGGTCGCGGAGCCGGACGGGAGCGACCGGCCCGGGATCGGTCCCGTTCTGTGGGGCTCGGTGCCGGAGATGGGCAACGCGGTGCGGATCGAGGGGACGCCGCCGCGGTTCGCCCAGGAAGGGCAGTCCGTCTACCGCTGGGCCACCACACAGCTGCCGCCCATCGCCCGCAAGGTGTGCGAGAAGGCCGGTGTGGCGCCCGAGGAGCTGGGAGCGGTGGTGCTGCACCAGGCCAACCTGAGAATCATCGAACCCGTCGCCAGGAAGATCGGCGCGGTCAACGCGGTCGTCGCCAGGGACGTCGTGGACTCCGGCAACACGTCCGCGGCCTCGATCCCGATGGCCCTGTCCAAACTGGTCGAACGCGGCGAGGTCCGCAGCGGCGCGCCGGTTCTGCTCTTCGGCTTCGGCGGGAATCTCTCGTACGCGGGCCAGGTGATCCGCTGCCCCTAGCGGGCATGGACACGCGCAGGGCGTACCAGTGGCGCGAGGGGGGGCAGGGCCCGTCCCCCCGATCACGGCCGGAGTCGGGGGAACGCCGCTGCTGCGACCGGAAACGATCACCGGGCCGGGCCGGCCCGGTCGGGGGCGGCGCGCGGGCAGACCAGGTGGTGGCTGATCCGGCAGCACTCCCCGGCGCCCGGTTCGCGGTCATGGGCGTTCCACGCCGTGCCGTCCCGGTCGAGGCGCCACCGCTGTCCGGGCGGCACGGTGTGCGCGAGGAGCGGCGCGGGGCCGGGCGGTTCGAGGCGGATCCACCACCGGTAGTGGGTGGGGCGGACATCGACGGTGAGCCCGCAGTCCGGGCAGTCGGGCGCGGGTTCAGGGCCGGGGAGCGCCCCGTCCCGGAGGCCCTGCTCGTGATCGGTCGAGCGTTGGAGATCGGTCCATTCCTCAGCGGTCCGCGGCGTTCCGGAAACCCCCATGGTCAAAGGGTGCGGGCAGGCCGTGAGGCGCGGTAGGGCGCGATCCGGCCGCGTGCGGTGGGTGGGGAGCCGCGCGGGCGTCGGAACGGGTGCGACGGGCAGCAGGCAGACTTGCCGGTGTGACGATACTGAGCAAAGGCGCCAACGTGCCCGTCGCGGCATCCGCGGTCAGGGCCGTACTCGGCTGGTCGGCAGGGTCCGGAGTACCGGACGTGGACGCTTCCGCCCTGGTTCTGGGCAGCGGCGGACGGGTGCGATCCGATGACGACTTCGTCTTCTACAACCAGCCGAGGCACGCCTCGGGCGCGGTGAGTCACGTCGGCAAACGGTCCGGCAGCGACTCACTGGACGTCCACCTGGCCGCGCTGGGGCCGGACGTCGAACGCGTCGCGCTCTGCGCCTCCGCCGACGGCGGCACCTTCGGTCAGGTGCCGGGGCTGTGTCTGCGGCTGCTCGATTCGGCGTCCGGTGCCGAACTGGCGCGCTTCGACATCACCGCCGCGACGGAGACCGCCCTGGTCGGCGGCGAGCTCTACCGGCGCGACGGCGGCTGGAAGTTCCGTGCGGTCGGACAGGGTTACGCCAGCGGGCTGGCGGGACTGGCGACCGACTTCGGGATCAGTGTCGACGACGAACAGACCGCGGCCGGGCCCGGCTCCCGGCCCGTGACGCCTCCGCACCCCGCCCGGGCGCCCTCGTCCGACGCCCCCGCGCCGCCGGCCGGTGCCCCCGCGCCGGGGCGCGTCGCAGGAGAGCCCCGGCCCCGGCTCACCAAGGGCGAGGAGCACCTGCCCGTGGACATGCGCAAGCGCCTGTCGCTGCGCAAACAGCAGGTCCTGGTCAGCCTGGGCAAACACGGCGTGCCGGAGCTGCGCGCACGGGTGGTCCTCGTCCTCGACGCGTCGGGTTCGATGAGCGGCCTCTACCGGCGCGGCACGGTCGGGGGTGTCGCCGAGCGGATGGTGGCCGTCGCGGCGCAGCTCGACGACGACGGCCGGATGCAGGCGTGGACGTTCGCCAGCAACCCCGCACGGCTCCCGGACCTTGCCGTGGGCGACCTGCCCGAGTGGCTCAGGCTGCACGTGCGCGTGGGACAGGTCTTCGGGTTCGGGCGCAGGAAGCCCCCCAGGGGACTGGAACCCGGCCAGATCGACATGCGTACGGTCGGGATCCAGAACGAGGAACAGAAGGTCATCGCCGAGGTGCGGGCCTTCGTGCGGGCGTACCCGGTGCCCGACCCCACTCTGGTCCTGTTCTTCTCGGACGGAGGTGTGCACCGCAACAGGGAGATCGAGCAGGAACTGCGGGCCGCCGCCGAGGAGCCGGTGTTCTGGCAGTTCGTCGGCCTCGGCAGCTCTCAGTACGGCGTGCTGGAACGGTTCGACACCATGCCGGGCCGACGCGTCGACAACGTCGGCTTCTTCGCCGTCGACGACATCGAGAGGATCTCCGACCAGGAGCTGTACGACAGGGTCCTGTCGGAGTTCCCGTCCTGGCTGCGGGCCGCCCGGCAGGCCGGAATCCTGCGCTGAACGGGTCGGCCCCCGCCGCCCGGCCGACCGGCTTTGTCCTCAGTGTGGAGAAAGTTGTAGTGGATTCCTGCGCAACTTCTTCCCACTCCCGGCAACCGCTGCTACGTTCCCCTCGAAAGCCCGACGGACAGGCCGATGTGGCGGGGAGGGGCGCGTGAGACGTATGACGGCACGACCCGCGAATGCGCATCAGGCGCGACTGCTCCGGCTGTTGCGCGACGGCGGGCCCAACTCACGGGCACAGCTGGGGGATCAAGTCGATCTCTCCCGCTCCAAGCTAGCCGTCGAGGTCGACCGACTGCTGGAGACCGGGCTCGTCGTGGCCGACGGACTCGCCGCGTCCCGCGGCGGGCGCCGCTCGCACAACATCCGGCTCGCGCCACAACTCCGGTTCCTCGGCGTCGACATCGGTGCCACATCCGTCGATGTGGCCGTCACCAACGCCGAGTTGGAGGTCCTGGGCCACCTCAACCATCCGATGGACGTACGCGAAGGCCCCGTCGCCATCTTCGAGCAGGTGCTGTCGATGGCGGCCAAGCTCCGGGCCTCCGGGCTCGCCGAGGGTTTCGACGGCGCGGGCATAGGTGTACCCGGACCGGTCCGCTTCCCCGAAGGCGTCCCGGTCGCACCGCCGATCATGCCCGGCTGGGACGGCTTCCCGGTCCGCGAGGCGCTCAGCCAGGAACTGGGCTGCCCCGTCATGGTCGACAACGATGTGAACCTGATGGCGATGGGGGAACAGCACGCGGGCGTCGCACGCTCCGTGGGCGACTTCCTCTGCGTCAAGATAGGCACCGGCATCGGCTGCGGCATCGTCGTCGGCGGCGACGTCCACCGCGGTACGACCGGCAGCGCCGGGGACATCGGCCACATCCAGGTGGAACCCGAGGGCCGTGCCTGCGCCTGCGGCAACCGGGGCTGCCTGGAGGCCCACTTCAGTGGTGCCGCGCTCGCCCGCGACGCCGAGGACGCGGCGCGCACCGGGCGGTCGGCGGAGCTCGCCGGCCGGCTGGAGGCCGCCGGGAGACTCACCGCCGCCGATGTGGCCGCCGCCGCGGCGGCCGGTGATGCCACCTCGCTCGATCTGATCCGCGAAGGCGGCAACCGGGTCGGCCAGGTCATCGCGGGGCTCGTCAGCTTCTTCAACCCCGGCCTGGTGGTGATCGGGGGCGGTGTGACCGGCCTCGGCCACACGCTCCTCGCCAGTGTCCGGACCCAGGTCTACCGGCAGTCGCTGCCGCTGGCCACCGGAAATCTCCCCATCGTGCTCGGTGAGCTGGGACCGGCCGCCGGAGTGATCGGCGCCGCCCGCCTCATCAGTGACCACCTCTTCTCACCGGCCTGACCCCGGGCCGACCACGTACGGGCGCCCCGGAAACACCGGGAGCGCCGGGAACACCCGCACCACCGCACCTGGTACAGCCCTGCCCGCTCACCGGCCCTCCCCGAGTTCTCGGCTGTGTCCGGGCAGGGGAGACCCCATTCGCCGAGGGGATCGTCATGGCACCAGAACCACCCCTGCTCACCATGTCCGGCATCACCAAGTCGTTCCCCGGAGTGCGCGCCCTCGACGGCGTGGACCTGGAGGTCCAGGCCGGCGAAGTCCACTGTCTCCTCGGGCAGAACGGCGCCGGAAAGTCCACCCTCATCAAGGTGCTCGCCGGGGCCCATCAGCCCGACGGCGGCGAGATCACCTGGCGTGGCGAACCGGCCGCGCTGAAGTCGCCCATCGCCGCCATGCGGCTGGGCATCGCCACGATCTACCAGGAACTCGACCTGGTCGAGGGCCTGTCGGTCGCCGAGAACGTCTTCCTCGGCCACGAACCCACCACCGCCCGCTTCGTCGTCCGCACCCGCGAGGGCCGCACCGCCGCCGCGGCCCTGCTGAAGCGGCTCGGCCACCCGGAGATCGACCCGGCCCGCCCGGTCGGCGAGCTGTCCGCCGCGCAGCAGCAGATCGTCTCCATGGCACGGGCGCTCTCGCACGACGTACGGCTCATCGTCATGGACGAGCCGTCCGCCGCACTCGACCCGGACGAGGTCGACAACCTCTTCCGCATCGTCGCCGCGCTCACCGCCGACGGCGTCGCCGTCGTCTACATCTCGCACCGCCTGGAGGAGATCCGCCGGATCGGCGACCGGGTGACCGTGCTCAAGGACGGTCGTGCCGTGGCCGTCGGGCTGCCCGCCGATTCCACACCGACACGCGACATCGTTGCCATGATGACCGGCCGCAATGTCGAGTACGTCTTCCCTCCCCGTACCGCGGACCGCGCGGAAGCCGCCGTCGCGGAGCCCGTCCTGAAGGTCGAGGGGCTGGCCAGGAAGGGCGAGTTCGACCCGGTGGACCTGGAGTTGAGACCCGGGGAGATCGTGGGCCTGGCCGGGCTCGTCGGTTCGGGGCGCTCCGAGATCCTGGAGACCGTCTACGGCGCCCGCAGGCCGAGCGCCGGACGGGTGACCGTGGCCGGCAAGCAGCTGAGGCCCGGCAGCGTCCGCGCGGCCGTCGCCGCCGGAATCGGCCTCGCCCCCGAGGAACGCAAGGCACAGGCCCTGCTGATGCTCGAATCGGTCACCCGCAATGTCTCCGTCTCCTCGATGTCCCGCTTCTCCAGGGCCGGCTGGATCGACCGCGCGGCCGAACGCCGGGCGGCCCGCGAAGCCACCCGAGAACTCTCCCTGCGCCCCGACAACCCGGACACCCCCGTCCGCACGCTCTCCGGCGGCAACCAGCAGAAGGCGGTCCTGGCCCGCTGGCTGCTGCGCGGCTGCCGGGTCCTGCTGCTCGACGAACCGACCCGCGGTGTGGACGTCGGTGCCCGCGCCGAGCTGTACGCCGTGATCCGCCGGCTGGCCGACGAAGGCCTCGCCGTCCTGCTCGTCTCCAGCGAGGTGCCCGAAGTGCTGGGCCTCGCCGACCGGGTGCTGGTGCTCCGCGAGGGCCGCGTCGTGCATACGGCGGACGCCCGGGAGCTCGACGAGCACCGCGTACTCGACCTAGTGATGGAAGGGAGCCCGACGTCATGACGCAGCCCGTCTCCTCGGCGCAGCAGGGCGGGCCGGACAAGGGGGCCGCCCCCGCCCCGGTCCCCGAACCCCGGAAGAAGGACGGACCCGCCCGCACCCCGGGCCTGCGCCTGGACGTCCGTAACCTCTCGCTCCTCGGTGTCCTCGCGGTGCTGGTCGCCGTCGGCGGATTCACCGAGCCCGACGCCTTCCTGGACACCGGGAACCTTCAGCTGATCCTGACCCAGTCGTCCGTCATCGGTGTCGTCACCGTCGGGATGACCTTCGTCATCACCAGCGGCGGGATCGACCTCTCGGTCGGAGCGATGGTCGCGCTCGCCTCCGTCTGGGCGACCACGGTCGCCACCCAGGAGTACGGCTTCGCGGGGATCCTGTTCACCGCGGTGATCGTCGGACTCGCCGCAGGGCTGGTGAACGGGCTGCTCATCGCGTACGGGCGGATGGTGCCGTTCATCGCGACGCTGGCCATGCTCGCGTCGGCCCGCGGGCTCGCCCTCCAGATCACCGACGGGAAGACCCAGATCGTCACCGTCAAGTCGGTCCTCGACCTGGGCCTGCCCGACTCCTACGTCCTCGGCATCCCGCCGCTGGTCATGATGTTCGCCGCGGTCACCGTCATCGGCTGGCTGGTGCTGAACCGTACGACCTTCGGGCGGCGCACGGTCGCGGTCGGCGGCAACGCCGAAGCCGCCAGGCTGGCGGGCATCGACGTACGGCGCCAGCGGCTCTTCCTCTATCTGCTCTCCGGGCTGTGCTGCGGCATCGCCGCCTTCATGCTGATCATCCTGTCCGGCTCGGGTCAGAACACCAACGGCAATCTGTACGAGCTCGACGCCATCGCGGCCGCGATCATCGGCGGCACCCTGCTCAGCGGCGGGCGCGGCACCATCGTCGGCTCCGTACTCGGTGTCCTGGTCTTCACCACCATCACCAACATCTTCGCGCTCAACAATCTGCAGAGCGACGTCCAGCAGATCGCCAAGGGCGCGATCATCGTCGCCGCCGTCCTGGTCCAGCGCCGCACATCGGCGCACGGGGAGACCTGACGCCCCGCTTCCCACCCACCGCCCCGTTCGCCCCATGTGACATGTCACGCACCGGATGAAGGGTTTGACAGCCATGCCAGAAACCAGCCGCAGACGACTGCTCCTCGGCACCGCGGCCGTCTCCGCGGGCGCCCTCCTCACCGCCTGCACCAGCAACGACCCCAAGAGCGAGGACACCGCCAAGAGCACCGGACCCGCCGCCGACAACAAGCCCGGCAAGCCCGTCACCATCGGCTTCGCGGGTCCGCAGGCCGACCACGGCTGGCTCAACGCCATCAATGAGAACGCCAAGTCACGGGCGGCCACGTACTCCGAGGTGACGCTGGAGACCACCGAGGGCTCCAACGACACCGCCGCCCAGATCGGCCAGGTCAAGACCCTCATCAACAAGAAGGTCGACGTCCTCGTCATCCTCCCGGCCGACGGCAAGGCGCTCACCCAGGTCGGCCTGGAAGCCATGCGTGCAGGCATCCCCGTCGTCAACCTGGACCGGATCTTCGCCTCGCCGCAGGCCTACCGCTGCTGGGTCGGCGGCGACAACTACGGCATGGGCCTCAACGCCGGCACGTACATCGGCGAGCAGCTCAAGGACAAGGCGGCAGCCAAGGTCGTCGAGCTGGCCGGCATCGACAATCTGGAGCTCACCAAACAGCGCAGCCAGGGCTTCGCCGACGCGCTGAAGAACTACTCCAACATCGAGCTGGTGGCCCGTCAGGCCGCCGACTTCACGGTGGAGTCGGGCCAGGCGAAGATGGCCCAGCTCCTCCAGGCGCAGAAGAAGATCGACGCCGTGTGGAACCACGACGACGACCAGGGCGTGGGCGCGCTGCGCGCCATCCAGCAGGCCGGCCGGGACGAGTTCCTGATGGTCGGCGGCGCCGGGGCGAAGTCCGCGATGGACGCCATCAAGGCCGACAACAGCGTCCTGAAGGCCACCGTTCTCTACCCGCCCACGATGGCCGCGTCCGCCATCGACCTGGCCCGCGCGCTGGCGCAGGGCAAGGGCGTCAGCGGCCTGGCCGAGCTGGAGATCCCGACCAGCCTCACCCTCTACTCGGCCGTGGTCACCAAGGAGAACATCGACCAGTACCTGCCGACGGGCTTCAGCTGATCCGCCCCGCAGGAGGGTGCTGACCCTCCTGCCGCACCCATCGAACGACCGACGAGGAGGAAGCCCGGATGGCCCGTAGGGAAGAGACGGATCAGGAGGCCGCAGCGCCGCCGACGCACCGGCCGGCGACGAGTGTGCCGGTGCTCGGGGTCGGCATGGTCGGATACGCGTTCATGGGCGCCGCCCACTCACAGGGCTGGCGCACCGCCGGACACGTCTTCGACCTGCCGATGAGACCGGCTCTCGCCGCGATCTGCGGACGCGACCGGGCCGCTGTCGACGCGGCGGCCGCCCGTCACGGCTGGGCGGCGGCCGAGACCGACTGGCGGGCCCTCATCGCCCGGGAAGATGTGCACGTCGTCGATATCTGCACCCCCGGCGACAGCCATGCCGAGATCGCCATCGCCGCCCTGGAGGCGGGCAAGCACGTGCTGTGCGAGAAGCCGCTCGCCAACACGGTCGCCGAGGCCGAGGCGATGACCGAGGCAGCGGAGCGCGCGGCCGCCCGCGGCCAGGTCGCGATGGTGGGCTTCAACTACCGCCGGGTGCCCGCGATCGCCTATGCCCGGCAGCTGATCGCGGGGGGACGGCTCGGCACCCTGCGCCATGTCCGCGCCGCCTACCTCCAGGACTGGCTCGTCGACCCCGAGTCGCCGCTCACCTGGCGGCTGGAGCGGGAACGCGCCGGCTCGGGCGCCCTGGGCGACCTGGGTGCACACATCGTCGACCTGGCCCAGTATCTGGCGGGGGAGCCGCTGGTCGGGGTATCGGCGGTCAGCGAGACCTTCGTACGCGAACGGCCCCGGCTCGCGGGCCCGCCGGCCGGACTCTCCGGCGCCGCGGACACGGCCGGGCGGGGAGCGGTGACCGTCGACGACGCGGCCCTGTTCACCGGACGGCTCGCCTCCGGGGCGCTGGCCTCCTTCGAGGCGACCCGGATGGCGGCCGGACGGAAGAACGCGCTGCGGCTGGAGATCAACGGGGAGCGCGGCTCACTCGCCTTCGATCTCGAACGGCTCAACGAACTGTCCTTCCACGACCACACCGAACCCGCCGCCACGGCAGGATTCCGGCGTGTCCTCGTCACCGAACCCCAACACCCCTACCTGGAGGCGTGGTGGCCGCCGGGCCACGCCCTCGGCTACGAGCACACCTTCGTCCACCAGGCCCGCGACCTGGTGCGGACGATCGCCGAAGGAACCTCCCCGGCACCGTCGTTCGCCGACGGACTGCAGGTGCAGCGGGTGCTCGCAGCGGTGGAGGAGAGCGCCGAGAAGAACTCCGTACACACCCCCGTGGCTCTCTAGGAGGCCTTGCCCATGCCCCGTCCCTTCACACTCTTCACCGGCCAGTGGGCCGACCTGCCGCTGGAGGAGGTCTGCCGGCTCGCCCGGGACTTCGGTTACGACGGGCTCGAACTCGCCTGCTGGGGAGATCACTTCGAGGTCGACAAGGCGCTGGCCGACCCCGGCTATCTGGACGGACGGCGACAGCTGCTCGACAAGTACGGGCTGAAGTGCTGGGCGGTCTCCAACCACCTCGTCGGGCAGGCCGTCTGCGACGACCCGATCGACGAGCGGCACCAGGGGATCCTGCCCGCGCGGATCTGGGGCGACGGCGAGCCCGAAGGGGTCCGCCGCCGGGCCGCCGAGGAGCTCAAGGACACCGCCCGCGCGGCCGCCGCCTTCGGGGTGCGTACCGTCATCGGCTTCACCGGCTCGTCGATCTGGCACCTGGTCGCGATGTTCCCACCGGTTCCGCCGCACATGATCGAGCGGGGCTACGAGGACTTCGCCGAGCGCTGGAACCCGATCCTGGACGTCTTCGACGCGGAGGGCGTGCGCTTCGCCCACGAGGTGCACCCCAGCGAGATCGCGTACGACTACTGGACCACGCACCGCGCACTGGAGGCCGTCGGTCACCGGGCGGCGTTCGGGCTGAACTTCGACCCGAGCCACTTCGTCTGGCAGGACCTGGACCCGGTCGGCTTCCTGTACGACTTCCGGGACCGCATCTACCACGTGGACTGCAAGGAGGCACGCAAGCGCCTCGACGGCCGCAACGGCCGGCTCGGCTCCCATCTGCCGTGGGGCGATCCGCGGCGCGGCTGGGACTTCGTCTCGGCCGGGCACGGTGACGTGCCCTGGGAGGACGTCTTCAGGATGCTCCGGTCCATCGGGTACGACGGGCCGGTCTCGGTGGAGTGGGAGGACGCCGGGATGGACCGGCTGGCCGGCGCGCCGGAGGCACTCGCCACGCTGAAGCGGTACGACTTCGAGCCGCCGTCGGCGTCCTTCGACGCGGCGTTCGGGGGCGGCGACTGACCGACTCCCGCCCGGGGACGGAGTGTCCCCGGGCCTCCGGTCCGGGCAGGGGCGGACCGGAGGCGAGAGCTCCGCGACCGCCCCGTACCCACCCCTGCCCTCACCCTGCTTTGTCCTGACGCAGGAAAAAGTTCGACCGGACCGCTGCGCAAGGGCTTTCCGTTCCGGACGAACAGGTCTACGGTCCACAGCGTGTACATGGCATAACTCGGGTCGCGGGTGTCCCACACACCCCGAACGACCCGCGCGGCAGTCCCCGCGCAGAACGGCACGGCAGCACCCCGCCCGTACAACCGGCACTCTCCGGAGGACACTCGTGCACAGAACCCCAACCGGAAACAGGAGCAGAACACGGCTCCGCGTACGCAAATCCCTCGCGCTGCTCACCGGCGGCCTGCTCGCCGCGGCCACCCTGGCCCTGGGCGCCACACCCGGAGCAGCCGCGACAGGGCCCTCCTCGCCGGCCGCCGCCGACGCGGCGGCCGAGGAATTCCAGCAGGTCACCCTCGCCAAGGGGGTGGCCGAGACCGGCGAGCCCATGACGCTGGCGGTGCTCCCCGACCGCAGCGTCCTGCACACCGCGCGCGGCGGCGAGCTGTGGCTCACCGACAGCGGCGGCGACACCACGCTCGCCGGTGTCCTCCCCGTCTACTCCCACGACGAGGAAGGCCTCCAGGGCGTCGGCGTCGACCCGGACTTCAGCAGGAACCGGGCGATCTACCTCTACTACGCGCCCCCGCTGGACACGCCGTCCGGCGACGCCCCCGAGAACGGCACCGCCGCCGACTTCGCCAAGTTCGACGGAGTGAACCGGCTCTCGCGCTTCGTCCTCAAGGAGGACGGCACGCTCGACACCGCCAGCGAGAAGAAGGTCCTGGACATCCCGACCTCGCGCGGCATCTGCTGCCACGTCGGCGGTGACATCGACTTCGACGCGCAGGGCAATCTGTACCTGTCGACCGGCGACGACTCCAACCCGTTCGCCTCCGACGGCTACACCCCGATCGACGACCGGCCCGACCGCAACCCCGCGTTCGACGCCCGCCGCACCTCGGGGAACACCAACGACCTGCGCGGCAAGATCCTCCGCATCAAGGTCGCCGACGACGGCTCGTACACCGTCCCCGACGGCAACCTCTTCGCCCCGGGCACGGACAAGACCCGCCCCGAGATCTACGCGATGGGCTTCCGCAACCCCTTCCGCTTCACCGTCGACAAGCCCACCGGCATCGTGTACGTCGGTGACTACGGGCCCGACGCCGGTGCGGCCGACCCCAAGCGCGGACCGGGCGGCCAGGTCGAGTTCGCCCGCGTCACCGAGGCCGGCAACTTCGGCTGGCCGTTCTGCACGGGCAAGAACGACCCGTTCGTCGACTACGACTTCGCGACCAAGACATCCGGTGCGACCTTCGACTGCGCCGCACCCAAGAACACCTCCCGGTACAACACCGGACTGGTCGATCTGCCGCCGTCCCAGCCCGCCTGGATCCCGTACGACGGCGGATCGGTGCCCGAGTTCGGCACCGGCTCCGAGTCCCCGATGGGCGGCCCGGTCTACCACTACGACGCCGACCTCGACTCGCCCGTGAAGTTCCCCGAGGCCTACGACGGCAACTTCTTCGCCGGCGAGTTCGGCCGGCGCTGGATCAAGCGCATCGACCAGGACACCGACGGCACGGTGAAGTCCATCAACGCCTTCCCGTGGTCGGGCACCCAGGTGATGGACATGACGTTCGGCCCCGACGGCGCGCTGTACGTACTCGACTACGGCACCGGCTACTTCGGCGGCGACCAGAACTCGGCGCTCTACCGCATCGAGAACGCCACCGGCGGACGCTCGCCGATCGCCGAGGCGAGTGCCGACAAGACCTCGGGCACCGCACCCCTCAAGGTCGCCTTCTCCTCGGCCGGAACCACCGACGCCGACGGCGACACGCTCGGCTACAGCTGGGACTTCGGCGACGGCGGCACATCGACCGCCGCCAACCCCACGTACACGTACAAGAAGAACGGCACCTACACCGCCACCGTCACCGCCACGGACCCCACCGGCCGCACCGGCTCGGCGAACGTCCATGTGACGGTCGGCAACACCGCTCCGGTGGTGAAGCTGGAACTCCCCGGTGACGGGCAGCTGTTCTCCTTCGGCGACGACATCCCGTTCAAGGTGACCGTCACCGACCCCGAGGACGGGACCATCGACTGCTCGAAGGTCGAGGTCCGCTTCATCCTCGGCCACGACAGCCACGGCCACCCCATCACCTCGGCGCACGGCTGCACCGGCACCATCAAGACGGAGATGGACGGCGGACACGACCCCAACGCCAACATCTTCGGTGTCATCGACGCCTCGTACACGGACGGCGGGGGAGGCGGTCAGGCCGCCCTGTCCGGCCATGACCAGGCCGAACTCCAGCCCCGACACCGCCAGGCCGAGCACTACAGCGACTCCCACGGCGTCGCCCCGCAGAACAAGGCCACCGCCCACGGCGGCAAGACGGTCGGCGACATCCACAACGACGACTGGATCTCCTTCAAGCCGTACCTCCTGGCCGGTTCCACCAAGCTGACCGCGCGGATCTCCTCCGGCGGCGCCGGCGGCTTCCTCGAAGTCCGCACCGGCTCGGCGACCGGCAAGATCCTCGGCTCCGCACCCGTACCGGTGACCGGTGCCTGGGACAACTTCCAGGACATCGACGTACCGCTGCGCGGAGTCCCGAAGAAGACCACCGAACTCTTCCTGGTCTTCAAGGGAGGTGACGGAGCGCTCTTCGACATCGACGACTTCGAGCTCTCCAACAGCGCCCCCGACAAGACCGCCAAGCGGGTCCTGGTCTTCTCGAAGACGGCCGGCTACCGCCACGACGCGATTCCGGAGGGCATCGCGGCGCTCAAGGAACTCGGCAAGGACAGCAACATCACCGTCGACGCAACCGAGACGGCCGGCCAGTTCACCACCAGCAACCTGGCCCGCTACGACGCCGTCGTCTTCCTCTCCACCACCGGTGACGTGCTCAACGCCGACCAGCAGAAGGCCTTCGAGAACTACGTGGCCACCGGCGGCGGCTACATGGGCGTCCATGCGGCGGCGGACACCGAGTACGACTGGGCGTTCTACGGCGGACTCGTCGGGGCCTACTTCTCCTCGCACCCCGCCATCCAGCCCGCCACCGTCCGCGTCGAGGACCACAAGCATCCGGCCACCGCGCACCTCGACGACGAATGGAACCGCACCGACGAGTGGTACAACTACCGCACCAATCCGCGAGGTCAGGCCAAGGTCCTCGCGACACTCGACGAGACGACCTACACCGGCGGCTCCATGAAGGGCGACCACCCCATCACCTGGTGCCAGACCTACCAGGGCGGCCGCTCCTTCTACACCGGCCTCGGCCACACCAAGGAGTCGTATGCCGAACCGGCCTTCCGCCAGCTGCTCCTGGGCGGCATGCGGTACGCGGCCGGACAGGTGAAGGCCGACTGCAAGCCCGACACCGGCTACCGGTCGATCTTCAACGGCAAGACGCTCGAAGGCTGGAAGCAGGCGGGCCCCGGAAAGTTCGACGTCGTCGACGGTGAACTCCGCTCGCAGGGCGGCATGGGCCTGCTCACCTACCAGGCCAAGGAGCTCGGTTCGTACTCCCTCAAGCTCGACTGGAAGATGCAGGGCGACGACAACTCCGGTGTCTTCGTCGGCTTCCCGGAGTCCGACGACCCCTGGTCCGCGGTGAACAACGGTTACGAGGTCCAGATCGACGCCACCGACGCGCCCGACCGCACCACGGGCTCCGTCTACACCTTCAAGGCGGCGAACGCCAAGGCCCGTGACCAGGTCCTGCGGCCGCCCGGCCAGTGGAACAGCTACGAGATCAAGGTCCAGGGCGAACGCCTCCAGGTCTTCCTCAACGGGGTGAAGATCAACGACTTCACCAACACCGATCCGGTACGGAGCCTGAAGAGCGGCTACATCGGCATCCAGAACCACGGTGCCGACGACCATGTGTCCTTCCGCAACATCCAGCTGAAGGAACTGCCCTCGGCGTAGGGCGCCCGTCCCGGTGACGGCGGGCGAGGAAGGGACACCCTCCCCGCCCGCCGTCCCCGCCCGGTCCCGTGCCCCTGTCGTACAGCGCCACCCGCTCTGCCCAGCCAGCACCCCCAGCCAGGGAGGCAGCCCGTGTCAGCAACCGCCGTACGTACCGGAGTCTGGTTCATCGGAGCACGCGGCTCCGTCGCCACCACCGCCACCGCGGGGTGCGCGGCGATCGCGGCGGGGCTCCACCCGGCGGCAGGCATGGTCACCGAGACCCCGCCCTTCACCGGCAGCGGGCTGCCCGCACTCACCTCACTCGTCTTCGGCGGACACGACACGGCCGGCTGCCCGCTGCCGAAGCGGGCCGAGGCACTGGCGGCCGGGGGAGTACTGCCGCACGGCCTGCCCTCGGCGGTGCACTCCGAACTCGCCGCCGCGGACGCGGAGATACGGCCCGGTGGTCCCCTGCCCGGCGACACCCGCAACGACGAGGAACTCATCACCGCGTTCGCCGCCGACCTCACCGGCTTCGGGCAGCGCAACGGCCTGGCCAGGACGGTCGTCGTCAATGTGGCGTCCACGGAACCCGTCCCGGTCCCCGGCGAACAGCGGCTGCCCGCCAGCTCGCTCTACGCGGCGGCGGCGCTGCGGGCCGGCTGTCCCTACATCAACTTCACCCCCTCCACCGGGCTGCGCACCCCTGCCCTCCAGGACGCCGTCGCGGCCTGCGGACTTCCTCACGCGGGCCGCGACGGCAAGACCGGCCAGACGCTGCTCCGCTCCGTACTCGCCCCGATGTTCGTGCAACGCGCCCTGCCCGTACGGGCGTGGTCCGGAACCAACCTGCTGGGCGGCGGGGACGGAGCTGCGCTGGCCGACCCCGCCGCTGCGGCCGCCAAGAACGCCGGCAAGGAACGCGTCCTCGCCGACACCCTGGGCGCCGCCCCCGAGGGCGAGGTCCACATCGACGACGTACCGGCGCTCGGTGACTGGAAGACCGCCTGGGACCACATCGCGTTCGACGGATTCCTCGGCGCGCGGATGGTGCTCCAGACCACCTGGCAGGGCTGCGACTCCGCGCTGGCCGCACCCCTGGTCCTGGACCTCGCCAGACTGGTGGCCCGCGCCCACGAGCGGGGCATGAGCGGCCCGCTGCCCCAGCTCGGCTTCTACTTCAAGGACCCGGACGGCGGCCCGGCCGCGCTCTTCGAGCAGTACCTCGCGCTGCTCGCCTTCGCCGGGACGCTCCGGGGGGACCGGTGACGGCACGCGCCTGGGCGGAGCTGCTACGGGTCTCCGCGCTCTTCACCGTCCCCGGTGACGCGCTCGCCGGGGCTGCGGCCAGCGGCCGGCGTCCCGACCGCGGAACCGCGCTCGCCGTCGGAGCCTCGCTCTGCCTGTACGAGGCGGGCATGGCGCTCAACGACTGGGCCGACCGCGAGGAGGACACCATCGACCGCCCGCACCGGCCGATCCCCTCGGGCCGGATCGCACCCGCCGCGGCCCTCGCGGCGGCCGGCGCGCTGACGGCCGCCGGGCTGGGCCTCGCCGCCCGGGCCGGCCGCCCGGCCCTCGCGGTGGCCACGGGGCTGGCGGCGACCGTATGGGCGTACGACCTCCGCCTGAAGCACACCCCGGCCGGTCCGGCGGCGATGGCGGCGGCGCGCGGGCTCGACCTGCTCCTCGGCGCCACCGCGACCGGGGCGGCACGGCGGACGACGGGTGCGGTCCGGCCGGGGACGGGTCCGGGTCCGGAGGTGATGGCGGGTACGGGATCCGCCCGAGGCTCGGATCCTGCTGGGCGTGGCTCCGTCCGCGCCGCCCTTCCCGCCGCCGGCCTGCTGGGCGCGCACACCTACGCCGTCACCGCCGTCTCCCGGCACGAGGCGCACGGCGGATCCACCACCGCGCCCCTCACCGCGCTCGCGGCCGTCGCAGCCCTGGGCGCCGCGGCCGTGCACGAACAGCGTGGACGGCACGGAACCCGGGAGACGGATCCGCACACGGGCAACGGCAGCCGGAACGAGCACCCCCGGTCCCACCCTCCGCACCGCTCGCCGATGGCCCCCGCCCCGACCGTCCCCGGTCTCCTGCGCACCGCGCTGACCGGCTCCTACTTCCGGACCGCCGCGGTCCCCCTCCTGCATGCCGCGCTCAACCCGTCCCCACCGCTCACCCAGCGAGCCGTCGGCGGCGGTATCCGGGCGATGATCCCGCTCCAGGCCGCCCTCGCCGCCCGTGCGGGAGCGGTGGGGACGGGCCTCGCCGTCATGGGACTCGTACCGATCGCCCGCACCCTCGCCCGGAAGGTGAGCCCGACATGACGATCCGCTTCGGCTACGGCACCAACGGGCTCACCGACCTCCGCCTGGACGACGCCCTCGGACTCCTCGCCGACCTCGGCTACGACGGCGTCGGCCTGACCCTCGACCACATGCACCTCGACCCCCTCGCCCCGGACGCGGCCGCCCGCACCCGCCACGTGGCGGCCAGGCTCCGGGCGCTGGGGCTCGGTGTCACCGTGGAGACCGGCGCCCGCTACATCCTCGACCCGCGCCGCAAGCACGGCCCGTCCCTCCTCGATCCGGATCCGGAGGCCCGCGCCGCCCGCACCCGGCTGCTCGTCCGGGCCGTCTCCATAGCCGCCGACCTCGGCGCCCACGCGGTGCACTGCTTCAGCGGCATCACCCCGCCGGACACCGCCCCCGACACCGCATGGCAGCGGCTCACCGGCTCCCTCGCCCCGGTACTGGAGGCCGCCGACCGCTCCGGCATTCCCCTGGCGATCGAACCCGAGCCCGGACACCTCCTCGCCAACCTCGCCGACTTCCACCATCTGCGCGTCCTCAGCGGCGACCCGGCACCGCTCGGGCTCACCCTCGACATCGGCCACTGCCAGTGCCTGGAGCCCGCCCTGCCCGTCGACTGCGTCCGCGACGCCGCACCCTGGCTGCGCCACGTCCAGATCGAGGACATGCGCCGCGGCGTCCACGAACACCTCCCGTTCGGCGAGGGCGAGATCGACTTCCCGCCCGTACTCGAAGCACTCGACACCCTCTCGGGCACCGGCTACCGCGGCCTCACCGTCGTCGAACTGCCCCGCCACTCCCACGCCGGCCCCGAACTCGCCCGCACCTCCATCGAATTCCTCCGCGACCACAGTCCGTCGAAGGCCGGCCCGCCGAGCCACAACACGTCGAAACACAGTCAGTCGGAACACAGCCCGTCGAGCCGCTGAACCGCCGAAGGGAGCGAGGCCATGCCGATGTCCCCGACGAACCCCCCACTGCTGACCCGCAAGGAGCTCGACGCACGGCTCGGCGGAGCCGCGCGGGCCTGGCTCGACGAGGCCCTCGCCGAGGCGGAGCACTCCGCCGCCCACCAGGACGCCGAACAGCCCGGCGGACCGTATGCCGCCCCGTCGTGGGAACTGCGGTACGCCGCGGCCGGCCGGCACTGCGGACTCGAACACGCCGACTCCGTACGCGCCCTGCTGCTCATCGAGGCCCGGGCCGCGCTGCCCGCCCTGACCAGGCTCTACGAACAGGGCACCGCCGCCGAACGGCGCGCCGTCCTGCTCACCCTGCACCGGCTGGACCTCGGCCCCACCGCCCTTCCGCTCGTCGAGGACGCCCTGCGCACCAATGACACCCGGCTGGTCGCCGCAGCCGTCGGACCGTACGCCGCCGCTCATCTCGGCCCGCACAACTGGCGCCACGCCATCCTCAAATGCCTCTTCACCGAGGTCCCCGTCGACGCCGTCGACGGACTGTCCCGACGCGCGCGCGGCGACGCCGAACTCGCCCGCATGCTCGGTGACTTCGCCGCCGAACGCATCGCAGCGGGCCGCAGCGTCCCCACCGATCTCACCCGCGTCCTCGAACTCACCACCCCCGGTGCCGCCCCCACGGAGGAGCCCTGATGCGCATCTTCGACCCGCACATCCACATGACCTCCCGCACCACGGACGACTACCGGGCGATGTACGACGCGGGGGTCCGCGCCCTCGTGGAACCCTCCTTCTGGCTCGGCCAGCCCCGCACCTCGCCCGCCAGCTTCTTCGACTACTTCGACGCCCTGCTCGGCTGGGAACCCTTCCGCGCCGCCCAGTACGGCATCGCCCACCACTGCACGCTCGCCCTCAACCCCAAGGAGGCCAACGACCCGCGCTGCGCCCCCGTCCTGGACGCCCTGCCCCGCTATCTCGTCAAGGACTCCGTCGTCGCCGTCGGCGAGATCGGCTACGACTCCATGACCCCGGCCGAGGACACCGCCCTGGCCACCCAGCTCCAGCTCGCCGCCGACCACGAACTGCCCGCACTCGTGCACACCCCGCACCGGGACAAGCTCGCCGGGCTGCACCGCACCCTCGACGTCGTCCGGGAGTCCCACCTCTCCCCGGAACGGGTCCTGCTCGACCACCTCAACGAGACGACCGTGAAGGACGCCCTGGACAGCGGCTGCTGGGCAGGCTTCTCCATCTACCCCGACACCAAGATGGACGAGGACCGCATGATCGCGATCCTCAGGACCCACGGCACCGAGAGGATCCTGGTCAACTCGGCCGCCGACTGGGGCAGGAGCGACCCGCTCAAGACCCGCAAGGTGGGCGATGCGATGCTCGCCGCCGGGTTCGGCGACGACGACGTCGACCAGGTGCTCTGGCGCAACCCCGTCGCCTTCTACGGACAGAGCGGCCGTCTCCAGCTCGGCGTCGCCGCGCCGGAACCCCTCCACGAGGGCAACTCCATCCTGCGCGGCGGGGAGTGAGGCGATGCGCTTCCGCCACCCCGACGGCTCCACCGTCCACCTCGCGTACTGCACCAACGTCCACCCCGCCGAAACGCTCGACGGCGTCCGCGCCCAACTGCGCGACCACTGCGAACCGGTCCGCAGACGCCTCGGCCGCGACCGGCTCGGCATCGGTCTCTGGCTCGCCCGGGACGCGGCCCGTGCCCTGATCAACGACCCGGCCGAGTTGCGGTCCCTGCGCGCCGAACTGGACCGCCGCGGCCTGGAGGTCGTCACCCTCAACGGCTTCCCGTACGAGGGATTCGGCGCCGACGAGGTCAAATACCGGGTGTACAAGCCGGACTGGACGGACCCGGAGCGGCTCGCCCACACCACCGACCTCGCCAGGCTCCTGGCCGGCCTGCTCCCCGACGACGCCACCGAAGGCACCATCTCCACCCTCCCGATCGCCTGGCGCACCCCCTTCGACTCGGACCCGGAGGCGGCCCGCACGGCACACACCGCGCTCACCACCCTCGGTGAACGTCTCGACGCACTCGCCGAGCTCACCGGCAAGTCCATCCGCATCGGCCTCGAACCCGAACCCGGCTGCACGGTCGAGACCACCGCCGACGCCATCGCACCCCTCACCTCCGTCGGACACCCACGCATCGGCATCTGCATCGACACCTGCCACCTGGCCACCTCCTTCGAGGACCCCGGCACCGCGATCGGCGCACTCGGCGCAGCGGACATCCCGATCGCCAAGGCACAACTCTCCGCCGCCCTGCACGCCGAACACCCCCACCTCCCCGAGGTACGCACCGCACTCGCCGCCTTCGCGGAGCCCCGATTCCTGCACCAGACCCGCACCCGCACCGCCGCCGGGCTGCGCGGCACCGACGACCTCGGCGAGGCCGTCACCGGCCGGGTCCTGCCGGACGGCGCCCCCTGGCGCGCCCACTTCCACGTCCCCCTGCACACACCACCCGCACCACCGCTCACCTCCACCCTTCCCGTGCTCCGATCCGCACTGACCCGCCTGGTGGGCGGCGCACGACCCCTCACCAGGCATCTGGAGGTCGAGACGTACACCTGGCAGGCGTTACCGGCCGCACAGCGCCCCCGTACCCGCACCCAGCTCGCCGACGGCATCGCCGCCGAACTCACCCTCGCCCGCGACCTCCTGGTCGACCTCGGCCTCAAGGAGCTCCCGTGACCACCGCCGAGCAGCCCACCGGGCCCGCCACACCCACCCCTCTCCTCGTCGTCGACGTCGTCGGCCTCACCCCACGGCTCCTCGACCACATGCCGCACCTGAAGGCTCTGGGGCAGTCAGGCACCCACGCCGCCCTCGGCACCGTCCTCCCCGCCGTCACCTGCGCCGCCCAGTCCACCTTCCTCACCGGCACCACCCCCGCCGAACACGGCATCGTCGCCAACGGCTGGTACTTCCGCGAACTCGGCGACGTCCTGCTCTGGCGCCAGCACAACGGACTGGTCGCGGGCGACAAACTCTGGGACGCCGCCCGCCGCTCCCACCCCGGCTACACCGTCGCCAACATCTGCTGGTGGTACGCGATGGGCGCCGACACCGACATCACCGTCACTCCGCGCCCCGTCTACTACGCCGACGGCCGCAAGGAACCCGACTGCTACACCCGTCCGCCCGCGCTGCACGACGAACTCACCGAGAAATTCGGCACCTTCCCCCTCTTCCACTTCTGGGGCCCCGGCGCGGACCTCGTCTCCTCGCAGTGGATCATCGACGCGACCCGGCACATCCTCGACACCCGCCACCCCGACCTGGCCCTGTGCTACCTCCCGCACCTCGATTACGACCTTCAGCGCTACGGCCCCGACGACCCGCGCTCCCACCGGGCCGCGGCCGAACTCGACCGCGCCATGGCCCCCCTCCTGGACGACGCCCGCCGCGAGGGCCGCACCGTCGTCGCCCTCTCCGAATACGGCATCACCCGTGTCGACCGGCCCGTGGACATCAACCGGGCGCTGCGCCGGGCCGGCCTCCTGGAGGTCCACACCCAGGACGGCATGGAGTACCTCGACCCGATGGCCTCCCGCGCCTTCGCCGTCGCCGACCACCAGCTGGCCCACATCTACGTACGCCGCCCCGAGGACCTCGAAGCGACCCGCGAAGCCCTCCAGGACCTCCAGGGCATCGAGCAGCTCCTGGACGACGAGGGCAAGAAGGCGCACGGCCTGGACCACCCGCGCTCGGGCGAACTGGTGGCCGTCGCGGACCCCGATGCCTGGTTCACGTACTACTACTGGCTCGACGACGACCGCGCACCCGACTTCGCGCAGCTCGTCGAGATCCACCGCAAACCCGGCTACGACCCCGTCGAACTCTTCCTGGACCCCAAGGACCCGTACGTCCGGGTCAAGGCGGCCACGGCCGTCGCCCGCAAGAAGCTCGGCATGCGCTACCGCATGGCGGTCGTGCCCCTGGACCCGTCACCTATTCGCGGCAGCCACGGCCGCCTTCCGCAGAGCGACGAAGAAGGTCCGCTCATCCTGTGCTCCACCCCCCACGCGTTCACCGGCCCGGTCCGGGCCACCGAAGTGAAGTCCTTGCTCCTCGAGCTTGCCGGACTGCACTGACAACGTCCCACCCCCAGAAGGAGTTCCCCCATGAGCCGCCGCACCCCCGTCGATGCCGAACTCGCCCATAAGCTCAGCAGGCGTTCCATGCTCGGCGTCGCCGCCGGAGCCACCGCAGCCGCCCTGCTCGGTGCCGCAGCCCCTTCCGCCACCGCCCAGGGCAGGCCCCAGGGCGACCCGCTGCTGCCGCCCGGCCGCCTCGGGATCCAGCTCTACACCCTCCGTGACAAGGTCTCGACCCTCGGCTTCGACAAGGTCTTCGCCGAACTGGAGGCGTACGGCTACGACGAGGTCGAGTACGCCGGATACACCCAGGGCTCGGCCGGTGCCATCACCCTGGCCCAGCTCAAGAAGCTCACCCGCGACCACGGACTCAAGGGCATCGGCAGCCACGTCGGCTACTACGACGACAACAACCCCAACGCCTACACCTTCGCGCAGAACCTGACCAAGGTCCTCGACGACGCACAGGCCCTCGGCCTCAAGCACGTCGGAACCGCCTCGGGACCGTTCCGCTACGGATCGACGGTCGACGGCTGGAAGCGCGCCGCCGAGGAGTTCAACACCTACGGCGCCGCGGCCAGGGAGCGTGGCATGAAGTTCTACCAGCACAACCACGCCGAGGAGTTCTCCTTCGCCACCGACCGGCCCGACGTCCGCCTCTACGACGTGCTGCTCGCTGAGACCGACCCCGATCTGGTCTTCCTGGAGATGGACATCTACTGGGCCTACGTCGGACAGTTCCGGTTCGGGAAGCGGGCCGACGGCACCCCCGACACCTTCGACCCGTTGCACTACGTACTGAAGCAGCCCGACCGCTACCCGCTCTTCCACGTCAAGGACGGCGAGCACGACATAGCGGCCCGCGACGGCTACCGCATGGTGGACGTCGGGGACGGCGACATCGACTACAAGAAGTTCCTCGACGCCGTCACCAGGACCCATGGCGGCCGCCGTGACCACCACTGGCAGGTGGAGCACGACCAGCCGATCGTCGACTCCTTCACCACGGCCCGCCGCTCGGCCGCCTACCTGCACACCTTGCGCCGCAAGGGCTGCTAGCGACCGTACCCACGACGGCCCCCCTCGCGAAGCGGCGGGGAGGGCCGTCGTGACAGCCGCGCAGCCGGGCCTCCCGGTGATCCGGGCCGGCCGCCGGCCGCGTGGGCGGCGACCTGCTCAGCCGTACGTCCACGGCATCGGCGCGAACTCGGTAGCGACGACCGACCGGCCGCGCGGAGACGGAGCTGCCGGTGGCGATCCACTGTGCGTACGGACGTGAACACGGACCGTGGTTGCGGCTGGGGATGTGGGGCCGCATTGCGCCGGGTGCGTCCGCCGCACCGCACTGACCACGGGAAACGCAGGTGAGAGCCACCCCGAACCCCTGGTATTGTTTTCCATGTCGCCGCGGGAAACCGGGGCCGACCACCTGGTCCGGGTGGCGGAATGGCAGACGCGCTAGCTTGAGGTGCTAGTGCCCTTTATCGGGCGTGGGGGTTCAAGTCCCCCCTCGGACACCAGTAGGAAATCGGTCAAATGCCGGTCGGGATTCTCCCCGATCGGCATTTTGCGTTGCGGGCCCGCGCCCGGATGCCCCTGCGGTGTCGCGCCCCGCTCGTGCGCTCGGCTCACTCCCGTCTCCTCCGTCACGCTCGTTACGATCCGGTCTCGGACGGCGGGTGGGGTCTTGTCTCCGGCCGTGTAATCGTTTCCAATCATCCGTGTAATCGATTCCACGGCTCCGGCCCACAGCTCCGGCCCGCTGGTTTCGAGGCTCACGGAAACCACAAGGAGGTGGTCCGGACATGACGAGCATCAAGGACGTCGCGGCCCAGGCGGGAGTCTCTGTCGCGACGGTCTCCCGTGTTCTCAACAGTCATCCCTCCGTCAGCCCGGACGCGCGGACACGAGTCCTCGCCGCCGTCGACGCCCTTGGCTACCGGCCCAACGCCGTCGCCCGTTCGCTGCGCACCGACCAGACGCGCACCCTCGGCCTGGTCATCAGTGATGTGCTCAATCCGTACTTCACCGAACTGGCCCGCTTCGTCGAGGAGGAGGCCCGGGCCCTCGGCTACAGCGTGATCATCGGCAACGCCGACGAGCGGCCGGAACTGCAGGACCACCACGTCCGCACGCTCCTCGACCGGAGGATCGACGGGCTGCTCGTCTCTCCCGCGGACGGCGACTCCCCGCTGATGGCGGACGTGGCACGCGCCGGCACCCCGATGGTCTTCGTGGACCGGTGGATGCCCGGTGTCGACGTCCCCGTCGTGCGCGCCGACGGCCGCCTCGCGATCCGGGACCTGGTAGCCCATCTGCACGCGCTGGGCCGCCGCAGGCTCGCGATCATCGCGGGCCCCGCGGCCACCACCACGGGCAACGAGCGCGTCGAGGCCTTCCGCGAGGCACTGCGCGCGTACGAACTCACGCTGCCCGACGCCTATATCGGCCAGGGCGACTTCCAGGCGGACAGCGGTCGACGCGTCACCGAGCGGTTCCTGGCGCTTCCCGAACCGCCCGAGGTCGTCTTCGCCGCCGACAACCTGATGGCGCTCGGTGCGCTGGACGCCATCCGCGCGGCCGGCCTGCGTGTCCCGCAGGACATCGGGCTCGCCGCCTTCGACGACATCCCGTGGTTCGTCCACACCGCCCCGCCGATCACGGCCATCGCCCAGCCGACCGGTGAGCTCGGCCGCGCCGCCGTCCGGGCACTGGTCGACATCGTCGAGGGCCGGTCCCCGCAGTCCGTCACCCTTCCCGCCCGCCTCGTCGTACGCCGTTCCTGCGGCGAACCCACTTCGGACCAGAGGAGCAACTTGTGAACGGTCCCGGCGAGTTGCTGCGCATCGAAGGCGTACGCAAGACCTTCCCCGGTGTGGTCGCGCTGGACAGTGTGGACTTCGACCTGCGCAGCGGCGAGGTACACGTCCTGCTCGGCGAGAACGGAGCCGGCAAGAGCACACTCATCAAGATGCTCTCCGGCGCCTACCGCCCGGACAGCGGCCGGATCTTCGCCCAGGGGCGCGAGGTCCGCATCCACGGCGCACAGGACGCCGAACGGCTCAAAATCGCCACGATCTACCAGGAGTTCAACCTGGTCCCCGATCTCACGGTCGCCGAGAACATCTTCCTCGGCAGGCAGCCGCGCCGCTTCGGGCTGATCGACCGCCGTCGCATGGAGGCGGAAGCCGAGGTGCTGCTGCACCGCGTCGGCCTGCATGTCTCGCCGAGGGCCAGGATCCGCGAACTGGGCATCGCCCGGCTGCAGATGGTGGAGATCGCCAAGGCGCTCAGCCTGGACGCACGCGTCCTGATCATGGACGAGCCGACCGCGGTCCTCACCTCGGAGGAGGTCGACAAGCTCTTCCGGATCGTGCGGCAGCTGCGTGCGGACGGCGTCGGTGTCGTCTTCATCACCCATCACCTGGAGGAGATCGCGGCACTCGGCGACCGGGTCACCGTGCTGCGCGACGGCCGGAGCATCGACCAGGTGCCCGCCTCGACCCCCGAGGCGGAACTCGTACAGCTGATGGTGGGGCGCAGCATCGACCAGCAGTACCCGCGCGAACGACCGGAGACCGGAAGCCCGTTGCTGTCCGTGCGCGGTCTCACCCGCGACGGCGTGTTCCACGACATCAGCTTCGAGGTGCGGGCCGGCGAGGTGGTCGGTCTGGCCGGTCTCGTCGGTGCCGGACGTACCGAGGTCGCCCGCGCCGTCTTCGGCGCCGACCCCTACGACGGCGGCAGCGTCGACGTCCTCGGCGAGCGGCTGGCCAAGCATGACGTCACCGCGGCGATGGGAGCCGGAATCGGCCTCGTGCCCGAGGACCGCAAGGGGCAGGGCCTGGTGCTCGACGCCTCGGTGCAGGAGAACCTGGGCCTGGTCACCCTGCGCTCGGCCAGCCGCTCCGGGCTGGTGGACCTCAAGGGGCAGCGCGCGGCGGCCGCCCGGATCGCCGAACAGCTCGGCGTACGGATGGCGGGCCTCGGCCAGCACGTCCGTACGCTCTCCGGTGGCAACCAGCAGAAGGTCGTCATCGGCAAGTGGCTGCTGGCCGACACCAGGGTGCTGATCCTCGACGAACCGACGCGCGGCATCGACGTCGGCGCCAAGGTCGAGATCTACCAGCTCATCAACGAACTGACGGCCTCGGGCCATGCGGTCCTGATGATCTCCAGCGACCTGCCCGAGGTCCTCGGCATGAGCGACCGGGTACTGGTCATGTCCCAGGGCCGGATCGCGGGGGAACTCGCCGCGCACGAAGCGACCCAGGACGCCGTGATGGCCCTCGCCGTCAGCGCACCTCCCACAACAACTCCCACCACACCTTCCGACGCAGCGCCCACGACGACTGAGGAGAGCCCCCGTGGCCACTGACACGCTCAAGAGCAATACGGGCGCCAGCGGCGCCGCAGGGCACACGGTCCGCCGTCTCCTGCTCGACAACGGCGCCCTGAGCGCCCTGGTCGTCCTGCTGGTGGCGATGTCGCTGCTCTCCAGCGACTTCCTGACCACCCAGAACCTGCTGAACATCGGTGTGCAGGCCGCCGTGACCGCGATCCTCGCGTTCGGTGTCACCTTCGTCATCGTCTCGGCGGGCATCGACCTGTCCGTGGGCTCGGTCGCCGCGCTCTCGGCGACCGTCCTGGCCTGGACGGCGACCTCGGAGGGGCTGCCGGTCTGGCTGGCGCTCGTCCTCGCCGCCGCCACCGGTATCGCGTGCGGGTTCGTCAACGGGGCGCTCGTCTCGTACGGAAAGCTGCCACCGTTCATCGCGACCCTGGCGATGCTGTCGATCGCGCGCGGTCTGTCCCTGGTCATCTCCCAGGGCAAGCCCATCGACTTCCCCGACCCGGTCTCCGTGCTCGGCGACACGCTCGGCGGCTGGCTGCCCGTCCCGGTCCTCGTGATGATCGTGATGGGCCTGATCGCGGCGCTGATCCTGGCCCGTACCTACATCGGCCGTTCGATGTACGCGATCGGCGGCAACGAGGAGGCGGCCCGGCTCTCCGGGCTGCGGGTCAAGCGGCAGAAGCTGGCCATCTACGCCCTGTCCGGGCTCTTCGCCGCGGTCGCGGGCATCGTCCTCGCGTCCCGGCTGACCTCCGCGCAGCCGCAGGCCGCGCAGGGATACGAACTCGACGCCATCGCCGCGGTGGTCATCGGCGGCGCCAGTCTCGCCGGCGGGGTCGGCAAGGCGTCCGGAACCCTGATCGGCGCACTGATCCTCGCCGTCCTGCGCAACGGGCTGAACCTCCTCTCCGTCTCCGCCTTCTGGCAGCAGGTCGTCATCGGTGTCGTCATCGCTCTCGCGGTGCTGCTGGACACACTCCGCCGCAAGGCCGGTTCCGGAGCCGCCGCACCGGGCGGTTCGTCCGCGGCGCCGGGCTCACCGGGATCCGGCCGCAAGGGAGCGGGAGCGGTCAAGTTCGGCATCGCCGCGCTGTGCGTCGCCGTCGTCGTGGGCGCGGTCTCGTACTTCAACTCCGGCTCCTCCGGCGGCAACACCAAGGTGGGCATGTCGCTCTCCACGCTCAACAACCCCTTCTTCGTCCAGATGAAGGCGGGCGCACAGGCGGAGGCGAAGGCGGCCGGGGTCGACCTCACCGTCACCGACGCCCAGAACGACGCCTCGCAGCAGGCCAACCAGCTCCAGAACTTCACGAGTTCCGGCATGAAGTCCATCATCGTCAATCCGGTGGACTCGGACGCGGCGGGCCCCGCCGTCCAGGGCGCCAACAAGGCGGACATCCCCGTGATCGCCGCCGACCGGGGCGTCAACAAGGCACGGACCGCGACGCTCGTGGCGTCCGACAACGTCGCTGGCGGCAGGCTCGCAGCCAAGGCGCTGGCCGAGAAGCTCGGGGGCAAGGGCAGCATCGCCGTCCTGCAGGGCACGGCAGGCACCTCGGCCAGCCGTGAGCGCGGCGCGGGCTTCGCCGAGGGACTCAAGGCGTACCCCGGCATCAAGGTCGTGGCCAGGCAGCCGGCGGACTTCGACCGCACGAAGGGCCTGGACGTCATGACCAATCTGCTCCAGTCCCACCCCGGCATCAGCGGTGTCTTCGCCGAGAACGACGAAATGGCGCTCGGCGCGGTCAAGGCGCTCGGCAGCAAGGCCGGAAAGTCGGTCTCCGTCGTCGGCTTCGACGGAACTCCGGACGGCCTGAAGGCGGTCGCCGCGGGCACGCTGTACGCCTCCGTGGCCCAGCAGCCCAAGGAGCTGGGCAGGATCGCCGTGCAGAACGCGGTGAAGGCGGCAGAGGGCAAGAAGGTCGGCAGCACGGTGATGGTGCCGGTCAAGGTCGTCACCAGGAGCAACGTCGCCGACTTCTCCTGAGCCCGGCCCGACGGGACCCCGGCGTGACCGATCGGGACCCGCGGATACCACCTGGCTCGCCCCGAACAGCCGCCCGACCACGGAAAGCAGGAACCATGCACGAGAGCGAACACGACCACGACCGGTACGACCTGCTGGTCGTGGGCTCCGCCAACGCCGACCTGGTCGTCGGTGTCGAGCGGCGCCCCGCCCCCGGCGAGACCGTGCTCGGCTCCGACCTCGCCGTCCACCCGGGCGGCAAGGGGGCGAACCAGGCGGTGGCCGCGGCCCGCCTCGGAGCCCGTACGGCCCTGCTGGCCCGGGTCGGGGACGACGCGCACGGCCGCCTGCTCCTGGAGTCGCAACGGGCGGCGGGCGTCGACACCTCGGGCGTCCTCGTGGGCGGGGCCCCCACCGGCGTCGCACTGATCACCGTGGACCCCTCGGGTGACAACAGCATCGTGGTGTCGCCGGGGGCCAATGCCCGCCTCGCCCCGCAGGACATCCGGGCGGCCGGCCACCTGTTCGGCGCGGCCCGGGTCGTCTCCGTTCAGCTGGAGATCCCGCTGGACACGGTCGCCGAGGTGGCCGGTGCGATGTCACCGGGTACCCGGCTGGTGCTGAACCCTTCGCCGCCCGCGCCCCTGCCCGACCATGTGCGGGCCGCCTGCGACCCCCTGGTGGTCAACGAGCACGAGGCGCGCTACATGCTGGGCGAGGCCGCGGGTGCCGCGCCGGAGGACTGGGCGCGAGCGCTGCTCGCACTCGGCCCGCGGTCGGTCGTGGTCACGCTGGGGGCGGCGGGAGCACTGGTCGCGGAGAGCCGCGGCGACGAGGTCGTACGTGTACCGAGCATCGGGGTCGAGGCCGTGGACACGACCGGGGCGGGCGACGCCTTCACCGCCGCCCTGGCCTGGCGGCTGGGCCTGGGCGAGGAACTCGCCGACGCCGTCGCGTTCGCCGTCAGGGTGGGCGCGGCAGCCGTCACCCGGCAGGGCGCGCAGGCGTCCTTCCCGACCGCAGAGGAAGTCTCCGCGCTGTGAAGAAGGCAGGGATCCTCAACCGCCATCTGGCCGGAGCGCTGGCCGCACTGGGCCACGGCGACGGCGTACTGATCTGCGACGCGGGCATGCCCGTCCCGGACGGTCCCCGCGTCGTCGACCTGGCCTTCCGGGCCGGTGTCCCCTCGTTCGCCGAGGTGCTCGACGGCCTGCTGGACGAACTGGTGGTGGAGGGCGCGACAGCGGCGGACGAGGTACGCGGGGCCAACCCGGAGGCCGCGCGCCTCCTGGCGGAGCGCCTCCCTGAACTCACCCACGTACCCCATGACGAGCTGAAGGCACTCTCGGCGGGTGCCCGGCTGGTGGTGCGGACGGGCGAGGCGCGGCCGTACGCGAATGTGCTGCTGCGGTGCGGGGTCTTCTTCTGAAGGGAACAGCCGGCGAAGGAACGGACCATCAGTAACCCACGGCCGAGGTTGCTTTGGGGCAGACGTGACGTAGCGTTGCCCTTTTGGCGGTGTTCGTAGGAGCACCGCGAGGCACCGTTGTGCCCCCACCAGCTGTGGGGCACCGAGGGGTTTTGGGATGAAGCTCTGCTTCCTCGTCGAAGAGCTGTACCGGCATGACGGCATGCCGCTCGACGTCGTCCGGCAACTGACGTCGTGGGGACACCAGGTGGACGTGGTGCGCCCCGGCGGCTCACTCCTGCGGATATCGGAGGAGGTGCGGGCGGGGACGCATGACGCCTGGGTACTCAAGACCGTGTCCGGCGGCCCCGGGCTCACCCTGCTGGAGGCCGCGGCGGCGGTGGGGCTGACCACGGTGAACGACGCGCGGTCGATCCGCGCGGTGCGCGACAAGGTCCTCACCTCGGTCATCGCGCGGCAGTACGGGCTGCCGGTCCCGGTGACCTATTCGGCACCGAGGGCGACGCTGTTCGCGGACGTTCCCGAGGAGCTCTTCCCCCTGGTGGTCAAGCCCGCCGACGGCAGCTCGGGGCGCGGAGTACGGCTCGTGTCGGACCCCGGGCGGCTGGCGGACGCGGAGCAGCCGGGCGAGGGCCAGCTCATCGCACAGCCCTATGTGTCCAATGCGGGCTCCGACCTCAAGGTCTACTGTCTCGCGGGCGAGTTCCACGCGACCGTGCGCCGCTCCCCGCTCCACCCGGACGCACCGGTCGAGGAAAGGGCCGTCCCCCTGCCCGCCGAAGTGGCCGCGGCGGCGGCGAAGGTGGGAGCGGTCTTCGGCCTCGATCTCTACGGCATCGACGTGGTGCTCGGCCCCGACGGCCCCGTGATCGTCGACATCAACGACTTCCCGAGCTTCCGCCGCGTCCCCGACGCCGCGTCCCGGCTGGCCGGCGCCGTTCTCGAACTGGCCAGGACCGGCGACTCCGACCGGAAGGGCACGATCACCCCTGCCCCGCGCATTCCCGTGCAGCCGGAGGTCTCCCACGGCCGGCACCGTCCGCACCCCGCGGCCGGCCCCGGGCCCGTGGCGGACATGGCGGCGGCCGTACCGGAAGGCGCGCGGACATGAGGGTCTGTGTGCTGACCGACAAGCCGGATCATCCGCTGCTCGCGGCGGCCGCTTCCGCGCTGACCGGGGCGGAGCACCGGGTGACGTTCCTGGACCCGGACGCCGGAACCGGAGCACCGTCGCAACCGGCGGCCGCGGACGATCTCGCCGACGTCTACCTCCTCAAGGCCCACACCCCCCGGGCACTCGCCCTGGCCCGTTCCCTCGAAGGGCTCGGCGCCCGGGTGGTGAACTCCGCGGCGGCGACGGAGCTGTGCCAGGACCGGAGCCGGATCGCCGCCGTGGCGGAGGGCGCCGGTCTGCCGATGCCCCGGACACGGACCCTGGACGCACTGTCCGAAGCCCTCCACGGACCGGAACTGCCGCAGAACGGCTATCCGATCATGGTCAAGAGCCGCCACAGCCGCCGCGCGGACCTGGTCGCCCGCGTGGACGGCCCGGCCGGGCTCCGGTCCCTTGCCACGGAGTGGTCCGACGAGCCCGTCGTGCTGCAGGAGTTCGTCGCGAACAGCGGCTGGGACCACAAGCTCTGGGTGATCGCGGGAGAGGTGTTCGCGGCGGTGCGCCCCGCACCGGTGGGCGCACCGCCGGACGGCGCGCGCCCCGCGCCCCTGGTCCGTGACCTGCCGCAGGACTGGACCCGGCTCGCCCTGCGCACGGGAGACGTCTTCGGCCTGGACGTCTACGGTGTCGACCTGCTGGACCGCGAGGGGGCGCCCGTCGTCGTCGACATCAACGCCTTCCCGGGCATCCGCGGCCCGAAGGGCGCCCCGCAGGCGCTGGCGGCCCTGGCACTGCGACGCCCCGGCCCCCGGCCCGCTCGTGCGACCGGAGACGGCCTCGCACGCCCCGACCCCGCCCTCAGCTCCGGTTCGCGTACACGATGAGGTTGTCCACCGGGTGGCCCTGGTCGTCGAAGGCGCCGTCGCAGGTGATCAGGCGCAGGGTGCGGGTGTTGGTGGCGCCGTAGACCTTCTCGGTCGGGAAGGCCTTCTTGCTGACTGTCTCGGTGGCGGTGACCCGGAAGTGGAGTTCCGCGCCGCGGTCGTTGCGGACGGCGATGTCCGCTCCCTTGCCGATCTTCTTCAGATCGTGGAAGACGGCCTTTCCGAAGCGGGTGTCGTTGTGTCCGATGATGACCGCGGCGCCGCGCTCGCCGGGAGCGGCGCCGCCGGTGTACCAGCCGGCGGTCATGCCCTTCTCGGCGGGCGGGACCTCGACGGTGCCGTCCTGGTTGAGGCCGAGGCGCATCAGCTCGCTGTCGATCCCGAGTGACGGGACGGTGATGCGGACGGGGGCGGCTGCCGGGGAGTCCTCGGGCTTCCCGGTCCCCGTCGAACCGGTCCGTTCCGGAGTGCCGACGGTGGCGGTCGTGCCGCTGCCGGGTGCCGCGGCGGACGAGCCGTCCGTGGCGTCGGAGGAGCAGCCGGCGAGGAAGAGGCAGGCGAGCAGCGGCAGCGCGGCGCGTCGGAGCGGGGGCGAGGTGCGGAACATGGGGGCTCCAGGTCTGGGCGGAATCGGCAGTGGCGCCGCCCGGGAACGGGCGGCGCCACGAAGGGGTGTCGAACGTGACCGGCAGGCTCGCGAGCGACGCCGAGCTCGGTTCGGTCGACTA
>NZ_JBSFBQ010000037.1:0-80475 GCF_053593015.1 Streptomyces sp. NPDC002403 | reverse complement strand
CAGGAGCAACTCCCGCATGACCACGCAGACCCTCACCGCCCGCACCGCCCGCATCCGCACCCTGGCCGTCACCGCCCTCGCCACCACCGGCGCGGCCGCCGCAGCCCTCACCCTGACCTCGACCTCCGCCCAGGCCGCCGAGACCAAGCAGAGCCCCTCCGTCGTCCGCACCGCCCCCGCCGGCGACGCCCAGGACACCCCGAAGACCACCAAGGGCTACGCCAACAACCTCGACGGCTGGATCAAGGAATCCCTGGCCATCATGAAGGCCAAGGGCATCCCCGGCTCCTACGAAGGCCTGCACCGCAACATCATGCGCGAGTCCGGCGGCAACCCCGGCGCCGAGAACGGCTGGGACATCAACGCCCAGAAGGGCACCCCCTCCAAGGGCCTGCTCCAGGTCATCCAGCCCACCTTCAACGCCTACCACGTCGCCGGCACCGCCCACGACCTCACCAACCCCGTCGCCAACATCACCGCCGCCGCCAACTACGCCGCCGACCGCTACGGCTCCATCGACAACGTCAACTCCGCCTACTGAGCCGCGGAGTCACCGAGTCGCTGTCCGGTGGCCGAAATCGTTCGCCGAACGGATCGGCGCTCTGCTTGGCTCACCCCATGAGTGATCTCCACATCCGCCGCGCCGCCCTCACCGACATCGACGCCGTACTGCGGTTCTGGCGCGAGGCCGCCGAGGGGACGAGCATCAGCGACGACCACGACGGGGTTGCCCGGCTCATCTCCAGGGATCCCGAGGCCCTGCTGCTGGCGGACCGCGACGGCCGCCTCGTGGGAAGCGTCATCGCCGGATTCGACGGCTGGCGGTGCTCCGCCTACCGGTTGGCCGTGCACCCCGACTGCCGCCGGCAAGGTATCGCCACCGCCCTGATGGAGGCGGTGGAACAACGATTCCTCGCCCTGGGCGGGCGACGGGTCGACGCCATGGTCCTGGAGGCCAACGAACGGGCCCATCACACATGGGCCTCGGGCGGCTACCACCGCGAGGACCACTGGCGGCGCTGGGTGAAGCCGCTCACCGGCTGAGGGAACCGCCGGAAGATCTGGCGACTTTGCCGATCCTTTACTATGGGTGTCCTCCTGTCCGAACCTTCCGAAAGGTGTGAGCGTCCATCCATGGGCGAACCTCCGAGTAGTCGACATCGCCGGCACCGAGCGGTCCTCCTGCCCCTGCCCGATCATGGGACGGAGGTGAACCGATGACCGAAGTGCTTCTGCTGCTCGTGGCGGTGCTGCTCTCGCTGGCCTGCGGCGCCTTCGTCGCGGCCGAGTTCTCTCTGACGACCGTCGAGCGCGGCCGGCTCGAACGCGCCGTCGAGCAGGGCGAGCGGGGCGCGGCGAGCGCCATGAAGGCCGTACGCAGCCTCACCTTCCAGCTCTCCGGTGCCCAGCTCGGCATCACCGTCACCAACCTGGTGGTCGGCATGCTCTCCGAACCGTCCATCGCGAAGCTGATCCGCGGACCGGTGGAGGCGGTGGGCCTGCCCCCGAGCGTGGCGTCCTCGGTGGCCCTGGTGCTGGGAACGGCCCTGTCCACCGTGTTCCTGATGATCGTCGGTGAACTCGTCCCGAAGAACTGGGCGATCTCCTCCCCGCTGGCCGTGGCGAAGGCCGTGGCCACCCCGCAGCGTGCCTTCACCGCTGTGTTCCGGCCCTTCATCAGCCACCTCAACAACACCGCCAACCGGATGGTGCGGCGCCTCGGCCTGGAACCGGCCGAGGAGCTGGCCTCCGCGCGCAGCCCCCAGGAGCTGGCCGCACTGGCGCGGCACAGCGCGAAGGAAGGTGCGCTGGAAGCGGACACGGCGGAGCTGTTCGTCCGCACGCTGAACCTGGCGGAACTGACGGCGGAGAACGTGATGACCCCTCGGGTCCAGGTCACCGCACTGGAGGCGCAGGCGACGGCCGAGGACGTCGCGAACGCCACCCGGGCGACGGGTCTGTCCCGCTTCCCCGTCTATCTCGGCAGCCTGGACACGGTCATCGGCGTGGCGCACATCAAGGACGTGCTGGCCGTCCCCGCCGAGCAGCGGTCCCGTACACGCGTCTCGGAGATGCTGCGCGAACCCCTGCTCGTGCCGGAGACCCTCACGGTGGACCGGCTCCTGGACCGGTTGTCCAGCAGGCTCGCGATGGCGGTCGTCATCGACGAGTACGGCGGCACGGCCGGCGTCGTGACGCTGGAGGACATCGTCGAGGAGGTGGTCGGTGAGGTGCGCGACGAGCACGACCCGCACGAGACCGCCGACCTCGCACCGGCCGGCGAGGACACCGACGGACGGATCCTGTGGTCGGCCGACGGGGCCGCGCGCCTCGACCAGCTGAAGACGATCGGACTGCGGGTGCCGGACGGACCGTACGAGACGCTCGCCGGGCTCATCGCCACCGAGGTGGGCCGGATCCCCGCCGTGGGCGACACGGTCGAGCTGGCGGGCTGGCGGATCGATGTGGTCGACGCGTCCGGACGCCGCGCCGCGCGTGCCCTGCTGCACGCGCCGTTGCCCGGTGACGACGAGCGGACGGAGAACGCACGATGATCGCCGTCCAGCTCCTCATCGGACTGATGACCCTGGTCGTCAATGCCTTCTTCGTCGGGGCGGAGTTCGCGCTGATCTCCGTACGCCGCAGCCAGATCGAGCCCGAGGCCGAGGCCGGGAACAGGCGGGCGCGAAGCGTCGTCTGGGGCCTCGAACACGTATCGGCGCTGCTCGCGGCGGCGCAGCTCGGCATCACCCTGTGCACCCTGGTGCTCGGTATCGTCGCCGAGCCGGCCATCGCGCATCTGCTGGAGCCCGTCTTCGACGCGGTGGGCATGCCGCACGGACTGATCCATCCGATCTCGTTCGTGATCGCGCTGTCCGTGGCGACGTATCTGCACATGCTCCTGGGCGAAATGGTGCCGAAGAACATCGCGCTGGCCGAGCCGGTGCGGGCCGCGCTGCTGCTCGGTCCGCCGCTGGTGGCCCTCGCGCGGGCGCTGCGTCCGGTGATCTTCGCGATCAACGCCTTCGCCAACGCGCTGCTCAAGATCCTTCGGGTCGAGGTGAAGAACGAGGTGACCGCCACGTTCTCCGACGACGAACTGGCCCGGCTGGTGACGGACGCGGGCGACGCCGGGCTGGTCGACGACCGCTCCGCCGAGCGGCTGCGCCACGCCCTCGAACTGGGCCGTCGCCCGGTGCGGGACGTGGTGATGCCGGTGGACCGGGTCACGTACGCCAGGATCGGGACCACACCGGAACAACTGGAACGGCTCTCGTACGAGACCGGGTTCTCGCGCTTCCCCGTGATGGACGGCGAGGAGCGGATCCTGGGCTACCTCCATGTGAAGGACGCCCTGGATGCCACGCCGCACGACGTGCCCTTCCCGGTGACCGCGATGCGCCCCATCGCCCGGGTCCGGGCCGACACACCGCTCGACGACGTCCTGACCGCGCTGCGGCGCAGCCGTACGCATCTGGCGGCGGTACTCGACGAGGACGACCGGCTGGCCGGAATGGTCACCATGGAGGACGTGCTCCGCGAGCTGGTGGGGCGCCCGAAGGCACGCTGACACGCATGCGGGGGCGCGGCACGGATACCGGCCGCGCCCCGGACCGGGCCCCGGAAGGGGGCGGGTCCGCCACGATACGATCGCATCGCCATGGAAATAAATGCCTCCTACAGCAGTCTTGTCGCGGTCGGCGACTCGTTCACCGAGGGCATGTCGGACCAGCTGCCCGACGGTTCGTACCGCGGCTGGGCCGATGTCCTCGCCGGACGGCTGGCCGCCCGTACTCCGGGATTCCGTTACGCGAATCTCGCCGTGCGGGGCAAGCTGATCGGCCAGATCGTCGACGAGCAGGTCGACGTGGCCGCCGCCATGCGGGCCGATGTCGTCACGCTCGTCGGCGGCCTCAACGACACACTGCGCCCCACATGCGACATGGGTATGGTCCGGGGACGGCTCGAAGAGGCCGTGGAACGGCTCGCACCCTCGTGCGAGAAGCTCGTGCTGATGCGGAGCCCGGGGCGGAACGGCCCGGTGATGGAGCGCTTCCGTCCGCGGATGGAGGAGCTGTTCTCCCTGGTCGACGACTTGGCGGCCCGGCACGGTGCGGTGGTCGTCGACCTGTACGGAGCACCGGCCCTGGGCGATCCCCGGCTGTGGGACGTCGACCGGCTGCATCTGACGGCCGACGGCCACAACAGGGTGGCCGAGGCGGTCTGGCAGACGCTGGGACTGCCCGCGGAGAACGACTGGCGTTCACCGCTGCCGGTCGCCGTACCGCCCAGGTGGGCCCGGCGGCGCGTCGAGGACCTCCGCTTCGCCCGCGAGCACCTGATGCCGTGGATCGGCCGCCGGCTGACCGGCCGCTCCTCCGGGGACGGACGGTCGGGTGCCCAGTACAGCGCCGAGCTGGGGAAGGCGTTCTGGGTCACCCCCGAGAACGCCGGCGATCCCGGCCCCGTGGCGACATGGCGCCGGGCCGACCCGGATCCGCGCCCGTAGCACCTCACGGACCGGACCGCGGCGTCGGAGACCCTCACCAGGGCCCCATTCGAACGCGCTTGCGCGTCTTTCAGGGTTCGTCCCGCTTGCGACAACGTTGCCACCCAGGGGTCCCTTTCCCGGGCGTTGGCGACGGAGCAGCGGCGCGCACCGGCGACATCAGCGGAAACTCCCGCCCCGCCATGCGCCCCCCCCTTACCGCGGATGACGCCCCTCACGGGTGCCTCGCGCAGCACGACGGATGAGCTGTATACGTTCCGGCCGCGAGCCGTCGGATTTCCAGAACAACCCTCAGTTCGACGCGATATGCTGATGCAGATTGTGCAAGCCGTTTGCAAAATGAGGAGGGTCATGGCTACGCGGGCGACCGACGCCGGGACGAACCAGAGCGTCGAACGAGCGGTCTCGGTGCTGCGCGCACTCGACTCCGGCCGTCCGGAACTGCGCGTCTCCGACGTCGCCGAACTCACCGGACTGGGCTCCTCCACCACCTCCCGCCTCCTGTCCACCCTCGAACGCCTCGACATGGTCGAACGCGACCCGGTCAGCAACCTCTACCGCCTCAGCCTCGGTATCCTCCCGCTCGCCGCCACCGCCACCAATCGCCACCCCGTCCACCGCGCCGCCCGCATGGTCCTCCAGGACCTCGCCACCCGCACCGGACTCGGAGCCAACGTCGCCATCCGCCGCGGTACCGAGCTGATGTTCCTGTGCAATTTCGAGGGGACCCGCACCCCCAAGTCGTACACGCAGGCCGGACACACCGCCCCGCTGCACGCCACCAGCATCGGCAAATGCCTCCTCACCGGCCTCACGCCCAAGGAGCGCCGCACACTGCTTCCCGAACCGCTCGTGGCGCACACCGACTACACGACCACCAGCCACGACCTCCTCGACAGCGAGATCGACACCGTCCGCCGCACCGGCTACGCCATCGAGGCCGAGGAACGCGCCCTGGGGCGCGCTTCGCTCGCCGCGCCCGTCCGCGACGCCTCGGGCGATGTCGTCGCCGCCATCTCCCTGTGGGGCCCCACTTCCCTCCTCGGCAACCGCGCCGAGGGCGAAGGGCAGCGTCATGCCCTCACACGCGAGGTCATCGAAGCCGCGGACGCCATCAGCCAGGCCCTCGGCGCCCTCTGAATCACGCACGCGAAGGGGCCCGGGTCGACCGACCCGGGCCCCTTCTCCGTGTGGTTACGCGCCGTACGCCTTGAACGCGATCACGTGCGCGTGCCGCGCCCCGTGCGTCGCGTCCACCACGAGCCGCAGCGCGTCGGTGCGCACGGGCCCGCCGTCCGCGCCCTCCAGCTGGTGTACCCGGTGGCGGCGGCGGTTGCCCGTCACGGTCAGCAGAGTGCGCCAGGTGCCGTCCGGCTCGCGGCCCTGGACCCGGTAGTCGCGGACCAGCTCGGGCATGATCTCGAACGGCGTGCGGTGGCGGTGCAGGTTGTTGAGGTACTCGTCGACGTCGTCGTCGAACACCACACGTGTTTCGGTGAGTGTCTGCTCCTGGTCCCAGTCCAGGCGCAGCCACTGCGCGGCCCGGTCCGGGTCGGGCAGCGGCTCGGACGACCACATCTGCGGGCCCCCGTAGGCGCGCTGGAATCCGCCGACGGCCCGCTCGGGCAGGAACGCGGCGGTGTCCGGGGTCGCACGGAAGCCGAAGGTCCGGCGGCGCAGCCCGCGGGCCTGCCACTCCAGGACCAGCTGGCCGTCCTCCTCCGGGATGTCGTGGTCGACGGCCGCGTCCCCTTCGACCCTGCTGCGCAGTGCGAGGACGCCGTCGGTCCGCTCGGGAACGAGCACCAGCGCCGCGCCCGGGCAGGCACGCACGATCAGTACGACGTTCTCCGGAGCCTCCGGGCGGTGGTCGAGGCGGGCCGTCACCCAGTGGGGGCCGCCGGCCGGCACGGTCACCGTGGTGGTGAGCACATGGTCGACGGGGACCGCGTTCTCGGGGCGGCCGGTGCTCCACAGTTCCACGGTGAGTTCGCCCGGCCGCTCGCCCGGGGCGCCGTGGACGAGCAGGTCGACCGTGTCGAGTGCCGGGTCCACCGGCAGCAGCAGCGCGAGGTCGCGGGTGAGCGGGTACGGCTCGCCGGGCACGGCCGGCGTGGGCTCGGCGGCCAGCCGGCTCAGGTACGAGGAGGCGCTGACGCGGGCCGTGCGCGCGAGGTTGCCGGGGTCGTCGTCGGACAGGCCGATGACCGAGGCGTCCTGCCGCAGCAGGGCACGGCGCACCAGCTCGGGGTGGTCCGCGGCGAGTTCCCGGGGGCTGAGGCTCCCGGCGACGCACAGCGCGGCGGCCGTGCCCGCGGCCTCGCCGAGCGTGGCGCAGGTGGCCATGACGCGGGTGGCACCGAAGGCGATGTGGGTGGCGGATATGTTGCGCCCGGCGAACAGGAGGTTCGTGACGTTCGCCGAGTACAGGGAGCGCAGCGGAATGTGGAAGATGCCGTCCGCGTAGCGCTGGCGGGCGCCGGGCTCGTCGGCGTACATGCCCTGCACCGGGTGGAGGTCGACGGACCAGCCGCCGAAGGCCACGCGGTCGGCGAACTGCCGCTGCTCGAGGATGTCCTGCTGGGTCAGCATGTGGTCACCGAGGAAGCGGCGGTACTCGCGCTTGCCGGGGAGGCTGCCGACCCATTCCAGCGTCAGGTTCTCGGCGTCCGGAAACTCACCGGAGTTCTTGATGTGGTCCCAGATGCCCATGATCACGGCCTGGAGTTCGTCGCGGATGCGCTCGTTGTCGTGGACGGTGTCCAGCTCGCCGCCCCACTCGATCCACCAGTAGTCGCAGCCGTTGTCGCCGGTGCGCAGCACGCGGTTGCGCAGGATGGGCGTGGTGGTGAGGTCGCGGGCGCTGTCGGGCCGCACGAACTTCACCGGCCGGCCCGTGTCCTTGGTGTGGAACAGGATCGTCGACCCCAGCAGCGCCTGGTCCGCGTCCTCGGGTGCCCAGGGTTCGCCGAACTCCGAGCGCGCCTCGCGGCCGATGCGGTAGTGGGCACCGGCGAGGTGGCCGAGCAGGCCGTCGCCGGTGCAGTCGAGGAACTGCTGTGCGTGGAAGGTGATACGCCGCTCGGAGCCCATCATCCAGCCGGTGCAGGAGTGCACCTCGCGCGCGTCGTCCGGGCCGCTCGCGTCGACCTCCCGCACGTCGGTGTTGAGGTACAGGTCGATGCCCGGTTCGGCCCGGACGGCGTCGAGGACCACCTGGTCCCAGTAGTACGGGTTCCCCTCGGGGTTGCGGTACTGGTTCTCCGTGTACAGCTCGCCCATGATGCCGGTCTCGCGGGCCCAGCGGTGCACGCCGTGGGCCGTGGCGCCGCAGACCCAGACGCGGACCTCGCTGCTGGCGTTGCCGCCCAGGACGGGCCGGTTGTTCACCAGGGCGACTCGTCGGCCGAGCCGGGCAGCGGCGATGGCCGCGCAGGTCCCCGCCAGGCCGCCGCCGATGACGGCGATGTCGTAATGGACCTCTTCTTCCCGCACGGAGCGGCCTCCTTGATGTGATGCTCGGATGCTCTCCGCCGCAGCGGAGCGGCCTTGAACGTACATCACATCCATATTGTGCAACCACTGTTCGGACAGTGGGATGTGATGTAGGTTTCCAGCGCAGCCGACGACATCGCCGCCGTGGGTCATCAGCCAAGCTCATGGCATGTGCGGCGACTTCGCCGGTCTCAGACAGAACCGGCGATTCACCGACCTAAAGGGTTGACGCCGTCGCACGATATGGAGAACGATCCCGCATGCTGCAACTTGCGTTCAACGGAGCATGCATGGCATTCACACAGGGCCTCGGTCGAAGCGGAGGACGGGGCGGCTCACCGCTCACGCCCGGCCGCGTCACATCCGCCTGTCTGCGCACGGCCTCCCGTGCCACGCCCTGCACCACCGCTCCCGCCCCGTTCGAGAGGACACACCCATGAGTACGGCCGCACCTCCACACAAGGCCGCTCCACGCCGCGAGCGGACCGGCGGACGGCTCTCCAACGGCGCGTTCGCACTGCTGCTCACCGCACCGGGGCTCGCCCTGTTCGCGACGATCATCATCTATCCGCTGGTGTCCGCCCTGTTCACCGGCTTCTTCAAGCAGGACCTGCGGCTGCCGGGCCGCGAATTCGTCGGCCTGGAGAACTTCAGCTACTGGCTGGACGGCGAATTCCTCACGATCCTCAAGCAGACGCTGATCTTCACCTTCGGCGCGACGCTCGTCCCCTTCGTGGTCGGCTTCGCGCTCGCGCTCGCGCTGAACTCGGGCCTGAAGGGCAGCGGCTTCCTGCGCGGACTGTTCCTGTTCCCGTGGGTGATCCCGGGCGTGGTGGTCTCCTTCCTGTGGATGTGGATCTTCAACTCGAACTACGGCGTGCTCAACGGCGTGCTCATGAAGGCCGGGATCATCGAGGAGTCCATCTCCTGGCTCGGCCAGCCCGGCACCGCCATGCTCGCGGTCATCGTCACCAAGACCTGGGCGAGTTTCCCCTGGATGATGGTGATGCTCCTGGCAGGTCTGCAGACCGTGCCCAAGGAACTGCACGAGGCGGCCTCGATGGACGGGGCGGGATCGATCCGGCGCTTCTTCGCCGTGACCTGGCCGCAGGTCCGCGGTGTCGCCTCCATCGTGCTGCTGCTGGAGTTCATCTGGAACTTCCAGCACTTCGACACCATCTACGTGCTCACCGGCGGCGGCCCGGCCGGCGCCACCGAGACCTTCGCGACCGCCGTGTACCAGACCGCCTTCAAGGGCTTCGACATCGGCCGGGCGACCGCGCTGGGCGGCCTGTGGATGCTGCTCCTGCTCGTCCTCGTCGCCGTCTACCTCAGGATCACCGAGCGGAAGGGCGACGCCCGATGACCACCACGACCACCACTCCGCTGTCCGGAGCCGACCGGCTCAGCGCGTCCGCCGCACCCGCGAGGCACGCCAAGCGACGCCGGATACGCAAGGATCTGCTGCGCTCGCGGATCGCCGCCTGGACCGCGATCCTGGTGATCGGTGCCTTCGGCATGCTGCCGGTCTACTGGCTCCTGGCCACCGCCCTGAGCAGCCCCGAACAGACCTTCCAGTTCCCGCCGAAGCTCATACCCACCGAGATCACCTTCAGTAACTTCACGGCCCTCGCCGAGAACGACCAGCTGGTCAAGTACCTGGTCAACTCCCTCATCGTCGCCTCGATCACCGCCGTGCTGAGCGTGGTCGTCGCCACGTACATGGGCTACTCGTTCTCCAAGTTCCGCTACCGCGGGCGACGGTCGCTGATGCACCTGGTGCTGGCCTCCCAGATGTTCCCCCAGGCGCTCCTGCTGGTGACGCTGTACGCCGTGTTCTCCAGTTTCGGCCTGCTGAACACGTACACCGCACTGGTGCTGTCCTTCACCACGTTCACGATGCCGCTGTGCGTCTGGATGCTGAAGGGCATCTTCGACACCATCCCGGACGCCCTGCTGGAGGCCGCGTCCATCGACGGCGCTTCCCGGTGGCGGACGCTGCACTCCATCGTGGCACCACTGGCCGCGCCCGGAATGATCGCCGCCGGCCTGTTCGCCTTCGTCCGCGGCTGGAACGACTTCATCTTCGCCGTGACGCTGGCCGACAAGGAGAAGCAGACCCTGCCGCCCGGCCTGGTCTCCACCTACATCGGCGAGTTCCAGACCGCCTGGCCCGAGCTGATGGCCGCCTCACTGGTGGTGTCCGCTCCGGTGGTCGTCGCCTTCATGTTCCTGCAGCGCTACCTCGTCGGCGGCATGACCGCCGGCTCGGTCAAGAGCTGAGCCCGCGGGATCCGCCCGCCCCTGCCCAAGCACCTCCCCTTCCACCCACTCCCCATGGAGACACCATGACCACCTCTGGCATCAGCCGGCGCGGCGCGCTGCGCATGTTCGGCATCGGCGCGCTCGGTGTGGCCGGCGCCGGCGCGCTCGGCGCCTGCGCACCGTCCGGCGCCGGCACCTCCTCCAACGGAGGCGACACGAAGTCCAAGAACTTCGACTTCACCTCCTGGTCGCTCAACGAGGAGGCCGCCAAGCCCTCGATCGAGAAGATCATCGCGGCGTGGGAGAAGGCCGAGGGTTCCAAGGTCCGCGCGGTCTCGTACCCGTACAACGAGTACCTGAGCCAGCTCACCCTCAAGCTCGGCGGCGGGGAGACGACCGGCGCGGTGCACCTCGACATCGCCTGGCTCGCCGCGGTGGCGCAGATGGGCAAGCTCGCCGATCTCAGTTCCGTGGCCCTCAAGGGTGGCTACACGAACGTGGCGCTGGACAGCGGCATGTACGACGGCAAGCAGTACGGCCTGCCGTGGAACACCGGCTCGATCGGTGTGATCGCCAACTCCAAGCTCCTGGAGAAGGCCGGCATCAAGAAGCACCCCACCACCATCGAGGAGTTCGAGGGCGCGCTGCGGGAGCTGAAGGGGCTCGGCGGCGGTGTCGTGCCCTACGCCGCGGCCACCAAGGTCGCGCAGCTCAAGGACATCTTCCCGTGGATGCAGACCTTCGGCTGCACCCTCCTGGAGGACAGCAAGGTCACCATCGGGGACGACGCCTCCATCGACGCGGTCACCTGGTACAAGAAGCTGCACGACGAGAAGCTGATCGCCGCGGACGTGGACCGCTTCGACGCGCGCGCCCTGTTCGGGCAGGGCAAGGCCGCCTTCTACGACGACGCCATCATCGGCAAGGGGGTGACCGCGGCCCAGTCCAAGGACAAGACGCTGGCCGACGCGATGCAGCCGATGAAGCGGCCGGTGCTGCGCTCCGGTGACACGCCTCAGGCGCTGCTGTGGGGCGGTGTGATCGCGATCGTCAAGGGCAAGGGTCAGGACGCGGCGACGGAGTTCGCGCTGCACACCACCTCCGACCGCGCCACCACCACCGAGTACTTCGCCTCCCGCGCGCTGCCGCCGTCCACCACGGCGGGCCTGGCCGACCCGAAGGTCGCGCAGGACACCTTCACCACCGAGTGGACCGAGAAGATCACCGACACGGCGACCGGCAGCCCGTTCTGGCAGTTCGCGCAGAACGCCCAGATCGAGGAAGCCGTGGCCAAGCAGGTCCAGGCCGTCCTGGTCGGCAAGTCGAAGCCGAAGGACGCGATGAAGAAGGCCGCCGAGGAGGTCACCGACCTCATCCGGCGCTGAGCCGACGGCGCACGGCAGGCCCCGGGGCCCGGTGAAGGCAGAAAGGCCTTCACCGGGCCCCTCGCCATGCCGCAAGTACCATCCCCAAGACGTATCTCATATCCGCATTGCGCAATCTCTATTCACGATCTGGGATCTGTTGTAGGTTTCCGGCGCAGCGGAGGGGACCGGCCTGCGGGACCGTTCCCGTCCGCCTCACCATCACGCCCGCGAAGGAGTTCACCTTGCGACGTCCCACGGCACGCGCGTACGCCGCCCCGGCCGCGGCCCTGGCCGCCCTGCTCGCGCTCGTCCCGGCCGCCCAGGCCGACAGCACGGGCCCCACGGCAGCCGCGGCAACGGTGATCGAGAAGGTTCCGTACACGATGGACTCGTCGAACCAGGCCGCCTGGTGGACACCTGTCGCCACGTACAAGGGCCGCGGTCAGTACACGTACTTCGCCTTCAACGAGCCCGGCTCGACGGCCGCCACGCACCGCCCGGCCATCGCGCGGCGCGACCCGGACGGGGTCTGGAGCCGTCTGCCGCTGCTCGACAAGAACGGGCAGCAGGCCGAGTTCGCCGACGACAACGGTCACAACCAGCCGTCCGTCGCGCGCGACGGCAGCGGCCGCCTGCACGTGTTCGCCTCGATGCACGCCGACGCCTGGCGCTACTTCCGCACCGAGGCCCCCGGCGGCGACGTCACGGACCACGCGGCCGAACTGCCCGACCAGGGCGTGGGCATCACCTACCCGATCGTGACCACCGCGCCCAACGGCGACCTGTACCTGGCCGCCCGCGTCGGCTCCGGCTCCGACCAGCGCCCCGGCAAGCTGTACCGCTGGGACAACGCCGCCTCACGCTGGAGCGTGGTCGCCACCTTCGCCGGCACGCTGAACCGCTCCGTGTACCCCGACGACCTGACGGTGGACGCCGCCGGGCGTGTGCACCTGCTGTACGAGTGGGCCAAGGCCCCGGCGACCGGGTTCCGGCACCAGCTCTCCTACCTCCGCTACGACCCGTCGACCGGCGCCTTCGCGGACAGCGCGGGCGCGGCGCTCACCGTCCCGGTGACACCCGACACCTCGGACGTGATCCAGGAGCTCACCTCGGGCGAGGAGTGGAGCATCGACAACGCCTACACGGGTCCGGCGGTGCAGAGCGCCAAGCTCACCCTCGACGGCTCCACCCCGAAGGTCGCCTACCGCTACCGCTCGGCCGACAGCGGCGGCAACTTCCGCGTGTACTACGCCTACCCGAGCGGCACCGACTGGGTCAGCAAGACCGTGTACGCCGGCGGCCAGACCGCCGCGGCACTCGGTATCACGTGGGACGAGACGGACACCAAGCGGATCTACTACGTGACCGGCTCAGGTACCGACCGCGTCTTCGCCGCGACGCAGTCGGCGGACGGGACCTGGACCGCGCAGTCCGCCGCGCCGGGCGTGAGCGCGGACCGGCTCGCGGTGCGTCGGGACTCGGACGGAAACGACGTGCTGTACCTGCCGGACACCGCACACAACTCCCTCTACTACGGGATCCGCTGAGGCCCTGCGCCGTCGGCGCTCACGGCGGCGCGCCCCCGTGCCGCGAGTTCCCGTTCCGCGAGTTCCCGCTCCACACGCCGCGCATCGACCACCGCACCGCACACACCGTCACCACTCCATCACTCCGCGCACTCGACGACGGAGGGCTGCCGACGCGCAACGGTGCCCGCGCCGGCCCCGGACGGGCTGCGCCCCCGGGCCCCGGCGGTGCCGGAACCATCGGCCCGGGGGCGTTCCGTCCCACGCGCGTCTCGCACGCCGCGCGTGGGACGGTGACGGCCCAGGAGCCTCTGACCTGGACCTTATGGACGTGGTGGACGCTCACGAGCAGCTCAGGACGGCAGGTAAGCTCTGGACACGTGACTGCTGTGTCTGCGAAGCCTCGCATCCCCAATGTCCTGGCCGGCCGCTACGCCTCCACGGAGCTGGCCGTCCTCTGGTCCCCCGAGCAGAAGGTGAAGCTGGAACGCCAGCTGTGGCTGGCGGTGCTGCGCGCTCAGAAGGACCTCGGGATCGAGGTGCCGGACGCCGCGCTCGCCGACTACGAACGAGTCATCGACCAGGTGGACCTGGCCTCGATCGCCGAGCGCGAGAAGGTCACCCGGCATGACGTGAAGGCCCGGATCGAGGAGTTCAACGCCCTCGCCGGCCACGAGCAGGTCCACAAGGGCATGACCTCCCGGGACCTCACGGAGAACGTGGAGCAGCTTCAGATCCGGCTCTCCCTGGAGCTGATGCGCGACCGCACGGTGGCCGTCCTGGCCCGGCTCGGCAAGCTGTCGGGCGAGTACCGCGAGCTGGTCATGGCCGGCCGCTCCCACAACGTCGCCGCGCAGGCCACCACGCTCGGCAAGCGCTTCGCGACCGCGGCCGACGAGCTCCTGGTGGCGTACGGGCGGCTCGAGGACCTGCTGGACCGCTACCCGCTCCGCGGCATCAAGGGCCCCGTGGGCACCGCGCAGGACATGCTCGACCTGCTGGGCGGCGACGCCGGGAAGCTCGCCGACCTCGAACAGCGCATCGCCGCACACCTCGGGTTCGCGCAGGCCTTCACGTCGGTCGGCCAGGTCTACCCGCGCTCGCTCGACTACGACGTGGTGACCGCGCTGGTCCAGCTGGCCGCGGCTCCCTCGTCGGTCGCCAAGACGATCCGTCTGATGGCCGGGCACGAGCTGGTGACCGAGGGCTTCAAGCCGGGTCAGGTCGGCTCGTCCGCGATGCCGCACAAGATGAACACCCGGTCCTGCGAGCGCGTCAACGGCCTGATGGTGATCCTGCGCGGCTACGCGTCGATGACCGGCGAGCTGGCGGGCGACCAGTGGAACGAGGGCGACGTGTCCTGCTCCGTGGTCCGCCGGGTCGCGCTCCCGGACGCCTTCTTCGCCTTCGACGGTCTGCTGGAGACCTTCCTGACGGTGCTCGACGAGTTCGGCGCGTTCCCGGCCGTCGTCGCCCGTGAGCTGGACCGCTACCTCCCGTTCCTCGCCACGACCAAGGTGCTGATGGGCGCGGTGCGAGCCGGTGTCGGCCGTGAGGTCGCCCACGAAGCGATCAAGGAGAACGCGGTCGCCTCGGCCCTGGCCATGCGTGAGCAGGGCGCCGAGCGCAACGAGCTGCTCGACAAGCTGGCCGCAGACGACCGCATCCCACTGGACCGCGCGCAGCTCGACGCGCTGATGGCCGACAAGCTCTCCTTCACCGGGGCGGCGGGCGACCAGGTCACCGCACTGATCTCCCGCATCGAGGAGATCGCCAAGCAGCACCCCGAGGCCGCCGCATACACGCCGGGCTCCATCCTCTGACGGCCTCGAACGCAGCCGTATGACGCCCGAAGAGCTCCAGGCCGCCCGCGACCGCACCGTTCCCGATGTGGTCGCGGGCGGCCTGCGTGTGCTCTTCTGCGGAATCAATCCGAGCCTGATGACGGGGGCGACGGGACACCACTTCGCTCACCCCGGCAACCGGTTCTGGCCGGTGCTCCACCGGTCCGGCTTCACCCCTCGGCAGTTGAGGCCGGCCGAGCAGACCGAACTGCTGCGGTACGGCCTCGGCATCACCAACGTGGTCGCCCGTGCCACCGCCCGGGCGGACGAACTGTCCGCCGAGGAGTTCCGCGAGGGCGGACAGATCCTGGCAGCCAAGGTCGAGGACCTGCGGCCGCAGTGGCTGGCAGTCGTAGGCGTCACGGCGTACCGCACGGCCTTCGGCCGGCGTACCGCCCGCATCGGTCCGCAGGACCACACGATCGGCGGCACCCGCGTCTGGGCGCTGCCCAACCCCAGCGGCCTGAACGCCCACTGGACCGCGCAGACGATGGCGGAGGAGTACGGACGCCTCCTCGACTGCGTCGCCCACCGCACCACCGTCCCCATCGACGACCTCTGACGCACACCCGCCTCGCGCCGTCTGCACCCGCACAATCCGCTCGTCTCACGGCGGATCGATCTCCGTCACCACCACGTTCAGCTCGCACCCCGGCCCTTCCTCCTCCAGGTAGAGCCCGATGGCGGTCCAACGGCCGTCGATCTTCCAGAGCTGGAGATACTCGCAGCCCGCGACCGTCTCGGCCCATGCCTCCGCTATCTCCTCACCCGCGATCATCCGCTCCTGTGCGCTCCACAGGCTGATCGTCTGTGGATCCCCCCAGCGACCGGCGAGCAGCGTCAGCAACGCGTCGTGCTCCGCGAGGCACTGGGCCCGGTGCTCCAGTCGCCGCACCTCGTCGTCGTCCCAGTGATCGACGTCCGCGTGCAGGGACGCCGTGTGATACCCGGGGCCGCTGACTCCCCAACCCGACCGGATGCGCTCCGTGGGAAAGTCCAGGGTGCGCATCGCGTCGATGAGGCGGAGGTGATGTGCGGTGGTCATGCCGCCAGTAAACCGCCCGGCACTGACAACCGCCCCTCGCCATGTGCTTTGAGGCGCATTCAGCCGCCCTGCTCCGTATGTGGATCGGGAAGCGGGCTACGCGTCCCTGCGCCGGATCGCCCACCAGCCCGCCAGCAGCGCGGCCAGGGCCCAAGCCGCTGTCACCGCGAGTCCGCCCCACGGTCCGAGGCTCCCTCCGGGGTTCTGGTGGAGCACCAACTGTCCTGCCCGGTCCGGCAGATACTGCGCGGCCCCACCCGCGACATCACCGACCACGAAAGAAACGATGAGCACGAACGGGATGAGCAGGCTGAGCACGGCCACGGCGCTGCGCAGCAGCGCTGTCAGTCCGGCCGCGAGCAGGGCCATCAGCGCCAGATAGATCCCGCCCCCGAAGGCTGCCCGCAGGGCACCCGGCTCCCCCAGGCCGATCGCGTACTTGCCCATGAACAGTTGTCCCACGAGGAAGGCGCTGAAGCTGGTGATGAGACCGACGACGAGTGCCGACGCCCCGACCAGGGCGATCTTGGTGGCGTAGAAGAGATTGCGGCGCGGAACAGCGGCAAGCGATATCCGCAGAGCCCCGTTGAGAAACTCGGAGGAGAGCGCGGTCGCCCCGAAACTGATGGCAGCGATCTGGCCGAAGTTCAATGCGTAGAAGGCGTCGAAGACCGGCTCGGCATCGGCGTTGTCCGCCTCGGACTGGCCGATGATGGAGAAGGCGAGCAGGGTGATGGCAAGGGTGACGACGAGGACCGCTGCCAGGGATCCCGCGACGGACCGGACCGATCTCATCTTGATCCACTCGGAACGCAGCACTGCGGTGGTCGACATGGTCAGGCCTCCAGATGGTTGGCGGATGCGGCCGAAGCCGATGCGAATTCCGCGGCGTCGGCGGTGAGGTCGAGATAGGCCTGCTCCAACGTGACCTGCTCATCGGTGAGTTCGAGGACGGGAATGCCTTCGGTGGCGGCTATCGCACCGATCTCCGCGGCCTTCGCGCCCTCGACGGTCCAACGGCCGTCGTCGCCCTGCGCGGGCTCATACCCCTTGCGGATCAGGGCATCGCGCAGCCGCGTGGACTCGGTCGTGCGGACCCGTGCGCGGGGCCTGCTGCGGGAATCCAGGAATTCCCGCATCGGCAGGTCGGCGAGGAGCCGGCCCCGGCCGAGAATCACGAGGTGGTCGGCGAACGACGAGGTCTCGTTCATCAGGTGGCTGGAGACCAGGACCGTGCGGCCCTCGCGGGCGAGCCGCTTCATCAGCTCGCGGATCCAGATGATGCCTTCCGGATCGAGGCCGTTCGACGGCTCGTCCAGCATGATGACCTCCGGGTCGCCCAGCAGCGCGGCCGCTATGCCCAGTCGCTGTCGCATGCCCAGCGAGAAGGTCCTGATGCGGGCTCCGCCGACCGCGCCGAGGCCTGCCTCCTCCAGGACCTCGCCGACTCTGCGCGCACCGAGGCCGTTGCTGACCGCCAGGGCGAGCAGGTGGTTCCGTGCGGTGCGCGCGCCATGAGCGGCCTGGGCGTCCAGCAGGGCTCCGACCCGCCGCAGCGGATCAACGAGTGCGGCGTAGGGCTGCCCACCGATCGTGGCCGAGCCGCCGGTGGGCCGGTCGAGGCCGAGAACGAGTCGCATGGTGGTGGACTTGCCCGCGCCGTTGGGGCCGAGAAAACCGGTGACGCGCCCGGGTCGCACACTGAACGTGAGGTTGTCCACTGCACGGGTCGTGCCGAATTCCTTGGTGAGCTCATGGACGTCGATGCTGGTCATGTCCCAAGCCTCGCGGCCACGCCCAGCCTCTCGCCTCCCCCGCGGGCGGGGATCGCCTCCCTCTCCCGGGGGAGCCGCCGCGCCCACGCGGCTGACACGATGGCCGCATGCTCCGCCTCCTGCGTCCGCTCGCCGTGTCTGTCACCTACACCCGGTGGCTGCATCTCCTCGTCCCGGGTGCGGGCTACAGCGTGTGGATATTCATCGCGCCGGATTCCCCGTGGGCGCCCATGGTCTTCGCCGTACCGGTCGGCCTGTTGCCCGGTACGCGGCTGGCCGAGGGGGTGCAGGCGCAACTGCTTCTGACACCGCAACAGCGAGGCAGAGCCGATGCCTCTATCTCCGCGGCCAGGGGAACCACTTGGGCCGATCGCTGGAGGACCGTGCTGTGGCTGGAGACCCGAATGGTGCTTGCCGTTCCCGTGGGGTACGCGACGGTGTGGCTGTCGGCAACCGCGGTGGACCTCGTTCTCACCGCATCCGGCAACGGCCCGAGCGATCAATGGTTGGTCCGCGGGGTGGATCCGCACTGGTGGTATGCCCTGTTCGCTCCCCTGCCCCTCCTGGCGCTGCTCGCCGTCGTCGTGTTGAGCGGCCGGCTGATCACCGAGGCCGCCAAGCAGCTTCTCGGCCCCTCGCCGGTGCAGCGGCTGACCGCTCTGGAGGAACGCACGGAGCAGTTGCTGGAGCGCAATCGCATCGCGCGTGAGCTGCACGACTCGATCGGTCACGCTTTGACGGTCGCGGTCGTACAGGCCGGCGCGGCCCGGGCGGCATGCGACCCGGAGTTCACCGATCGGGCCCTGGCCGCGATCGAGGAGACGGGCCGGGATGCACTCGACGACCTGGAGCGTGTTCTGCGGGTGCTGCGCGAATCGGGGACGCCGGTGGGACAGCGGCCGACGCTCGTCGAAGCGGACCGGCTGCTGGACTCCGCGCGCGGTTCGGGCGCGAAGATCGATGCTGATGTGTCAGGTCCACTGGAGCGGGTTCCTGGCGTGGTCTCCCGCGAGGGGTATCGCATCCTGCAGGAGTCCCTCACCAATGTGCTGCGTCATTCGGGCACGGTCGCCGTCCGTGTACGGATCACGGTCGCCGACGGCCGGCTGGAGCTGGAGGTGACCAATCCGCTCAGTGCCTCCGCAGCTGGTTCGGCGGCTGTGCCGAGCGGCGGGAGCGGGCTGCGGGGCATCCGGGAGCGGGCCGCGCTGCTGGGCGGAAAGGCCGAGACCGGGCCGTACAAAGGGGAATGGCGCGTTCGAGCGAGGCTTCCGTTGGACGGCTTGCGGATTGCCCCGTAGTCCCTGGTGAATCGGTGCGCGGCGTCGGATCCGGCACGCCACGAGGCGGGGGACATCGGCATACCGGATGCGGGTGGGTGTTCCGGTGGTGCGGCAAGGTGCCGCAGCTGCAGTCGTACGTCGGCCGGTCGTACCCCCGCCAAGGGTTGCAGGGCAGCCCTTAAGGTGGCCCAATGCCGGTTAGCGTACTTCTGGTCGATGACGAACCTCTCGTCCGCGCGGGCTTGCGTGCGGTCCTTGAGGCTCAGCCCGATATCGAGGTGGTGGGCGAGGCGGGCGACGGCGCCGCCGTGATCCCGCTGCTGCATCGGCTGCGCCCCGATGTGGTGGCCATGGATGTCCGGATGCCGCTGATGGACGGCATCGAGGCCACGCGGGTGGTGCTGCGCACGGTGCCCGATCCGCCGAAGATCCTGGTGGTGACCACCTTCGAGAACGACGAGTACGTCTACGAGGCGTTGCGTGCCGGTGCGGACGGCTTTCTCCTCAAACGTGCCCGGCCCGCCGAGATCGTGCATGCGGTGCGTCTGGTCGCCGAGGGCGAGTCACTGCTCTTCCCGGCGGCGGTCCGGCAGCTCGCCGCCGAGTACGGGACGAGCAAGGCGCGCGCGGTCATGGACCGGGCGGCGCTGACCGAGCGGGAATCCGCGGTCCTGCGGCTGATGGCGCGTGGCCTGTCGAACGCGGAGATCGCCGCCAAGCTCGTGGTCGGCGTCGAGACCGTGAAGACCCATGTCAGCGCCGTACTGGCCAAGTTGGGCGCGAGGGACCGCACTCAGGCGGTGATCGCGGCATACGAGTCCGGGTTCGTCGCTCCGGGCTGACTTTCCTGCCCGGAGAGCCCCCTTCGCTGCCCACGGTCGCCCCGCACCTGGGCAGCGAGTACCATCCGCCTGACATGCGCTAGAGCTGGGAGGACACACCGTGGGCCGGCTGACCGGTGGGGATCCGTCGCTGTTGCGACGCATCAATTCCGCGGTGGTGCTGCACGCTCTGCGTGGCGCCGACGCTCCTACCCTGACGGACCTGACCCGGATCACCGGGCTGTCCCGGCCGACGGTCGAGGGTGTCATGGAGGGGCTCTTCGAAGCCGGCCTGGTCGTCGAGTCGGTGCCCGACGGAGGTCAGGCCCGACGCCAGGGCCGGCCGGCCCGCCGGTTCCGGTTCCGTGCCGAGGCCGGACATCTGCTCGGGATAGAGATCGGCCCGCACCGTGTCTCCGCACTGCTGTCCGGGCTGGACGGCCGGATCATCGGCGCGGGCGCCCGCGAGGTGTCGGAGACCGCAGATGCCGACGACCGGCTCGACAAGGTCAGGGCCGTGGTGGCCGACCTCCTGCGGCGGACGGGTGTGGCCAGGAGCAGCCTGCGTGCGGTGGGGGCAGGCAGCCCCGGAATCGTGGAAGCGGACGGGACGGTACGACTGGGAACCGCCCTGCCGGGCTGGACGGGTCTCGCGCTGGGTGAGCGGCTGCGACGCTCCTTCCGCTGCCCCGTCCTGGTGGAGAACGACGCCAACGCCGCAGCGGTCGCGGAGCACTGGAAGGGCGCGGCCACCGAGTCCGACGACATCGTGTTCGTCCTGGCGGGACTGAGTCCGGGCGCCGGTTCACTGATCGGCGGGCGGCTGCACCGGGGCTTCGGCGGTGCTGCGGGCGAGATCGGGGCACTGCATCTGCTGGGCCGCGAAGTGACTCCGGAGCGCCTTCTGTCCACGACGGGCACTCCGCTGGATCCGCTGGACGAGCCCGCGGTCGCCCATGTGTTCACAAAGGCCCGGCAGGGCGATGCCCGGGCGCAGGCGGCGGTCGAACGGTTCATTCAGCGCCTGGTGCACGATGTCGCGGCGCTGGTGCTGGCACTGGACCCGGAGCTCGTGGTGGTGGGTGGCTGGGCCACCGGGCTGGACGATGTGCTGGATCCGCTCCGCAGCGAGCTGGCCCGCTACTGTCTGCGGCCGCCGCGGGTCACGCTGTCCCTGCTCGGCGAGGCGGCGGTGGCCACCGGTGCCCTGCGGCTGGCTCTCGACCACGTGGAGGAGCAGCTCTTCGCGGTGGAGGGAACGGTGACGGCCCGCCGCTGAGTGCGACGGGCCGTACGTACGGGCGAGGAATCGGCGCAGCCGGCCGTACTCAGGATGCCTGGCGCTCCTGCTCGTGGTGGCTGATCTCCAGGTCACCCGAGTCACCGAAGGTGAGCCGGCAAGTGTCGGCCCGGTACGTGGCGACGGAGAGCGCGGCGGTACCGCCCTCCACGAGGTAGCGGGTGGTGACGACGAGCACGGGGGCGCCGGGAAGCCTGTCGAGCTCCTTGGCGTCGTCCACCCGTGCCGATCCCAGCTCCACCGAGCGGTCCTGGCCGTCGAGGCCGAGCCGGTGCAGTTCGCGCAGAACGGCACGGGCCCGGGCGGGCCCGGACGGGGCGTCGATCGCCGAGAGTTCGGGCACGGACGACGACGGTACGTACAGGAGTTCCGCCGCGACCGTCTGTCCGTGGGTCACCCGGATCCGGCGCACGACGTGCACCGGCTCGTCGGCTTCCACGTCGAGCACGGCCACCACCGACGAGGGCACGACCGCAGTCGTGCAGTCCACCGGCTGCCACGCCTCGACCGCGCCGCCGCCGGACCAGTCCCGCTGTGCCGTGGAGACGGCGACACCGACGCGCGGCGGGGCGACGGTGGTTCCGACGCCGCGGCGACGCTGCAGCCTTCCTTCCAGTTCGAGCTGCTCCAGCGCCTGCCGGAGCGTGGCTCGGGCGACTCCGAAGCGGGCGGCGAGCTCGCGCTCGTTGGGCAGGATCTCCCCCACCGCAAAGTCCGAGTCGAGTGCCTCACTGAGCACGGTCTTGAGGTGCCAGTACTTCGGCTCCTGCACCGATTCCAGCTGCGTGGTCCCCACCCTGTCCTCCGCAATCACCCAGCGGCTATTCCGCGACGTTATTTATTAAAGGTTCCTGTCTTAACGTTGAGACCATAGGACGGTACACACCCTTGGTCAAGACCAATCCTCATTCGGTCACGCAGCGAAACGGGCGTCTGCCGCAGAGCGTTCACAGGACGTTCGTGATGCCGTGAGGCGAGCGCAGCACAAAGCCCCACGACCGGGTCGTGGGGCTTCGATGAGCGGGCAGAGGCGGAGGCGACGGCTCCGGATCGACCGGCATCGCCGACGCCGGTCGAGAGCGCGGCCGGGGACCAGAGGCCCGCTACTCCTCCGGGAGGTCGGTGAACCGAGTGAGCTTGTCAGGGTTCCGCACGATATAGACGCACTGGATGAGCCCGTCCTTGATGTCCAGCTGAACGACCGAGTCGGCCTTTCCGCCCAGGAACAACAGCAGACCCGGCCCACCGTTGAGCTCCAGGAGCCGGAAGCCGAGCTCCCCGGCATGGTCGTGGGCCACCGCGAAGAGGAAGCGGCCGACCTTGTCGGCGCTCTCGATGACCCGCAGCGGCGCCCTGGACTTTCCGCCGCTGTCCCCGACGAGCCGGACATCGGGCGCGAGCAGGGCCAGCAACTCCTCGATGTCGCCACCCGCCGCAGCGGCGAGGAACCGCTCGGTGAGATCACGACGGTGGGCCGGATCCACGTCGTAACGCGGTTTGCGCTCCTCCACGTGGTGCCGCGCACGTCCCGCCAGCTGGCGAACCGCCGCCTCCGTCCGGTCGAGGGCGGCGGCGATCTCCGCGTACGGAAAGCCGAAGGCCTCGCGCAACACGAAGACGGCTCGTTCCAGCGGCGACAGGGACTCCAGGACGACGAGCACGGCGACCGAAACGGAGTCGGCCAGGACGGCCCGTTCCGCGGTGTCGGGCACCGCGGGCCCGAAATCGGTGACCACCGGCTCCGGCAGCCACGGCCCGACGTACGCCTCACGCCGCGACTGCGCCTGGCGCAATCGGTCGATGGCGAGGCGGGTGATGATCCGCACGAGAAAGGCGCGCGGCTCCCTCACGCCCTCACGGGGAGCGGAGGACCAGCGGAGCCAGGCTTCCTGCACCACGTCCTCGGCATCGGCGATCCGGCCCAGCATGCGGTAGGCAACGCCGGTGAGCACGGGGCGGTGGCTCTCGAAGACATCGGTCGCTGTGTCGGCTGTCACCCATCCATCCCAGCCGACCCTTCGCGCGCTGTCCAGCTCGAATCACCTGCCCCCCTTGAACTGCGGCCTACTGAGCAGTAATTGTTATTGACGAGACGTCTAAGTCGCCTTCAGGCATGGCCCTTTCATGCCGGATCACCCGGGGAGCACCAGCATGGCCACCACGGTCTCGTTCAGCGTCGACTCACCTCAAGGGCCCCGGACCGCGTCCGTGGCGTATGAACGGACCGGTACCGGCGAGCCGCTGCTCCTGCTGCACGGCATCGGCCACCACCGTCAGGCCTGGGACCCGGTGTTGCCCGTGCTCGCCGTGGAGCGGGATGTGATAGCCGTCGATCTCCCCGGCTTCGGCGTCTCGCCGGAACTGCCCGACGGACTGCCGTACGACCTGCCGACGGTGGTCACGGTGCTCGGCGCGTTCTGCGAGGCGATCGGTCTGGACCGGCCGCATGTGGCGGGCAACTCTCTCGGCGGTCTGCTGGCGCTGGCACTCGGCCGGGAGAAGCTCGTACGGTCGGTGACGGCACTCTCGCCCGCCGGGTTCTGGACCGAGAGCGAGCGTCGCTACGCGTTCGGGACGTTGCGCGCGATGCGGCAGGCCGCGCTGGCTGTGCCGGTCCCGCTGATCGAGCGACTCTCGCACAGCGCGGCCGGGCGCACGGCGCTGACCAGCACCATCTACGCCCGGCCCGGCCGGCGTTCAGCCGGTGCCGTCGTCGCGGAGACCATCGCCCTGCGTGAGGCGGCCGGTTTCCGTCAGACGCTCGCCGGCGGGCGGAGCACCGCGTTCACCGACGACGTGCCGGGGCTGCCGGTGACCATCGCCTGGGGCAGCCGGGACCGGATCCTGCTGCGCCGGCAGGGCATCAGGGCCAAGCACACCATCCCCGACGCCCGGCTGGTCCGGCTGCCGGGCTGCGGGCATGTGCCGATGAACGACGATCCGGCGCTCGTGGCGCGCGTCATTCTCGACACCAGCCGCTGACACCGCACCGGTCACCGGGTCCTCGCCCCGGGCCGCTCCGTTCCGGGACAGGACGCCCGACCCGAGTGCGACGCCCAGTCCGACCAGAATGCTGCCGCCGGCCTGTGCGACGCCGTACGAACCGGTGCCGACCAGCGGTGCGGTGAACGCCGCGGAGACCGGGATCAGGCCGGAGAAGAGCGTGGCGCGCTCGGCGCCGATGCGCTGCATGCCCATGTACCAGCAGACGAAACCGATGACGGTGACCACGGCCGCCTGCCACAGCAGGGCAACCGCCTCCGCCGGACCGGGCATCCGCAGAAACCCGCTGCCGTCGAGGACCGCGCCGAGCCATGCCGACTCGACGGCGGCGATTGCGCAGACCGTGGCGGACAGCAGCTTCGGTCCGAGCGGCCGCAGCACCGGTACGGCGAGGACGGCGAATCCGACCTCGCCCGCCAGCGCACCGACCGAGCAGGCAATGCCCGCGAGGTCGGACCGGCCCCAGCCCTGGACGGTGAAGGCCCCGGCGGCGACGAGCGCGGCCGCGTACAGGACCGTACGCGTGGGCCGACGGCCGTCCATGAGCGGCACGAGTACGGCGACGACGATCGGGGCGCAGCCGACGAACACCCCTGGAACGGCGGGTTCCGCCGATCGTTCGGCACCGAGCACGGCGAGGTTGAAGCCGACCATGCCGATGGCTGCCAGCAGCGCGAGCCGGCCCCACTGGCGCGGGGTGAGGGCGCGCAGTGCGACGGCCGGCCGGGACCGCTTGTCCCGGGTGAGCAGAGGTGCGAGCAGAAGCGCCGCAAGGCCGTAGCGCAGCGCCTGGCCGCCCGCGTACGGATATTCGCCCAGGACGCTGTTGGCGGTGAAGGAAGCACCCACGAGGATGCAGGCGAAGGCCGCGAGGAGCGCTCCGCGCAGAGAGCTGACGTTCATGGAACCGACGCTAGGCAGCCGGGCGGTCCGGTTTAAGGTCCACTTCCATGATGTCTTCGGGGACCAATCCGCAGTCGGACCGTCCGGAGGGCGGCGGGTCCGGATCCGCCGCCTGGGAGCTGCTGCTTCCGGTTGCTGAGGAGCCGGCCCGACGGCGGGGTCGCGCCCTGCAGTCGGCCCTGCGCGAAGCCGTGCGGTCCGGCCGTCTCGTTCCCGGTACGCGGCTGCCGTCCAGCCGCGCGCTCGCCGCCGATCTGCGGGTTTCGCGGGGGCTGGTCACCGAGGCGTACGAGCAGCTCACGGCCGAGGGCTATCTGCGCAGCGGACGTGGTGCGGGTACCTGGGTGAGCGAAGCGGTTCGGGCGCCGGTGCCGGGGGCGCGTGATCTCGCTCCGCGCGCCGTCGGTGTACGCGTGGACTTCCGGCCCGGCACGCCCGATCTGTCGCTGTTCCCGCGCGGTGCCTGGGCCGCCGCACACCGCTCGGTGCTCGGCCGGATGCCGCACAGCGCGCTCGGCTATCCCGATCCGCGCGGGCTGCCCGTGTTGCGGGACGCCCTCGCCGGCCTGCTGTCCAGGCGCCGTGGGGTGGTGGCCGATCCGGAGCGCCTGGTGGTGTGCTCCGGCGTGGCGCAGGCGACGACGCTGCTCGGGTTCGTGCTGCACGGACGGGGCATTGGGACCGTCGGTGTCGAGGACCCCGGTAGTCCCGAACACTCCGCCCTGTTCGCATCCGCGGGAATCACCACCGTCGGCCTGCCGCTGGACGACGAAGGGCTGGCGGCCGAGCCCCTCGTACGCTCCGGCGTGCGCGCGGTCGTCACCACTCCGGCGCACCAGTTCCCCACCGGGATCGCCTACTCCGCCGCCCGCCGCAGCCGGCTTCTGGACTGGGCGCGCGCCATGGACGGGCTGATCGTGGAGGACGACTACGACGGCGACTTCCGCTACGACCGCGCCCCCGTCGGGGCACTGCAGGGCCTCGACCCGGAGCACGTCGCGTACACCGGCTCGGTGAGCAAGTCGCTGGCTCCCGGACTCCGGCTGGGCTGGCTCCTCGCACCGGCGGCCATGACCGACGAGATCGTCGCCCGCAAGCGCACGATGGATCTGGGCAATCCGGCCATCGACCAGGCGGTCCTCGCCGACTTCATCACCCGGGGCGGTTACGACCGGCAGTTGCGCCGCTGTCAGCGTGCCTACCGCGAGCGCCGCGACACGCTCACGTCGATGCTGGCCGAGTACTTTCCCGGAACCGAGGTGAGTGGGATCGCCGCAGGTCTCCACGTCATCGCCGCACTGCCCGAACGGTACGGTCCGGAGGCGGTGTTCATGGCACGCGCGGCCGGGTCCGGAGTCGCCCTGCGGCCGCTCGGTGCCTGCGGCACCGTGCCGAGTGGGGACCGGGCGGTGCGCCTGGTCATCGGCTACGCGCACCTGACACCGCCCGACATCGAACGGGGCGTACGGCTGCTGGCGGCGGGTCAACGGGACGCGGACGGCCCGGGTGGTGGCGGGGGCCGGTGCCGGGTGTTCATCTGAGGTTGGTGTGCGCGCCGCCGACGGGAACAAGGGTGGGGTCGGTCGACCAGCCACCCGTTCGTCCCGCTGATCCCTGCCCCGGAGGCGCCTCGATGTCGAACCGTCCGCGAATTCCGTCCCCCGACCGCCGCAGCGTCCTGCGCGGTTCGCTCGCCGTGTCGGCCGCGCTCACGCTCCCGGCGGTGGGTGCCACGGCCCCCGCCTTCGCGCTGTCCGGCCGGCCGCGCGCGGCATGGGGCGTGCAGGTGGGCGATGTCACCTCGTCCTCCGCACTGGTCTGGGTACGGTCGGACCGGCCGGCCCGGATGATCGTGGAGACATCGGCGACGGAGTCCTTCCGGCGGGCCCGCACCTGGCACGGTCCGCTCGTCGGTTCCGGCACCGACTTCACGGGGACGACGCCGCTGTACGGGCTGCCGCCGGGCGAGCAGGTGCACTACCGGGTGACACTCGCCGATCCGCAGGACCCCCGCCGCACCGGGGAACCGGTCCACGGGACGTTCCGGACGGCGCCGGCGCGACGCCGCGACGGGGTGCGCTTCCTGTGGTCCGGCGACATCGCGGGGCAGGGCTGGGGCATCAACCCGGACATCGGCGGCTATGCGGTGTACGACGAGATGCGCCGCCTCGATCCGGACTTCTTCCTGTGCAGCGGCGACAACATCTACGCGGACGGAGTGATCGAGCCGAGCGTGACCCTGCCCGACGGCCGGATCTGGCGCAATGTCACCACCGAGGAGAAGTCGAAGGTCGCCGAGACCCTCGCCGAGTACCGCGGGAACTTCCGCTACAACCTGCTCGATCACAACGTCCGCGCGTTCAACGCCCAGGTGCCTTCGATCGTTCAGTGGGACGACCACGAAGTGCGCAACAACTGGTACCCCGGGCAGATCCTCGACGACGCCCGGTACACCGAGAAGAACGTGGATGTGCTCGCGGCCCGTTCGATGCGGGCCTTCCGCGAGTACTTCCCGGTGTCCACACTGCATGGCCGGTCCGGGGAGGGCCGGATGCACCGGGTGGTGCGACACGGTCCGCTGCTCGATGTCTTCGTCCTCGACATGCGGTCCTTCCGCAACGCCAACTCCCCCGGCCGGCAACCCGACGACACGACGGGCATCCTCGGCGCGGAGCAGCTCAGGTGGCTCAAGCACGAGCTGTCCCGGTCCCGCGCGGTGTGGAAGGTGATCGCCGCGGACATGCCGTTGGGACTGGTGGTGACCGACGGCGCGACGGACTTCGAGGCGGTCGCGCAGGGCGATCCCGGGGCTCCGCTCGGCCGTGAGCTGCAGATCGCGGAACTCCTGCGGTTCATCAAGCACCACCGGATCACCGGAACGGTCTGGCTGACGGCGGACGTGCACTACACATCGGCGCAGCACTACGAGCCCGGGCGTGCGGTGTTCAAGGACTTCGCGCCGTTCTGGGAGTTCGTGTCGGGGCCGCTGGCCGCGGGTCAGTTCCAGGCGAACGAGCTGGACGCGACGTTCGGTCCCGACCGGGTCTTCGTGCGGGCGCCCGACCGGGCGAACGTGTCGCCGATGGAGTCGCCGCAGTACTTCGGGGAGGTCGACATCGACGGCGACAGCGGCGAGTTGACCGTGCGGCTGCGGGCGCAGGGCGGGTCCGTACTGTTCAGCAAGGTGCTGCAGCCGGGGCGCGTCGGGCAGTGAGGGCGCCCGGCGATCGGCCCCCGGGCGATGACCGGGGGCCGATTGTCAGTGGCGGGATCTACGGTTTTTTCCATGACCCGATCCGTTCAGGCATTGGCCTACTCACGCGCGTCCGCCCTGGGTTCCTCGCAGACGGGGCAGCTCCTCGGCCTGGAGACCTCCGGCGGTCTCACTCCGCGGGGCGTTGAATCGCATCCCCGGTTCTTCTCCGGTTTTCTCACCTCGCCGAGGATCGCCGCCCGAGGCCTGCTGGCCGTGGCTGACGTGGCGTCCGCGCGCTATTACCGTACGGCTCGGCCTTCGTCCCTCGACCCGGTGGTGACGGGCAACGGCGACCGGTTGCGCTTCGAGTCGTTCTCCGGCTGTTGCGGGGTGTACGCACGCCTCGATGTGCTCCAGGAGGGTCTGGACGGTGCGCGTACGGACCACGGCACCACGAATGTGGATGTCAACAATCCGCTGCGGGAGGCGCTCTCGCGGATAGCGGGCGACGATCCGCTGCACCTGCGGGTCGGCCCGGACGAGCTGGCGGTCACCACACTGGACGGTCCGGTCGTGGAGAAGAAGGTGCCCCTGCCCGACCGCTGGCTGCGTGGCTTCGCGGAGGCGCAGGTGGTGTCCGCGGGTTTCGATCTGCGGGCCGAGCTGCCGGCGGCCGAGGCCGTCCGGTTCCTGCGTTCGCTGCCGCGTTCGTCCGGGAACGCCTCGCGGGGCGCCCAGTGGGTGATCCCGGCGGGGAAGACTCTCCGTCCGACGACGCGTCCGGTGGCGGGTGCGGTGTGTCTGCCGGGTCCCGAGCGGCTGGTGGCCCTGCAGCGGGTGCTGCGCCATGCCACCTCGCTGCGGGTGTACGGGCCGGTGGCCGACGGGGCGACGACCGCGAGCGCATGGGAGGTGGTGCTGCCGGGAATGCGCCTCACCCTGACCCTCTCGCCCGAAGCCTCGCGCGGTTTCTCCGGCGAGGGTGGTGTGCTCGACGCGCTGGCCACCGACGACGCCGCGGCCGACGCCGAGCTGGTGTCCGTGCTGCTGGCCTGGGAACCACGGATCGACCTCGCCGATCTGGCGGAGCAGTCGGGTCTCACGGTGGAGCGGGTACGGGCGGCGCTCACCCGGCTGGGGACTGCGGGCCGGGTCGGTTACGACCTCGCCGACGCCTCGTACTTCCACCGCGAGCTGCCGTACGACGCCGACCGGGCCGAGCGGCACAATCCGCGTCTGGTGGCGGCCCGTCAACTGGCCGGTTCGGGCGCGGTCCTGCTCGACGGAGACACGGCTGCCGTGGCCTCGGGGGAACGCCGCTATCAAGTGAGGGAGAAGGACGGAATGCTCAGCTGTACCTGTCAGTGGTGGGCGGACTACCGCGGGAGGCGGGGCCCGTGCAAGCACGCCCTGGCCGTCCGCATGGTCCGTCGCGGTGCGCCGGCCGCCGGGGGTGCGGCATGAAGGAACTGATCACCGCCGTCCGGGAAGCACGCACCGGGGACGTGCCGGCCCTGCTCTCCGAGCTGGACCGGGCGGGACGCAGGTCGGCGCTGGCGGAGCTGAAGGCGCTGCGCAAGGAGGCACGGAGCTGGCCCTGGGACAAGCAGGACAGGCTCCGCAAGGCCCTGCTGGTCGCGGGCGCCGGCTGTCACACGGGAGCCGCCGGCTGCGCCGCCTGGATCGGCGGCCGGGATCTGCAGGTCTGGTCACGGCCTCCCTACTCGATGCTTCTCGATGTCCTCTCGGACCGTGACCGCGAGTGGCTCGGTGACGTCGCGCACCGGCTGGCGGACCGTCCTGCGACGGCGGAGACCCTCTATGAGCTGATCACCCGGCTGGTGAAGGCCTCGCGGTGCGCCGTGCCCACCACGGACGGCTTCGTACGGGGCTGGGCCGACGCGCTCTCCGCCTCGCAGTGGCAGCAGAACCGACGACCGCTGGCCGACGCCCTGCGGACGGACCCGTATCTCACCGCGCTCGTGCCCCGTCTCTTCGAGGTCGCGGAACTGCCCTCGTCGACGCTCTGGTTCGACGAACCGGACGACCCGAGCCGATGGCATGTGGCGCTCGCCCTCCTCGCGGACGAGGGTCTGCTGGAGCGGGCTTCTCTCGTCGACGCCTGTGCGGCCCGGCTGATCCGTGGCGGAAAGCCGGGCGAACTGCGTTTCTTCCTCGCCCTGTTGCGTCGGCTCGCGCTCACCCGCGAGGAGGAGGCGGAGCGGGTGGCGGACTGGGCCGCCATGGCGGCGGACGGGATCTCCACCGTGGTCGGCCATGCCCAGGAGGTGCTCACCCGGCTGGACGAGCAGGGCGAACTGTCCGTGCGGTCCCTGGTGGACGTCTCGGGTTCCCTTCTGTTCCGACCGGAGAAGAAGCTCGTCCGCGCCCAACTGGTGCTGATCGGCAAGAAGCTGCGCCGCGATCCATCGGCGGCCGGGGAACTCCTGCCCGTCGTCGCCGAGGTCTTCGGGCACGCCGACATCGACATCCAGGAGCGGGCCCTCAAGCTCGTCGCACGCCACCTGCCTTCCGTCGATGCGACGGTGCGGGAGGAAACCGCCCTGTCCGCACCGCTGTTGGGCCCGGCGCTCCGTACCGCGGCGGCCGAGGTGTTCGGTGACCTGATGGACGGTCCGCCGGCGGCGGAGCCGTACGTGGAGCTCCTGCCCTCCGCCCCCGTTCCGCGACGTGTCGAACCGGCACCTGCGACGCCGGCCGAGCTCGTGGAGGAGCTGGTGGCCCTGGCGAGAACGGCGTCATGGGATACCACCGCTTTCGAGCGGGCGCTGGACGGGCTGGTCCGCCGGGCCCGCACCGACCGGCCCGCGTTGACCGAGGCGTTGCGGGGCGCCCTGGCCGGCAGTTGGTGGCTCGTCGACGAACCGCAGTCGAGGGTCGAGCAGCGGCTCCGCTCGGAGGCGGGAATCACCCTGGTCCTGGCCGTGCTGCTCGGCCGGGTGCCGATGAAGTCGGTGCAGGAGGGGCGTGCGGCCTGGGCGGGCAGCAGCGTCTGCGTCCACGCAGCGCTCAAGGGAGTGATGAAGGCCCGGCTGTGGGAAGCCGCCGACGCCGTCCTGACCGGCAGCGCACCATTCCTGCTGGCCCTGCCGACCTGGCACACCGGCTCGATCGACGCTGCCGTCCTGGTCGAGCGGCTGCGCACGTATCAGCAGCTCGGAGCCCGGCCCGGGGAAGCCGACTTCGCGCAGGCCCTGCTGCGTGTGCGGCGCGGCGGTCAGGAGGCCGCAGCGGCGGCCGGGGCAGCCGCCGGGCTGGGCACCCCGGAGGGCGACCGGCTGGCCGCCTGGCTGCGGATCGACCGTCCACTCGCCACCGTCCACCGGTTCGACCTGGACAGGCAGGAGTCCACCGCCCGCGGCTGGGTGGAGCGGCAGCCGGCCGACTGGACCCGGCGCGCCCTGATGGCGAGCGAGGAGAACCCGCTCATTCAGCAGGAGTTCCCGCGCTCCTTCCACTGGCTGGGCAGCGCGCACACCCCGCGTCACCGCACCTGCGACCACTGGAACGACCACTCCGGCTCCTGGATCACCACACTGCCCGAGGACAGCGAGACGCTGGCCGCATGGTTGCTGCCGGCCATCGCGACCTGTGTCACCGATGAGATGAAGGACGCGGCACAGCCGCTTCCCGGGCTCGTCGAACTGGACGGGCCGGCCGGCGAAGCCATCCATCTGGCCGTGGGGTACGCACTGGGCGCCCGGTATCCGGAGGACCGGCTGTCGGGGGTGGACGCCCTGCTGACGCTCGCTGCCCAGCAGCGGCTGGACACGACCTTGCTCGGCGAGCAGCTGGCGCTCCTTCTCGGTCACAGGCTGGTGAAGCTCAACCGCCTCTCCGACTCCGCCCGTACCGCGGCCGCCACGGGCGCGTACCGGACGGTGCTTTCCGTACTGGCCCCCGTTCTGCCGGGGCTCCTGGCCGACAGGAAGGCAACGGCGCGTGGGCTGAGCGACCTGCTCTCCGTGGCGGCCGAGTGCGCCGAGCACTGCGGTGCGGTAGGTGGTGCCGAACCGATACCCGGGCTCGCCGAAGCGGCCGCGCGGGGCGGATCGTCGCAGCTGGTACGTCAGGCCGCACGCTTGAAAGCCGCCTGGGAGCAGGGCTCGGGACGGGCGTGACGATCCACCTCCGCCAGGCATGCCAAATCGACCGAAAGTGAGAGACAAGGGACCAGATCCACTAGATCCACACTTAACCCATCAGTCACAGAGCGTTCGCGATGAGGCAACAACGCTCGGTCAGAGTGACTCCATGACTGATGTGACATCCGCGAAGACTGCCCACCGCTCCCACCACTGGCGGCGAGACGTGACGGAGCTGGCCGCGCTGTTCACCGCGGTCGCGGTGGCCGACGCCATCGCGAACCTGATCGGGCACCAGCCGGACGGGCCGTACCTGCTGATCGCCTCGGCCGTCGCTCTGGCGGTCACGGCCGGGTTCCACACCTGGTGGGCACGGCGGCACAGCCACGCCCCGCCGCCGGCCGGCACCGGCCTCCTCGCCGCGGACGACGCCGACGGCGGCAGCCACACGGGCTCGCCCCCGCCCCAGCCCCAGGCCTCCGCCCCGGCCCCGGCCGCCGAGGGCACGGTGCTGTGGCGGATGCGGACCACGGTGCGGGACGCCCCCGGCAGCCTGGCGGTGCTGTGCGGCGCCCTCGCCCGGCTCCGGGTCGACATCCTCACGCTGCAGACGCACCCGCTGTCGCAGGGCACGGTCGACGAGTTCCTGCTGCGCGCTCCCGCTTCGCTCCCGGCCCAGCAGCTGAGCCGGGCGGTCTCGGCCGCCGGGGGCAGCTCGACCTGGATCGAGCGGGCCGACACGCACGATCTGGTCGACGCCCCGACGCGTGTCCTCGGCCTGGCGACCCGAACCGCCCTGGACGCGGCCGAACTCCCCCTCGCCCTGCGGCAGCTGCTCGGCCGTTGCACCATCCACTCGCTGCCCGCCGTCTCGGTCACCGGCCGCGAGACCGGTGAGACCGCCCCTGTCGAAGGAGTGCTGGAGGAGACGGTGATGCGGCTGCGCGACCCGTCCGGGGGTGCCATCACGATCGAACGGCCCTATCTTCCGTTCACACCGACCGAGTTCGCCCGGGCCCGCGCCCTGGTCGAGCTCGACGCCCGGCTCGGCCCCCGCGTCCCGCGCGGCGAGCATGTGCTCACGCTGCCCGAGGGCAACGAGATCACGGTGCGCCGCGCGGACCAGGGCGACCTCCGCGCAGCGCGTGCGATGCACGACCGCTGCTCCGAGCAGACGCTGCGGCTGCGGTATCACGGACCGGTCCACGACGCCGACCGCTACCTGAACCACCTGCTGAGTCCCCGCTTCGGCCGCACACTCGCCGCGCAGACGGCCTCGGGCCGGCTGGTCGCGCTCGGCCACCTCCTCTGGGACGGCGACGAGACCGAGGTCGCCCTCCTCGTCGAGGACGACTGGCAGCGCCGCGGCATCGGCTCGGAGCTCCTCGGCCGCCTGGTGGCACTCGCCATCGAGGCGGGCTGCGAGAACGTGTACGCCGTCACCCAGTCGTCCAACACCGGCATGGTCGCGGCCATGCGCGCCCTGTCCCTGCCGCTGGACTACCAGATCGAGGAGGGCACCCTGGTCATCACCGCCCGGCTGGACGCGACGCCGGTCCGCTCACTGCCCCCGTACGAGCAGGCGGGCCGCTGACTCCCCGGACGCGGAGGATTCCCGTCCGGCCTCCTGCGAACTCAGCGCCCGGCACAGATCGGCCCACAGGTCCTCGACGTCCTCCAGGCCGACCGACATACGCAGCAACCGGTCCCCGACGCCGGAGGAACGCCGGTCTCCCTCATCCACGATGCGGTGGCTGATGGAGGCCGGATGCTGGATCAGGGTGTCCACACTGCCCAGGCTCACCGCGGGCGTGATGAGCCGCACGGACGAGATCACCCGGTGCGGATCCCCGTAGACCTCGAAGGAGACCATCGCTCCGCCCGCCTTCGGGTAGTGGACCCTGGCGATGCGGGGATCGGCGGTCAGTCTGCGGGACAGTTCGGCGGCGCTCGCGGACGCCGCCCGCACCCGTACCGGAAGCGTGGCCAGGCCTCGCAGCAGCAGATATCCGGCCATCGGGTGCAGCACCCCGCCGGTGGCGAAACGTATCTGTCGCAGGCGGGAGGCGAACTCCTCGTCGCAGGCGACGACCCCGCCCATCACATCGCCGTGCCCGCCGAGGTACTTGGTGGCACTGTGCAGGACGATCCGGGCACCGTGTTCGACGGGCCGCTGGAGCACCGGGGTGGCGAAGGTGTTGTCGACGAGCAGCGGTACGGAGCCGCAGGAGTGCGCGACGGCATGGATGTCGACCTCGGCGAGTGTCGGGTTGGCGGGCGTCTCCACCATCACCAGACCGGTGTCCGGACGGATCGCTTCCGCGATGCCCGCCGGGTCGGTCCAGGTCACCTCCGTGCCCAGCAGTCCCGCGCCGAGCAGATGGTCGCTACAGCCGTAGAGCGGCCGGACGGCGACCACATGGCGCAGTCCCATGCTCGCGCGGGCCAGCAGCACGGCGGTGAGCGCCGCCATTCCGCTGGCGAACGACACGGCGCTCGCGGTGCCTTCGAGCCGGGCGAGGGCGGTCTCGAACCGGGCCGTCGTGGGGTTGTCCAGCCGCGAGTAGACCGGCGGCCCTTCGAGTCTGGCGCCGGTGGCGGCGAAGGTGTCGATCCGCTCCGCCTCGCCCCTGGAGTCGTACGAGGGGTAGGTGGTGGACAGATCGATCGGCGGGGCGTGCAGTCCGAGGGCCGCGAGATCGTCGCGGCCCGCGTGCACGGCTTCGGTGGCCAGCGCCCTGGACCGGATTGTCATCGAGGGCGCCATCGAGGATTCGGTGTCCATGCCATCACTCTGAACAAGCGCCGGATCCATGGGGACATCGCCCGTGTTACGTTCGACAGATGGCCGAATCCGTCGCTCTTGATCCGGTGGATCTGCACATTCTGCGACTGCTGCAGAACGATGCCCGGACCACCTACCGCGAGCTCGCCGCCGAGGTCGGCGTCGCAGCGTCCACCTGTCTGGACCGGGTCACCAGGCTGCGCCGGTCAGGCGTCATTCTCGGCCACCAGCTGCGTCTGGACCCGGCCCGGCTCGGCCGTGGCCTGGAGGCACTGCTCTCCGTGCAGGTCCGGCCGCACCGCAGAGAGCTCATCGGCCCGTTCGTCGAACGCATCAGGACCTTGCCGGAGTCCCGCGCGCTGTTCCATCTGACCGGCCCGGACGACTATCTGGTCCATGTCGCGGTCACGGGCACAGCCGATCTGCAACGCCTGGTACTGGACGAATTCACCTCGCGCCGCGAGGTGGCCCGGGTCGAGACCAGGCTGATATTCCAGCAGTGGGAGTGCGGTCCGCTGCTGCCGCCGCCCGCAGAATCGGCGGAGTCAGGCCACTGAGACCGAATGATGATGACGCGGAGGCCTCCGGCGTACAAGGATGTCCGCATGTCACACACTTCCAGTAACGCGCTGCCCCGCCAGGTCGCCGACGCCTATGTCGACGCATTCATCGAACTCGACCCGATCGCCGGCACCTATCTCGGTGTCGCGGAGAGCGCGCGCCGCCTTCCCGACCTCTCCCCCGCCGGCCAGGACGCTCTTGCCGAGCTGGCCCGCACCACCCTGGCGAAGCTCGATGCTGCCGAACAACTGCCCGGCGCGGACAGCGATGCCGAGCGCCGCTGCGGCCGGCTTCTGCGCGAGCGTCTCATGGCCGAACTCGCCGTTCACGAGGCCGACGAGGGGCTGCGCAAGGTCTCCAATCTGTTCTCCCCGCCGCACAACGTCCGCGAGGTGTTCACGGTGACACCGACCGAGACCGACGAGGACTGGGCGGCGATCGCGGACCGGCTGCACGCGGTTCCCGCCTCGCTGGAGGGCTACCGCCAGTCCCTCGCACTCGGTCTGGAGCGCAAGCTGTACGGCGGTCCGCGCGCCACCGCCACCTTCGTCGGCCAGCTCGACGACTGGGCGGGCGACGGCGGTCCGGGCTTCTTCCAGGAGTTCGTCGCCGCCGGACCCGAGGGGCTGCGTGCCGAACTGGACGAGGGCGCCCGGCTGGCCACGGAGGCGGTCGTCGCGCTTCGTGACTGGATGCGCGATGTGTACGCCCCCGCGATCGAGGGCGCCCCGGACACGGTGGGCCGCGAGCGGTACGCCCGCTGGTCGCGATACTTCAACGGCACCGATCTGGACCTCGACGAGGCGTACGCGTACGGCTGGTCCGAGTACCACCGGCTGCTCGCCGAGATGAAGACCGAGGCCGAGAAGGTGCTGCCCGGCGCCGGCCCCTGGGAGGCGCTGGCCCATCTCGATGTGCACGGCAAGCACATCGAGGGGGTCGACGAGGTGCAGGCCTGGCTGCAGAGCCTGATGGACGAGGCGATCGAGGCGCTCGACGGCACGCACTTCGAACTCGCCGAGCGCGTACGGAAGGTGGAGTCCCGCATCGCCCCGCCCGGCGGCGCCGCGGCCCCGTACTACACGGGCCCCTCCGAGGACTTCTCGCGCCCTGGCCGGACCTGGCTGCCCACGATGGGCGAGACCCGCTTCCCGGTGTACGACCTGGTGTCCACCTGGTACCACGAGGGCGTGCCCGGCCACCACCTCCAGATCGCGCAGTGGACGCACGTCGCCGACAGCCTGTCCCGCTACCAGGCGTCGATCGGAGGGGTCAGCGCCAACTGCGAGGGCTGGGCGCTCTACGCGGAGCGGCTCATGGACGAGTTGGGCTTCCTGCCGGACGCGGAGCGCCGCCTCGGCTATCTGGACGCGCAGATGATGCGGGCCTGCCGGGTGATCGTGGACATCGGCATGCACGCGGAGATGGAGATCCCGGCGGACTCCCCGTTCCACCCCGGCGAGCGGTGGACGCCCGAGCTGGCCCAGGAGTTCTTCGGCAACCACAGCGGCCGTCCCGCCGATTTCGTGGAGAGCGAACTGACGCGCTATCTCTCGATGCCGGGACAGGCCATCGGCTACAAGCTGGGCGAGCGCGCCTGGCTGCTGGGCCGGGAGAACGCCCGCAAGGCGCACGGTGACGCCTTCGACGCCAAGGCGTGGCACATGGCCGCCCTGTCGCAGGGTCCGCTCGGGCTCGACGATCTCGTCGAAGAGCTGTCCAAGCTCTGACGCGGTCCCGCGGCGGCCGGGCTCGGTCCACGTGATGAGCCCGGCCGCCGAGCGCCGCTGCGGGCCCGGACGGCGTCGGTGCGGTCAGCAGCCGCAGTCCTCGGCGCCGACCGGTGCGGTGAGCGGGTCGGCGTCGCCCCGCTCGGGCCCCTCCCAGGTCTCGTACCCGAAGCCCTCGCGCACCCAGTACTCGAAGCCGCCGAGCATCTCCTTGACCTGGTAGCCGAGTCGGGCGAGGGCGAGCGCGGCACGGGTGGCACCGTTGCAGCCGGGACCCCAGCAGTACGTGACCACCACAACCGCCGGGTCCAGAAGGTTCTGGGCCTGCTCGGTGATGAGCGCGGTCGGCAGGTGGACCGCGCCGGGGATGTGTCCCTGGTTCCAGGACTCGGTGGAGCGCGAGTCCAGCAGCACGAAGCCCGGATCGCCCTCGGCCGCGAACGCGGCGGCGACATCGGAGACGTCCGCGTGGAAGGCGAGCGAGGCTCCGAAGTGGGCGGCGGCCGCTGCCGGGGAAGCCGGCGGGACGCGGAGGACGGGATGGTCGGCGGTGGCAGTGGCAGTGGCAGTGGCGATGGGCTGCGATGTCATGTCCGGAAATCTACGGCCGGTGATCCATCGTCCGGAAGATGAGATCCCTGGCACAACGCTTGATCCGCCGGGGATTTCCCTGTTGCCTCCAAGCATGACCGACTATTCCCCGGATGCCACCGACTGGCGCATTCTCGATGTCCTGCAACGCGAGGGGCGTGCGTCGTTCGCCGAGCTGGCGCGTGCGGTGGCGATGTCCCCGAGTGCCGTCACCGAGCGGGTGCGCAGGCTGGAGGAGGCCGGGGTGATCAGCGGTTACGCCGCCGTGGTCGACCCGGAGCGGCTCGGGCTGCCGATCCTCGCCCTCGTACGGCTGCGTTACCCGAACGGCCATTACAAGCCGTTCCACGATCTGCTCGACACGACTCCGGAGATCGTGGAGGCCCACCATGTCACCGGTGACGACTGCTTCGTGCTGAAGGTGACCGCCCGCTCGATGAGGCACCTGGAGGAGGTCTCGGGCAGGATCGGCGCGCTGGGTTCGGTGACCACGAGCGTCGTCTACTCCTCGCCGCTCCCCCGCCGTGCCATCAGCCGCTGACCCGGGCCTCCCGTTCGGATCGCGCCGGGCTCATCCCGACGAAAGACCCTGGTCGGCGGCACGGTGCCGTACCGCCGAACCCTGCCGCTCCTTCACCACTTCGAGCTGTGCGGGGATGCGGCGGCGCAGGTCGCCGACGTGGCTGACGATGCCGACGCTGCGGTCCCGCTCGCGCAACGAGTCCAGTACGTCGAGCACCTCGTCGAGCGTCTGGTCGTCCAGACTGCCGAAGCCCTCGTCGATGAAGAGGGTGTCCAGCCGGACACCGCCCGCTTCGTCGGTGACGACATCGGCGAGGCCGAGCGCGAGGGCCAGCGAGGCGAAGAACGTCTCGCCGCCCGACAGGGTCGCCGTGTCGCGCTCGCGGCCGGTCCAGGCGTCGACGACATGCAGTCCGAGGCCCGATCTGCGGCCTCCGGTGCGGGCGTCGGAGTGGACCAGTGTGTAGCGGCCGGACGACATGCGCTGGAGCCGGGCGGTGGCCGCGGCGGCGACCTGTTCGAGCCGGGCGGCGAGCACGTACGACTCCAGCCGCATCTTGCGTTCGTTGTCCGCGGACGTACCCGCGGTGAGTCCGGCCAGCCGGGCCACCCGGTCGTACTCCTCGCGCAGCGGCCCGAGTCGGCGTACCTCGTCCGCCGCGCCGCGCGAGAGCCTGCCGAGTTCGGCGCAGCGTTCGCGCGCGGCGGAGAGCGCCGCCAAGGCGTCCCGCAGCAGGCGCTCGGCCGTGTCGTACGCGGCCCGCGCGGCCTCCACCGCGGCCTGCGGGCGGTCGGCGGCGGCCCGGGTCTCCGTCTCCGCCAGGCGGTCGGCCACCGCCGCCGCCTCCGACTGCCAGGCGTCGACGAGCCGCTGGAGTTCGCGCTGCGCGGCGTCGTCGAGGAGGGTCTCGGCGGCGGCCTGCGGGGTGTCGAACCCGGCCCGGAACGCGGCGTCCGCGAGCCGGTCGTCGGCCTCCTTGCGGCGCTGTGCGGCCGTCTCCTCGGCCCGTACCGCCTCGGCGGCCTCGGCGAGCAGGGCGACCCGGCGTTCCAGCAGCGCGGCATGTTCGGCCACGCTGCCGAAGTCGCCGCGCGCGGTCGCCAGCTCGGCCTCCAGCGCCACCTGTTCGCGGTCCAGGCCCTCACGCAGGGAGGTGCGGGCGGCGGCCCGGCGTTCGGCGAGCCGGCGGCCGTCGAGGCGTTCGGCCTGCTCCCGCTCGGCGGCCGCGAGGGCCTCGCGCGCGGCGTGCATGCCCGCGGCGGTGCGATGGGCCTCGGCATACAGCCCCGTCAACCGGTCGACGAGCACGCCGAGTTCGGCGACGGTGGGGTCGGCGTCGGGTCCGGCCGTGTCGGCCCCGTCCCCGTCCCTCGGCTGCGGCACCGCCGACCGGGCGGCCGCTCGGGCCGCCGCGTGCTGCTCGTGCACGACTCCGAGCTCCCGGTCCGCGCGGGTACGCGCCTCCTCGGCGCGGCGGTGGGCGTCGAGGGCACGGTCCTCGGCGGCCTTGTCGACATGTCCGTCGGCCGCACGGGCCGGATCGGGGTGGTCGGGCGAGCCGCAGACCTTGCAGTCCTCGCCGTCCACCAGCTCCGCCGCCAGTTCCGCCGCGATGTCACGCAGCCGTCGTTCGCGGAGCTCCAGCCACGACTCATGGGCCGTGGCGGCGTGTTCCCGGGCCGTGGCCAGCCGTTCCGTGGCGGCCGACACCTGGGCGGCGAGCGCGTCGCGGCGGCGGGCCGCGTCCAGCCGCGCACGGGCGGGCTCCAGCCGGCCGGCGAGCTGCTCGGCACGGGTGGCGGCCTCCTGGGCCGCCTCGATGCGTGCCCGCAGGCCGTCACGGGTGGACTCCCAGCCGGCCAGCCAGGCCTCCGCTTCGCGGATCAGCTCGTCGTCGGCCCTGGCCTGGCGCTCCAGTGCGGCCCGCTCGGTGTCGATCCGGGCGCTGCGCCGCTCGGCGCGCTTCGCGGCGTCGAGCCCGCCGAGCTCCTGGCGCAGGCGCCGCTCCAGCTCCGCGAGCTGTTCGGCACCGGCGTCGGCGAGGGTGCCGGGCAGCACACCGCGGGCACGGTCACGGGTCCGGCAGGCCGTGCCGTACGCGCGTTCGGCCGCCTCGCACAGGTCCAGGGCGGGCGCGACGAGGTCCGCCTTGCGGGCCCGTGCGAGGCGTTCGTGGTGCCGGTCGCGGTCGGGGCGGCGGGCTTCGAGCGCGGCGGCACGGCGCCGCGTCTCCTCGTAGCGCTGCTGGAGTGCGGCGAGTTCGCGTTCGCTGTCGAGGGTCAGGCGGGCGGCCGACTGCCGGGCTTCGGCCATGTCGAGGACGCAGGTGGCGATGTCCAGCCGTTCGCGGGCGCCGCTGCGGGCCGTCGCGGCCCACTCCAGCACGCTCTCGGCGAGCCCCGGATCGCCGGGCTGGAGGTCGGGGAGCGGCGATTCGCGCGCGGCGGGTCCGGCGGCCTGGGCGATCCGCTGGGCTGCCGCGAGGACGCGTTCGTCGCCTGCCCTGACCCTGGTTTCGGCAGTACGGCGCAGTTCGGCCAGGCGCTCCTCGACGGCGGCGAAGCGGTGGGTGTCGAAGAGTCTGCCGAGGAGTCTGCCGCGGGCCTCGGCGTCGGAGCGCAGGAAGCGTGCGAAGTCGCCCTGCGGCAGGAGCACCACTTGGCAGAACTGTTCCCGGCTCATCCCGATGAGCTGGGTGATCTCCTCGCCGATCTCCTGGTGCGAGCGGCTGAGCGCCCGCCAGCCGTCGTCGGGGTCGTACTCGCGCAGCCGGCTCTGGGCCTTCTCCGTCGTGAAGCCGCGGCCCTTCTTCTTGGGGCGGGGCTGCGCGGGGCTCCGGGTGATTTCGAGGTGCCGCCCGCCGACGGTCAGTTCCAGCGTCACCTCGGTGGCGAGGTCCACCGGGGCGTGGTCGCTGCGCAGGGAGGCGCCGGGGCTCTGGCGGGCGCCGGGCACCGCGCCGTAGAGGCCGTAGCAGACCGCGTCGAGGACCGAGGTCTTCCCGGCACCGGTGGGACCGTGCAGCAGGAAGAGCCCGGCCGAGGAGAGGGCGTCGAAGTCGATCTCCTGGGTGGTGCCGAACGGTCCGAAGGCGGTGAGGGTGAGCCGGTGGAGTCTCAACGGTTCACCTCGCGCACGCCGTCGTCCACCCGGACGTGCTCGAAGGCGCCGCGCAGCACCGTTCGTTCCTGTTCGTCGGCCGCGGAGCCGCCGCGCACATGTGCCACGAAGTCCTCGGCGATCTGCTGGTCGTCGCGCCCCCTGAGGCGCTGTGCGTAGGAGGCGAGCGGGTCGTCGGGGGCCCGGTCGGGTTCGAATACGAGGCTGAGCGCGTGCGGGAAGCGTTCCAGGAGCCGGGCCATCGGCTCGGCCGGGCGCACCGGGTCGGTGAGGGTGGCCTCGATCCAGGACTCCTGGTGCCGCTTCAGCGCGGGGTCCTCGACGAGCTCGTCGAGGCGGCCGCGGAGCCTGGCGAGGGGGCGGGGCACCGGGCAGTCGAGGCGTTCGGCGGTGACCGTGCCCGAGGCGTCGAGGTCGATCAGCCACATCGTCTTGCGGTGGCCGGCCTCGGAGAAGGAGTACGCGAGCGGCGAGCCGGAGTAGCGGACGCGTTCGGTGACGCTCTGGCAGCCGTGGAGATGGCCGAGCGCCACGTAGTCGACTCCGTCGAAGACCCCGGCGGGCACGGCGGCCACCCCGCCGACGGTGATGTCGCGCTCGCTGTCGCTGGGCTCGCCGCCCGCGACGAAGGCGTGGGCGAGCACCACGGACCGGGTGCTGTCCGGGCGGCCCGCCAGGTCCGCGCGTACCCGCTCCATGGCGGCCGTCAGTACCGCTTCGTGCCCGGCGCGCTCCGCCTTGAAGACGTCCTTCACCAGGGCCGGTTCCAGGTAGGGCAGTCCGTAGAAGGCCACGTCGCCGTGCGCGTCCCGCAGGACGACGGGCGTGGCGCAGTCCGCGGGGTCGGTGCGCAGATGGATTCCGGCCCGCCCGATCAGTCCCGCGCCGACGCCCAGCCTGCGTGCCGAGTCGTGGTTGCCGGAGATCATCATGGTGGGCACACCGACGGCGGCGAGCCGGTGCAGCGCGTCGTCGAAGAGCTCGACGGCGGACAGGGGAGGGACGGCCCTGTCGTACACATCACCCGCGACGAGGACCACGTCCACCTCGTGCTCGCGCACCGTGGCCACCAAGTGGTCCAGGTAGGCGGCCTGCGCCGCGAGCAGGGAGACCCGGTGGAACGAGCGCCCCAGGTGCCAGTCCGATGTGTGCAGAATTCTCAAGACCCGGCTCCGACCCGCATTGTTCGCTTCCTCCGCCCCGAGTGGTGAGCCCCTCTTTTCCCACCCCTCACAGTGTCCCATCACCGCCGGCCACGTCCGGGCCTTCGCCGTCGCGGCCCCTGCCCGGTGCGGCCGGCCGATGGCGGCGCGCCCTGGAGAGAGGTGGTGACACGGAGATCCGGTCAGGCGTCCCCGTACGCCTCGCCGCCCAGCTCCAGCCCGGCCTCGCCGGCCGTCGCGTCGGCCAGCCAGCCGCGGAAGGACTCGACGTCGGAGTCCGGCAGTCCGATCTCGATGACGACGGCCTCCGCGTAGCGGACCTCACGCACGGTGCGGCCGGTGGCCCGGAGGTCGTTCTCCAGCTTGCCGGCGCGCTGGTGGCCGACGGTGATCGTGGCGAGGCGGAAGCGGCGGCGGGTGACGGTGCCGAGTTCGTCGAGGGCCTCGCCGACCACTCCCCCGTAGGCCCTGATCAGTCCGCCGGCGCCGAGCTTGACGCCGCCGTAGTAGCGGGTGACGACGGCGACGACGTAGCGCATCTCACGGCGCGTCAGCATCTGGAGCATGGGTACGCCCGCGGTCCCGCCGGGTTCCCCGTCGTCGCTCGCCTTCTGCACGGAGGCGTCGGCGCCGATCACATAGGCGAAGCAGTTGTGGGTGGCGGTCGGGTGTTCCCTGCGGACGCGTGCGACGAAGTCCTGCGCCTCCTCCTCGGTGGCGGCGGGGGCGAGCGCGCAGATGAAGCGCGATCGGTTGATCTCGGTCTCGTGCACGCCCGCTCGGGCGACTGTCCGGTACTGCTCCTGCATCCGGCCAGCCTATGCCCCGTACGGGAATGGTCCGGGGCCGCCGTCCGTTGTCCGGATCATGTACGCAGACGAAGAGACGATCCACCGGATCCTCCGGGACAGCGGCGACACCTGGGCTGTTGTGGGCCTGTCCGACAACCGGTCGCGCGCGGCCTACGGCGTCGCCGAGGTGCTCCAGCGCTTCGGCAAGCGGGTGGTCCCGGTGCATCCGAAGGCGGAGCGGGTGCACGGCGAGGACGGCTACGCCTCGCTGGCCGACATACCGTTCCCGGTGGATGTGGTGGACGTCTTCGTCAACAGTGAGCTGGCGGGCGCGGTGGCCGACGAGGCGGTCGCGGCGGGCGCCAGGGCCGTCTGGTTCCAGCTCGGCGTGGTCGACACGGAGGCGTACGGCCGCACGCGTGCCGCTGGGCTGGACATGGTCATGGACCGCTGCCCCGCCATCGAGATCCCGGCACTGAAGCGCTAGAAGGGCTCACGGGCGCACCCGCGTCCTTCGTCCGGATGTGCGTGGTGTCGCGCCCGGCGTCCGGCTGGGAGAATGGCGGGCTGTGACTACTACGACTGCGCCGTCCGTCACCCACAGCCGGAGCGGGCTGGCCGGACAGCTGTCCGAGCTCGGCGTGGAGCCGGGCGGTGTCCTCCTGGTGCATGCCTCGATGCGGGCGGTGGGCCAGGTGAGCGGCGGGGTCCGCGCGATGGCCGGTGCGTTGCGGGACGCCCTCGGGGCACAGGGCACGCTCGTCGTCCCTGCCTTCACCCCGGAGAACTCCGACACCTCTCCGCACTACCTCGAGCGGGTGCGTGGCCTCGACGACCGGGCCCGGGAGGCGGTCCGGGACAGCATGCCGCCCTTCGATCCGGCGACCTCGGCCGCACCGTCGATGGGCAGTCTGGCGGAGGCGGTCCGGCTGGGCGAGGGAGCGGCGCGCAGCGACCATCCGCAGACGTCCTTCGCCGCGCTCGGCCCGCTGGCCCGGAAGCTGCTGTCGGGTCACCGCCCCGACTGTCACCTCGGCGAGGACTCGCCCTTGGCCCGCCTCTACGACCTGCGGGCCCAGGTGCTCCTGCTCGGCACCGGATTCGACACCTGCACCGCGTTCCACCTCGGCGAGTACCGGGTGGCCGCCCCGCCCCGCCGGAGCTACCGCTGCGTGGTGACGGCCGGAGGCCGCCGCCGGTGGTGGGAGTACGAGGACGTCGCCCTGGACGACAGCGACTTCGCGGCCCTGGGCGCGGATTTCGCCCACGCGCACGACGCCGCGGCCGTGCGCTCCGGTCCGGTCGGCTCGTCGAGGAGCCGTCTCTTCCGCATCACCGACGCCGTCGACCACGCCACGCGCTGGCTGGCTTCCCACCGGGCCGTGGCGCCGGCGCGGGCCCTCTGCCACTCGCCGGGCTGAGAGCACCCGCGGTCGGCGGCCGCCCTCTCAGCTCCTGATACCGAGCCCCTCGACGACCACCGCGCCCGGCAGCGCAGCCAGCGCCTTGCCCGGGACGATCAGTTTGCCCCGGCGGCTGCCGCTGCCGACCAGGACCCAGTCCTCGTCGACGACCGCGGGATCGATCAGCAGCGGCCATGCGGCGGGCAGACCGACGGGCGTGATGCCGCCGTACTCCATGCCGGTCTCGCCGACCGCCGTTTCCATCGGGGCGAAGGACGCCTTGCGGGCGCCCAGCTGCTTGCGGACCGCGCCGTTCACGTCGACGCGGGAGTGGGACAGCACGAGGCAGGCCGCCAGCGTCACCTCGCCGCCGCGCTTGCCCGCCACCACGACGCAGTTGGCCGACCGGTCGAGCAGCTCCGCGCCGTGGTGCTCGACGAAGACCGCGGTGTCGGCGATGGCCGGGTCCGTGCCGACGTGAATGATCTGCTCGGCGGGGAAGCCGCCCCAGCCCGCGGACACCGCCGCGGCGACGGGCGCGGTGAGCAGGTCGAGGCGGTCGGCCGCCGGACCGGCGTTGTCGAAGGAGCCGATGGGAGCGCGCATGCGCACCACGCTAACAGCGCCCAGAGGGCCCTCGGCTCTCCGTCTCACCGTACGGGCGGGATGGAGACGGCCATGGTGACTTCGGCCGGTTCGGAGCCGTCGTTGCGGTAGGCGTGCGGGTGATGCGCCTCGAACGAGGCGGAGCCACCGGCCGGTACGGCGTACGCGGTGCCGCCGACGACCAACGTGAGCTCGCCCGCGGTGACGTGGAGCAGTTCGACGGTGCCCTCGGGGTGCGGATCGGAGGCGCTGCTGTCGCCGGGCATCAGGCGCCAGGTCCAGAGTTCGAGCGGTCCCCTCGCCTCCGTGCCGACGTGCAGGGTGGTGGAGCTGCCCGCTTCGGTGGACCACATGCGCACCGCCTGGCTCTCGGGCACCAGCCGGACCGGTGAGCCCTGCTCGTAGTCGAGCAGCGTGGTGATGCTGACACCCAGCGCGTCGGCGAGCTTGACCGTGGTGCCGACGCTCGGGTTGGTGCGGGCCTGTTCGATCTGGATGATCATGCCGCGGCTGACCCCGGCACGGGCGGCGAGCACATCCAGGGTGAAGCCGCGTTCCCCTCGCCAACGCTTGAGATTGCGTGCCAGCGACTGAGTGAGCTGATCGAGGTCAGACACATTCCGTCCAATATTTTGGATGACAGGGTCAAAAATACTGCACTACGGTGTGGTGCACCCACCCGTTCACCGCACTGTACTGCGAGGCATGCAATGACAGCACTGTTCGCGCTGGCCACCAGCCTGCTCTGGGGACTGGCCGACTTCGGCGGCGGAGTGCTCACCCGGCGCATGCCCGCGCTGACCGTGGTCGTCGTCTCGCAGACCGCCGCGGCCGCGGTGCTGGGCGTCATCGTGATCGCGACCGGAGGCTGGAGCGAGGTGGGCCCGCAGCTGTGGTTCGCGGTGGCGGCGGGCGTCGTCGGGCCGGTCGCGATGCTGAGCTTCTACAAGGCCCTGGCGCTCGGCCCGATGGGGGTCGTCTCCCCGCTCGGGTCGCTGGGCGTCGCCGTGCCGGTGAGCGTCGGCATCGTCGTCGGTGAGCGGCCCGGGCTGCTGCAGTTCGCGGGGGTCGGCATCGCCGTGGTGGGCGTCGTGCTGGCGGGCGGTCCGCAGCTGCGCGGGGCGCCGGTGCGGCGCCGGGCGGTGCTGCTGACCCTGGTGGCCGCGTTCGGCTTCGGTTCGGTGATGTCCCTGATCGCGGAGGCGTCCACGACGGTGACCGGGCTGTTCCTGGCCCTCTTCGTCCAGCGCCTCACCAATGTCGCGGTGGGTGGTGCGGCCCTGTACGCGTCGGTGCGGGGCGGGTCCCGGGCGCTGCCCGAGGAGGGCGGATCCGCCGCGGTGCTGGCCGCGCTGCCCACCCTGGCGCTCATCGGGCTCGCGGATGTCGCGGCCAACGGCACCTACTCGGTCGCCGCACAGCATGGGCCGGTCACGGTGGCCGCCGTCCTCGCCTCGCTCTATCCGGTGGTCACGGCGCTGGCCGCACGCGGCGTACTGAAGGAACGGCTGCGCGGGGTGCAGGCCGCCGGGGCCGGTCTCGCCCTGGTGGGCACGGTGTTGCTGGCGACCGGCTGAGGCCGGGGTCAGTCGGCGGACGGGCCTGCCGTCTCGCCAGGCTCCGCCAGTGCCAGCAACTGCTCGGGGGTGACGCCGTCAGGAATCGGCACCGGCGCGGGGGTGCGCAGCGGCGGCTGCCAGCCGTTCTCGGCGTCCCAGCTGCGTACGACGCGGGCGGGGGCACCGGCCACCACCGCGTGGTCGGGCACCTCGCCCCGCACCACCGCCCCGGCCGCGACCACGACGTTGCGGCCGAGCGTGGCCCCCGGAAGGATCACCGCCCCGGTGCCGATCCAGCAGCCGGGCCCGATGGCGACGGGCTCCATGCGGGGCCACTGCCGGCCGACCGGCTCATGCGGATCGTCGTAACTGTGGTTCGTCGACGTGATGTAGACGTACGGCCCGCAGTACGTGTCCGGGCCGATGGTCACCGTGGTGTCGGCGACCACATGACTGCCGCGCCCGAGGACCACCCCGTCCCCCAGGGTCAGGATCGGATCGGGGCCGAGGTCCAGGTCGGGCATGAGTCCGGCCGTCAGCGTGACCTGCTCACCGATCACACAGTGCGAGCCGAGCTCGATCCACGGCTCCCCGAAGACCGTGCCCTGCGGGAAGGCCAGCCGGGTGCCCGCGCCGATCCGGCGGAAGCGCAGCGCGCCCGGGCGGTCCGCGGTGACCGAGCCCGTCTCCTGCACCCAGCGCCAGCCGCGGTGGACGGCCCGGGACAGGGCACGCCGCCGCCAGGCGGCAAGGGAAGAGAACGTGTTCCTGTTCGTCGGCACTCGCTCACGGTAGTCGGCGGCGTCCGGACCGATCACCGGGGCGTCCTGTGATGTTCACCCCACTCGGCCGCGGCCCCCCGGCCGTCGCATACCGTTTCTCCTGCGCGATCGACGCGATCGAACAGCCGTGGCCGGCTGCCGGAACCCGACAACCGCGGCCGCACGACACCTGAGCACGGAGGAACGGGCGATGGCAGAGCAGGCGTTGATCACGGGAATGGGCGGCAAGGAGCCGGACATCGACGCGGATGCCTTCACGGCACCGACCTCGGTCGTCATCGGTGAGATCACGATGGCCGCGGGCTCCAGCGTCTGGTACCACGCCGTGCTGCGCGCCGACTGCGGCCCGATCGCCATCGGGGCCGACAGCAACATCCAGGACAACTGCAGCGTCCATGTCGACCCCGGCTTCCCCGTCACGGTCGGCGAGCGCGTCTCGGTCGGGCACAACGCCGTGCTGCACGGCTGCACCATCGAGGACGACGTTCTCGTCGGCATGGGATCCACCGTCCTCAACGGTGCCCGCATCGGCGCCGGTTCACTGATCGCGGCGCAGGCACTGGTCCCGCAGGGAATGCAGGTGCCCCCGGGCTCGCTGGTCGCCGGTGTCCCCGCCAAGGTCAAGCGACAGCTGACCGAGGAGGAGCTCGAAGGCATCAAGTTCAACGCGGTGGGTTACGTGGAACTGGCCAAGGCGCACCGCCAGGCCCACGAGGGCTGAGCGGGAGGGCCGGGAGCGGGCGCCCGGCGGCTCCCCGGGTCCGCTGCGCCCGCGCCGTACCGTCGCACCCGGCCGGGTCCGTGCCGGGTCAGTCCGCGGCCGGTACCGTCGCCGAGGTGACCGACATCCGCTCCGCCGCCTTCTTGGCCCGGTTCTTCACGATCAGCATCGAGGTGATGCCGATCAGCACCGCGGCCACGAGGCCGAGATAGGAGAACCGCTTGAGCCACGCCTCGGCGACGACTCCGACCGAGTAGATGACGGCCGTGGTGCCACCCGCCCAGACGATGCCGCCGAGCACATTGGCGATCAGGAACTTCCAGTACGGCATGTGCAGCACGCCCGCCAGCGGACCGGCGAAGATCCTCAGCAGCGCCACGAAGCGGCCGAAGAACACCGCCCACATGCCCCACTTCTGGAACGAGCGCTCCGCCATCGCGATCTGGCTCTCACCGAAGTGCTTGGGGAACTTCCCGCCCAGCCAGGCCAGCATCGGCCGGCCGCCCTTGCGGCCTATGGCGTATCCGATCGAGTCGCCGATGACCGCGCCGGCCGAGGCGCAGGCGCCGAGGATCCACGGGTTGATTCCGTCGTGCCCGGCGGCCAGGAGCGCGGCGCTGACCAGGACGATCTCGCCCGGCAGCGGAATGCCGAGGCTCTCCAGCCCGATGACCACGCCCACCAGGGCGTAGACGCTGACCGCGGGGATGGTCTCCAGCCATTCCTGGATGTGCAACGCCGATCCTCCCGTAACCGAATGTCCGTTGCCCGCCGGGCAACTCCTCGGCGCACGGCGGGAAGCCTACCTGCCCCGTCGGCCGCCCGGACAGGGCGAAGAGCCGTCACGCACCCGGTCGTTGGGGGTGTGTGACGGCTCTTCGCGGAGCCCGCCGGGATCAGGCGTTGGGGCGCAGCGTCCAGACGACCGTCATCTCACCGGTCACCGCGCCGTCGGCGCGCCGGATCTCGATGGCCACCGGGAACTCCGGCCGTCGGCCCGCGTCGAGTTCGGCGATGACCTCGGCCACCGGGCGGCCGAGGGTCGCCGTCGCGGTGACGACGCCCTTGGCCAGCTTCTTGTAGCCGATCTCCGCCTTCACCGCCAGCGGCACGGCGCGCGACATCTGGTCGCCGAAGGCGGCGATGACGATCGCCCCGCTCGCCGACTCCGCCAGCGTGAACATCGCTCCGGCGTGCGGTCCGCCGATGTGGTTGTGGTACTCGGCCTGGTCCGGCAGGCGGACCACCGCGCGCTCGGCGGTCGTCTCCAGGAATTCGAGATTGAGGGTCCGTGCCATCGGGACCGTCGCGACGAGCATCTCGCCCACGGTCATCTGTTCAGCGCTCATGACCAGATGTTACTCACGAGTAGAACTCTTTGGCCATCCCCGGGAACCCCCGGCGCCCCTCCCTGATCACATCCTTCACCGTCCGCACACGGGGGCGGGCGTGGCAGACCGGCCACCACCCCTCTATCGTTACTCGCCATGTGGCCAGGACAGCAGCCGCCCGGGGGCGAGCAAAACCCGCAGGACCAGAATCAGAACCCGTACCAGCAGCCGGGGTACCAGCAGCCGAATCCCTATCAGCAGCCGGGATATCAGCAGCAGGGACAGCCGGGGCATCCGCAGCAGGGACAGCAGCCCGGCTATCCGCAGCCGAACCCGTACCAGCAGCCGACCGTGCCGCAGTACGCGGTGCCCGGCCCGCCCGGTCCGCCGCAGCCCGGCGACAACAAGAAGAAGACCACCGCCGTCGCGATCGTCGCGGCCACCGCTGTCGTCGTGGCCGCCGTGGTGACCGGTGTCGTCGTGATGAACAAGGACGACAAGGGCAAGGACGTCGCCGACGACAAGCAGTCCTCGGCGCCCCCCAAGCCGACCGGCTCGGCCACCGGCGAGACGAACCCGCGCAGCGACGACGGGGACCCCAAGCCCCTCATCCCCGGCTGGAAGGTCGTCACCAACCCCAAGTGGGGCACCCAGTTCGACGTGCCCGGCGACTGGGAGGTCGGGACGCCCGGCACGTTCTCGTACTTCGAGGACGACAAGAAGGGTGACGGCTCGCCGCTCATCGGCTTCTCCGCGCCGTCGTTCTACCAGAAGCAGTGGTGCGTGGACGACTCCGACAAGGACGGCGTCAAGGAGGACATGAGCCTCGCGAGCGCCGGCACCAGGGGCGCCCAGGGCGCCACCGACGCCGCCAAGAACGCCCACAGCGAGGCCGGCACCTGGGCGTGGGCCGCCTACGCGCAGCACATGCCGGAGAGCACCATCAAGTTCACCGATGCCGAGCAGTACACCACCAAGTCGGGTCTGACCGGCCAGGTCGTCACCGCCACCGCCCCGAACGTCACGAAGCGGAAGAAGTGCGACAGCGACGGCAAGTCCATCGCCTTCACCTTCAAGAACAAGAAGGGTGAGTTCGCGTCCTGGGTCCTGTACGGAGCCGCCTCCGTCAAGGACGAACTCCCGGAGACGACGATCCGGAAGATCCTCAGCACCGTGCGGCTGGTGGACGTCGTCAAGACCGACTGACCCCTTCCCCTCCCCGGAAAACAGTTGGCACGGCGAGGGGTGCGGAGGCGATAGTCCCCTGGTGACTGTCGCCTCCGCCCCTGTGTCCCGTCCGCTGCGTCCCGGCCGCAACTACCGTCTGCTGACCGCCGCCGCGATCATCACGGGCCTGGGTACCCATGGCGCGCTGATCGCGGCGGCGTTCGCCGTTCTGAAGGCCGGCGGTGACGGCGGCGACGTCGGTCTGGTGGCCGCCGCCAGGACCGCGCCCCTGGTGCTCTTCCTGCTGGTCGGCGGTGCGCTCGCGGACCGGCTGCCGCGCCATCGGGTGATGGTCGCGGCGAACACCCTCAACTGCCTTTCGCAGGCCGCGTTCGCCTGGCTGGTCCTGGCCGGTGATCCGCAGCTGTGGCAGATGATGCTGCTCACCGCCCTGTGCGGCACCGGACAGGCGTTCTTCAACCCGGCGGCCGAGGGCATGCTGATGTCCAGCGTCGACCGTGAGCAGGCGAGTCGCGCCTTCGCGCTGTTCCGGATGGCCATGCAGGGCGCGTCGATCGGGGGTGCGGCGCTCGGCGGCGCCATGATCGCGGCGATGGACCCGGGCTGGGTGCTGGCCGTCGATGCCGCGGCCTTCGCGGTGGCGGGTGCGCTGCGCGCGTTCCTGGACGTCAGCCACATTCCCCCGCGTGCGCCGGGCGGCGGTCTGCTCGCCGACATGCGTGACGGCTGGCAGGAGTTCGTCGGACGCCCCTGGCTGTGGAGCATCGTGGCGCAGTTCTCGGTCGTGGTCGCCGCGGTGGGCGCGGCGGAGTCGGTGTACGGCCCGCTGGTCGCCCGGGACGAGCTCGGTGGCGCCCGCCCCTGGGGCTTCGCGCTCGCCGCGTTCGGGGCCGGCACCCTGGGCGGGGCGATGCTGATGACGCGCTGGAAGCCCCGGCGGCTGCTGCTGGCCGGAACGCTCTGCGTCTTCCCGCTGGCGCTGCCGGCGGCGGGTCTCGCGGTGCCGTTGCCGGTGGGCGCGCTCTGTCTGGTGATGTTCGTCAGCGGGGTGGCCATCGAGGTGTTCGGGGTCTCGTGGATGACGGCCATGCATCAGGAGATCCCGGAGGAGAAGCTCTCCCGGGTCTCGGCGTACGACTGGTTCGGCTCGGTGGCGATGATGCCACTGGCCACCGCGCTCGCCGGTCCGGTGGAGTCGCTGGTCGGGCGGAGCGCGGCCCTGTGGGGCTGTGCGGCACTGATCGTGCTGGTCACCGGGGCCGTGCTGTTCGTGCCGGAGGTGCGTGGCCTGACCCGGGCCCCCGCCACCGCCGAGGTGGCGAAGGACCGGGGACCGGTCTCAGCCGATGCTGAAGGCTCCGTCGGGCGGCTCGGGTGAGGCGACCGCAGCACCGTCCCTGACCGGCTCGGCGGCACCGGTGAGCCGGTCCAGCGCGGGACCGTGCTCGACCCTGGCGGGGAAGGCGTCGGCGGCGCAGCGGCGGGTCAGCGTCGCGGTGTCGATGCGGCTCGGGGAGGCGACGAGGACGAGGTTGCCGAAGCGCCGGCCGCGCAGTACCGCGGGTTCGGCGATCAGTGCGAGTTCCTCGAAGACGGCTGCGAAGGTGGCCAGTTGGGAGCGGAGGAAGCCGAAGGGCGCTCCGTCGGCGAGGTTGGCGGCGTAGATTCCGCCGTTCCGCAGCGACCGGCGGGCAGCCTGCGCGTACTCGACGGTGGTGAGGTGGGCGGGGACCCGCGAGCCGCCGAAGACGTCCGCGATCAGGACGTCGAGGGAGCCGGGTGCGGTCTGTTCCAGCCGGCCGCGGGCGTCCGCGCCGTGCACGGTGATCCCGCTGCTGTCGGGGACCGGCAGCTGCTCGGCGACCAGTTCGAGGAGCCCGAGGTCGGCCTCGGCGACATCCTGACGGGAACCGGGCCTGGCCGCGGCGACATAGCGGGGCAGGGTGAGCGCACCGCCACCGAGGTGGAGTACGTCCAGCGGTGCGCCCGGTGCCGCCGCGCAGTCGATGACATGGGCGAGCCGTCGCGCGTACTCGAATTCGAGATGGTCCGGCGCGTCGAGGTCGACGTAGGACTGGGGCGCGCCGTCGACGGTGAGCAGCCAGGCCCTGTCCCGGTCCACATCGGGGAGAAGTCTGGCGGTGCCCTGGTCCACGTCCCGGATGACCGGTATCGAGTCGTTCACTCCCCCATTGTGGGGTGCCGGATCAGTTGCTCAGGACCGCGACCACGGCTTCGGCGTGTGCCGTCGACTGGGCGAGTCCGGCGCGGGCGGCCGCGGCGCGGCAGCTCGGGTCGAGGGGGTTGCGGCCGAAGGCCTTCTTCGCCGCCGCGTCCGGGGTGATGAGCTCGACCCGGGCCCCGTTCGCGGCGAGCGCGGCCGCCTGCGAACCCGGCGAGGCGATGGCCTTGTTCCCGCCGGCAGACGGGGCGATGACGACGACGCGTCCGTACCCGGCGGCGAGCTGGGCGTTGGCCGTGGAGTGCACCCCGCCGTCGATCCAGGACCGCCCGTCGATGCGGGCGACGGGCCATACGGCGGGGACCGCGGAGCTCGCGGTGACGGCGTCGGCGAGGGACACCCCGCCGTCCTTGTCGAAGGTGTGGAGTTCGCCGGTCGTGGCGTCGACGGCGGTGACGATCAGGTGACGCCCCGGCCACTCGGGCGACAGCAGACGGCCCTCGATCGCCGCACGCCGCTCCTGCGCGGTGACGCCGAGCCGGGCGCCCTGCGCGATCCTGCCCAGCTTCCGGCCGTACGCCTCGGGGGTGCGGGCGGACAGTACGGCCCCCGCGTAGCGCAGCAGGGTGAGCATGCCGAGCTTGCCGCCCGTGATGTCCCGAGGATCGGCGAGCTGGAGTTCGTAGAGTTCGGGAAGGCCGAGCAGTCCGGAGGCCAGCTGTGCGCCGACCATCGCTCCCGCGGAGCTGCCGATGATCAGATCCACTGCGGAGAGGTCGGCGCCCGACTCAGCGAGCCCGTGCAGGATTCCCGTCTCCCAGGCGCCGCCGGTGACACCGCCGGACCCCAGTACCAGTGCCGTGTCTGTCATGGCGTCAGTCTTGCGCATGGCTCCGGGCCCGCCTCCCGTGGGGTACGGGAGGCGGACCCTTGGGATGTCGCCGTTCAGAGGACGCCGGTGACGGTGCCGGCGCCGACCGTGCGGCCGCCCTCGCGGATCGCGAAGCCGAGTCCGGTCTCCAGCGGGACGTCACGTCCCAGCTCGACGGTCAGGTCGACCGTGTCGCCCGGACGCGCCACCGCCACCTCGCCGAGGTCGACGTCGCCGACGACGTCCGCGGTGCGGATGTAGAACTGCGGCCGGTAGCCGGTGGTGACCGGGGTGGTCCGGCCGCCCTCCTTCGCCGACAGGACGTACACCTGGGCGGTGAAGCGCCGGCTCGGCGTCACACTGCCCGGCGCCGCGACCACATGGCCGCGGCGGACCCGGTCGCGCTCCACGCCGCGCAGCAGCAGGGCCACGTTGTCACCGGCCTGCGCGGACTCCATCGGCTTCCCGAAGGTCTCCAGCCCGGTGACGACGGTCTCGATGTCCGGGTCCGGCCCGAGCACCGACACCCGGTCGCCGGTGCGGACGGTGCCGCGCTCGACGGCTCCGGTGACGACGGTGCCCCGGCCGGTGATGGTCAGGACGTTCTCCACCGACAGCAGGAACGGCGCGTCGGTGTAGCGGACCGGCATCGGTACGTACGTGTCGACGGCGTCCAGCAGCGCCTCGACGGCCGCGGTCCAGCGCGGGTCGCCCTCCAGCGCCTTCAGGCCCGAGACCCGCACGACGGGCACGGAGTCACCGCCGTAGCCGTGCGCGGACAGCAGCTCGCGGACCTCCAGCTCGACCAGGTCGGTCAGCACCGTGTCCTCGCCGTCGTCGACGGCGTCCGCCTTGTTGAGGGCGACGACGATGTGGTCGACACCCACCTGGCGGGCGAGCAGCACGTGCTCGGCGGTCTGCGGCATGATCCCGTCGAGCGCGGAGACGACCAGGATCGCCCCGTCGAGCTGGGCGGCGCCGGTGACCATGTTCTTGATGTAGTCGGCGTGCCCGGGCATGTCGACATGCGCGTAGTGACGGGTGTCGGTCTCGTACTCGACGTGCGCGATGTTGATGGTGATGCCGCGCTGTGTCTCCTCCGGCGCCCGGTCGATCCGGTCGAACGGGACGAACGTGCCCGTCCCGCGGTCGCTGAGGACCTTGGTGATGGCGGCGGTCAGGGTGGTCTTCCCGTGGTCGACGTGGCCCATGGTGCCGATGTTGAGGTGCGGCTTGGTGCGCACGTATGCCGTCTTGGGCATGGTTCATTCCTTGGTGTTCGAAGCTGGGAGAGAAGACCCCGGGGCCCGGCCGACCCTCCCCTTGCGGGATCCGCCGGACTGTCGGGGGAGGGTCAGCTTCGGGCGCCGCCGATGGGCGCCGCGGCAGCGGTGAACGCTGCTGCAAAGAGTGCTGCGGTGATGGGGCTCACGGCAGCCTTCGGCGCGTCCGCGACTGCGGACGGCGCTGCGGGGAAGGCGTACCGGAACATGGGTCCGATCATGTCGGACGGCCATGGCCGCGTCGAATGGTTTTCGGGCGGGCACCCCGGTTCCGCAAGGGAGTTCGGCCCACGCCAGCCACCGGAGTGGGCGCGGGGCACCACCTCGGCTGCCCGGCTGCCGCCACGCACGTTACGGCGATCGGACACCGGCGTCGGCTACTCTCCCCGCATGCTCGACCCCGCCCCCGCCGCCCGGCCCGCCGCCGGCCTCGCCGTGCGCTGCACGCGGGCACTGCTCTCGCCCTGGTCCCGGTTCTCGCTGCTCGTGGCCGTCCTGCTGGGCGCCGCGGCGACGATGCTCCTCCTCGAACCCCAGCGGCTGCTCGCCACCGGCTGGCCCGCCCAGCTCAGCGGCGGCGCCGTCGCGGTGGCCCTGTTCGGTGTCGCGTACGGCGTGTGCACCGTGGCTTTCGTTCCGCGGCCGCTGCTCAATCTCGCCGCCGGTGCGCTCTTCGGCACGCAGGCGGGACTGACCGCCGCGCTGGCGGGGACGGTCCTCGGCGCGGGCGTCTCGTTCGCGCTCGGCCGGGTGCTGGGGCAGGACGCGCTCCGCACGCTGCTGCGCGGGCGGTGGCTGAAGGCCGCGGACGGCCAGCTGAGCAGGCACGGGTTCCGTTCGATGCTGGCGCTGCGGCTGTTCCCGGGTGTGCCGTTCGCGGCGGCCAACTACTGCGCGGCGGTTTCGAGGATGGGGTATCCGCCGTTCCTGGTGGCGACCGGGCTCGGCTCGATCCCCAACACCGCGGCGTATGTCGTCGCGGGCAGCGAGGCCTCGTCGCCGACGTCTCCGGCGTTTCTCGCCGCGATGGGCTTCATCGTGCTGACGGGGCTCGGCGCTGCCGTAGTCGCCTGGCGCAAGCGCCACCGCCTGACCTCCGGGTGAGCCGGTGCGCACGGCATCCCTCACCGGGGCGGCGGGCGGCCCGGGGGTACGCGTAACGCTGTTCATCTGAGGGCGGTACCCTGCCCGCGACCGACCGAAGATATCCGGGCCCGTGACGGGTCTGCCCTCAATCGACCGCAATGCGCACGCTGCCGACGGCCCTCGCTGCCGTCGGCCGATGCACGAGCACCCCGGGATGGCCAAAGCCCCATGAGCTGGTTCGAATCGTTCGTCCTGGGCCTCGTTCAGGGACTGACCGAGTTCCTGCCGATTTCCTCCAGCGCGCATCTGCGGCTCACCGCCGCGTTCGCCGGCTGGCACGACCCGGGTGCGGCGTTCACCGCGATCACCCAGATCGGCACGGAGGCGGCAGTCCTCATCTACTTCCGCAAGGACATCGTCCGGATCGTCTCGGCCTGGTTCCGTTCGCTGACCGACCGGTCGATGCGCGGCGATCACGACGCCCAGATGGGCTGGCTGGTCATCGTGGGCTCCATCCCCATCGGCGTGCTCGGTGTGACGTTCAAGGACCAGATCGAGGGCCCGTTCCGCGATCTGCGGCTGATCGCCACCACGCTGATCGTGATGGGAGTCGTCCTGGGGATCGCCGACCGGCTCGCCGCCCGTGACGAGGTGGGCGGGAAGCACCGGGCCGCCAAGGAGCGCAAGACGCTCAGGGAACTCGGGGTGAAGGACGGCCTGATCTTCGGTTTCTGCCAGGCGATGGCCCTGGTCCCGGGCGTCTCCCGCTCCGGAGCCACCATCAGCGGCGGTCTGCTGATGGGGTACACCCGTGAGGCTGCGGCCCGGTACTCCTTCCTGCTCGCGGTCCCGGCGGTGCTCGCCTCGGGGGTCTTCGAACTGAAGGACGCGGGCGAGGGACATGTGTCGTGGGGGCCGACGATCTTCGCGACGGTCATCGCGTTCGGTGTGGGGTACGCGGTCATCGCCTGGTTCATGAAGTTCATCACGACCAAGAGCTTCATGCCGTTCGTCATCTACCGCGTGCTGCTCGGTGTGCTGCTGTTCGCGCTGGTGGCCGCGGGTGTGCTGAGCCCGCACGCGGGCGAGTCGGCGGGCTGAGCCGTCCCGAGAGGTCACTTTTCAGTGCCCGATCCCACGGCTCCAGGTGGAGATTACTGGAGAGAATCAGCGGCGATTCGAGCCCGCTCGACATGATCATCTCCCACTCGTCTCCCATTCGATCTCCCACGCAACTGAACCAGGACGAGGCCGCCACCTGGAGGGGTGGACTGCGGCCTCGTCCTGGTCAGGCTGTTCAACGAATGACAGTGACACGTGACACGTGCATGACCGTGACCGAAAGAGGCATGACCGCCCGCCCGCCGCCATAGGGGTGCGCGGCAAGCGGGCGGCCGAACAGGGGCGGGCTATTGACGTAGCACTGCGGCAGCAGCCAGCGTCACCCATCATTCAACCCGCGATCCGCATATGCCGAAAGGGCATGCAGGAACTAATTCGAACTCTAGTTCCCATCAATCTGATGCTACGGCTTCAGGTCGCCTTCCCCTGACAGCACGACCCCGCCCAGACCTCGGTGTCGAGGTTGTGGGCACCGAGCCGGTCGCGGATGATGCCGACGCTGACCGCACCAGTGGTGAGTGGCTGCTTGCACCAGATGCAGGCGCGGCCCTGCGCCTGCGCCCACGTCAACCGCCCCGGATCGGGCAGTGGCCAGGACGCCCGCCGATCGGCCTCGGCCCTCATGAAGGCTGCCCCCGTTCCCGGGCGGCGCAGGCGGCGGAATCCGAGCAGGCTCGCGGGAACCAGCTGTACGCAGCACCTCCCTCGGGTCGGGCCCGCTTCTCACCTAGGTCCACGTCGTCGCCGACGGTGAGAGATGCCCTGCACCAGACGCAGGACCATCCGCGCTGCTGCTGCTCGGTCAGGTCACTGACTGGCGGTAAGTCCCTCACGGTCATGGCGTCCCCGGCTCGTTGTTGATCAGGTACGAGACCAGCGTGACGTGCGGGAAGGGGCTGAACGCTCACGAATCTGTGAGCGTTGGCAGGTCAGGGCGTGAGCGCGGCTACAGGCCGATCCAGGCGGCCATGTGCCCGAGGGTGTCCGGAGTGCGGCGCGAGATGTGCACCAAGCCCTTGATGGTCTCCCGGGCGCCAGGGTGATACCGGGTCTGCTCCGGCGCGGCGTGCCGGGCGTCGACGATGCTGCTCAGCGCAGCCTCGGTTCGGCCGGTCTCCATCTCCGAGCGGGCCCTGTCGATGAGGAAATGGGCGCGCCTGGACGTGGCCAGGGCCGACGGGATGGTGATCTGCCGGGCCTGGACTAGGGCTTCGTCGTACTGTCGCATCTCGACGGCGGCCGACATCTCGTGCAAGGCCACGTTTGTCGGACCGAAGCTGAGCCAGTGGATTTCGGACGCATCGCCGGTCTGTTCGGCACACCGCTTTGCCTCGGCGATGTGGATGTCGACCGTGGCCTGCTGGTCCGCGCGGGCGGCGATGACGGATGCCCCGAGGTGAAGCTGCCCGGTGACGGCTACTGCTTCCCGGGTCTGCTCTGCGGCCCGGACGATGCCGTGGCCGGCCGCGACGAGGCGCTGCCCGATCGTGTACTCGCCCTCCCGGAAGTACACAAGAGCCCGCATGTACTGGCGGATGGCGGCCAGGCACGGGTCGGAGGCGCGGTGGGCGGCCCAGTCCATGCGATCCAGAGCGACGCTGGAGAGGTCGTAGTAGCCGAGCTTCACGCTGATGTCGTGGGCGGTTCGGTACGTCGAGGCAAGGGCCTGCCACAGCTCGGTCGACTGCGCGCGCCAGGCCGCGGTGGTGAGTTCCGCGATCGTGGCGGGCAGGAGACGAGCAGCGTTCCGCAGACGCGTGGCCCGCACTTGGGCACAGAGGTCTTCGGCGCTCGCGATCAGCTGCTCGGCCGGCCTGTCGGGGATGGTGTCGTCGGCTCCCAGGTCGTACAGGTCGAGTGCTTCCCGGATGGGGCGCACGAGTGCGGCGAGGCGGTCCTGCTGCAGTTCGGTCACGTAGGGCTGTCCCGTCAGCACGGTGACGTCGATCCGCAGGGCCTGGGCAACCGCCGCGACCAAGTCGAGGTTCGCCGGCTTGGCGCCGCACTCGACTTGGTTGAGGAGGCTGTACGAGTACGGGATCCGGTCCGCGAGTTGTCGCTGCGTCAGGCGGGCCAGTTTCCGCTGCTCTTTGATCCGGGCACCTGTGTGGTCGTCGTCCAGTCTGGGCATACTGGTCTCCGTTCCTGACTCGTCATCCGGAACGGTACCCGCGCCTCATGGCGCTGGACCCTGCGTCGCCCCCGATTCCACCCGGTTCGGGGGCGGTTGCATGTGTGGTCGGATGGCGGCATGACGACTCTGTACCTGTTCGGATCTGCCGCCCCGCCCGTCTTCGAGGTCGCCGAGGTCATTGGAGACGCTCAGGCTCGCGGGTGGGATGTCTGTCTCGGTCTGACGCCGACTGCGGCCCGTTGGCTGGGTGAGCAGCTCCCGGAGCTGGAGCGGCTGACCGGGCACCCGGTGCGCTCCGAGTACAAGCTGCCTGGGGAGCCGGACGTGTGGCCGCCGGCGGATGCGATCCTGCTCGCACCGGCCACCTTCAATACGGTCAACGCCTGGGCCTTCGGTCTGACGGCGAGCTTCGTCGTCGGGGTGGTCGCCGAGGGGATCGGGAAGAGGATCCCGACCGTGACGATGCCCTGCGTGAACGCGGCCTACGTGCAGCACCCGGCATTCGATCGATCGGTGGAGACACTGCGCGGGGCTGGCGTGACCGTGCTGTACGGACCAGGTGGATTCGAACCGAACCAGCCGGGCGAGCAACGCCCTGAGGGCTTCCCTTGGCATCTCGCCCTCGACGCGGTCGGGGCCGTTGTCAGTCCCGCCCCGTAGCCTGTTCCCATGTCGATCACTCCTTCGCCTGCCGCTCCTGTGCGCTCCCCCACCGCGGTGAACGCGGACATCCGCGCGCTGTGGGCGGCCGGCCCGCTGTCGCCGGAGGGCGAGGCGGAGTATCAGCGGCTGCTGGTGGAGTGGGAAGCCGCAGTCCGGGCGGATGTCGTCACGGCGGCCTGACCTGCGCGGCTCCGTCGGGTCGGCACAGTCCCTGCGACTCTCCCGGCTACGCTCGCGCGGGAGCGCCCCGCGGCGCGTGGCTGCGGGACGCCTTGTGGGGTTTTGAGCCTGTTAGTCGACCGGCTCCCCGTCGTGCGTACCGCCCACGCAGGGGTTACCCGGCAAGTCGATCCGGGGCTCTCCGCCACCCTGCTTGCACTGAGAAGGGGTGACGTAGGATGGGGCACCCTTTTCGGTGGCGGCGGTGGCGGTGGCGGCGCCCGTGAGGCCGAGTCCGGCGAGGGCTGCCGTGGCAATGACGGCGGCGAGGATTCGTCGAATGTGCATTTGGTTCCCCTTTCACGGATTGTCTCGGTGGGGCACTAGCCAGCTTGAGCTTCACCCATGTGGGTGGCACATCATGTTGCGCCATTCAGGTGGCATGGCTGCCGGGAGCGGGGCCGCCGACCCGGCCCGCCCTAGGCCTTCGCGGCCGACTGGGAAGGTGGGACGGACGGCGGAGCGATGGCAGCTCTGGGGATTGGGGCGGCCCGCATGACGCGACCCGCCAGACACGCTCCAGCGCACGTCCACCCCTCCCCCGGGCGCTGTTCCGGGTGAGGGGTGGTCTCGTAGCTGCACCCAGCCATAGGCGCGAATGGGATGAGCCCACGGTACTGGGGCGGTATGACAACCGGGCCGGGGCGCCGTGCGGCACCTGCGCAACCATTCGCGTGCCCCACGTGTCAGACCCTGCACGCCTACTTTCGGAGTGCCATCGTGAAACCCGCTGCTGCCCTGCTCGCTGCCGCCGTACTGCTGTCCCTCGCCGCCTGCTCGACCGGGCACGCGGATGTGAACAAGGCGGAATCAAGTAGCAGCGCCACAGCTGATTCCGGCAAGAGCAGCACCGCAGAGAAGGCCGCAGGCATCCCAGACGCGCCGACCGGTAACGACCGCGACGCGTACCTAGACGCGATTGCGGCAGTGGATCCGCAGATCATCGTGGACGAGCAGAAGGCCATCGATGCCGGCCGGAACCAGTGCGCCTCGCTCGCAGGGGACGGTTTCGCCAATGTGGATTGGCTTGCGGCGCAGCGGTTCGGGAACGACGCCCGGCCGCTCACGGACGCGCAGGGCAAGCAGTTGAATGCCGCACTGCGGGGGACGTTGTGTCCTGAGTGACGTTGCTCTAAGTGATCTTGGTGGCCCCGCTGGCGGGGGATGCGGCGGGGCCAGAGCCGGCATGGCAGGGGTAGGTAGAGCGCGCAGCAGGCTCCGCGACCTTCCAGACAGGTGCCGGGTTTGGGCAGGCGACCTTCCAGAGCGAGGTCGGGTTTGAGTCGGCAACCTTCCAGGGCGGAGCCTCGTTCGGGTCGGCGACCTTCCAGGGCGGAGCCTGGTTCGGGTCGGTGACCTTCCAGGGCCACGCCTCGTTCGGCGCGGCAACCTTCCAGAACGTCGCCTGGTTCAGGTCGGCGACCTTCCAGGGCGACGCATGGTTCACGAAGGCGACCTTCAAGCGCGACCCCTGGTTCGGGTCGGCGACCTTCCGAGGCGATGCCCAGTTCAACCATGCGGCCTTCGAGCAGTCGGTCAACCTCGGACCGTTGGTGTGTGGCGGGCGGGTGACGTTCGCCGGGGCGGTGTTCAGCGGTCCTGCGACCCTCTCGCTCGCCGCGCGCCGCCTGGAGTGCCGGCGAACTCACTGGTCGTCAACGGCCGAGTTGCGTCTACGCTACGCCACAGCGGACTTTGCCCACGCGGTCTTCGAATACCCGCTCACGATCGCTGCGGAGGCCGAGCCCTTTGTGCTCCCCGACGGTCAGCCGGTCGAAGAGCAGGCTCTTGCCAGCGTGCTCGACGCCACGGTACGGATGGCCTCGCTGCGTGGGGTGGACGCGGCTCATCTAGTCCTCGCCGACGTCGACCTGTCGGAGTGCCTGTTCACCAGGACCGTTCATCTGGACCAGTTGCGACTGGAGGGCATCTGCTCCTTCAATGAAGTCCCGCCCCGCACGCACTGGCGGCGCTGGCGCCCGGTGCGGTTCACCCAGCGCCGCACCCTCGCCGAAGAACACCACTGGCGCGCGAGCCAGCCAGCAGCAGTCCAGGGCTGGAACACGGCAGGGTCCGGCGCCGGGCACGTCGGGCCAGCGCGGCTAGCGCCGGTGTACCGGGCACTGCGCAAGGCATTCGAGGATGGCAAGAACGAGCCGGGTGCGGCGGATTTCTACTACGGCGAGATGGAGATGCGCCGGCACGACCGTATTGGCACCACCCGCGCCGAGCGTGGGCTGCTGTGTGGGTACTGGATGCTATCGGGATACGGCCTGCGCGCGTCCAGGGCTCTGGGCTGGCTCGCTGCCGCGATGCTCGTCACGATCGTGCTGCTGATGGGTTTCGGGCTCCCTCAGGACTCCCCGAAGCAGGAAGCGACCGGCACTGTGCCGCGCGGCGGTGGCAAGGTCACCTTCGAGATCGACAAGGCTGATCCCCAGAACCCCACGAGGGAACGGGTCACCGGCGAGCGCTTCGAGAATGCTCTGAACGTCACGCTCAACTCCGTGGTGTTCCGCTCTTCCGGCCAGGACCTGACCACCGCCGGCACCTACATCGAGATGGCGTCCCGCGTGACCGAGCCTGTCCTTCTCGGCCTGGCAGTCCTGGCTGTCCGTAACCGCGTCAAACGCTGACCCGGCACCCCGCGGCTACGAGCCGACAGAACACCGCTGCCACTGATTGTTGAACAGCCCTCAGGCCGGAATGTCTGCACCCCGGGCAGGTAACCGTGGACTGCCGCCACGAGTCCCACCACACACCACAAGCCTCAGCCCCCGGACACACGAATGAACGAGCGGGACCCGCAGCGCGAAAGCACGACTGAAGTAGCATCCCCGCCCTGCCGACGTTCGATACGCCCATCCCAGAACTCGTCGACGGCATGGATGCACGAGAACTGGCGATCACGGTTGGGCTGGGGCTTGTCGCGCGGAAGGCAGCGGCGACTGAGTACGTCCTGCACGGGATCTACGTACATCTCGCCGGCGTCGCCAAGGCGTACACCAAGCCAGGCACGCCCACCGCCACGGGAGGCCAGCTCGTCAAACAGTGCAGAGGGCTGTTGACTCAGGTCTCTGACCCCGACACCACCGCTCCCGGCCGTACCTCCTTGGAGCAAGACCTCAACCTTGCCGAGGAGGGGTTCCGGCTCCGCAACCGCTACTTCCACGGATGCTGGCAACTTGACCCCGAAACGCAAACCTGGCTGACACTCAAGGGTGCACACGGAACGGAACGCCCCGAGATCACCTTTGTCAGCCGCGGTGAAGTCTGGCGTCTGGCCGCGCGCTTCCAGGAGTTGCACGACCGACTGGTCCAGTGGGACATCGCGCACCACGGAGAGCTGACAGCCGGTCGGGCCGATCGGACCGGGAGCGCCCTGATCGCCTTGGTCGCCCTGCGGTCCGGGTGGGCCGACGACGGCCGGGACGCGACGAAGCCAAGAGCCAAGGGCGGCGGCAAGGGGGGCTCCTGGCGTCCCCTGCCGGGCTGGCCGGCGGTCAAGGCGTATGCGGGGAAGCGCCTGTACCTACTGCGGCACGGACACAAGGAGTGGATCGACGAGGACGGGCACAGCAGGGTCGCGGTGGAGTCGCGGATGGGCCACGAGATCGCGGGCGTCGAGGGGACGTACAGCAACGTCACGCCGAACATGGAGCGTGCCATCATGGACTCACTGCAGGCCCGGTGGATGCACTTCGTGCCCACCCTGGGGGCCGACTGGAAGCCCACTTCTCCCAAGCCTCTCCCAGTGGATCTTCCCGGGTGGATTAAGAAGCAGGTCAGCGAGTTGGAGACATTCGGCTGACGGACTGGTTCATGAAGTTCATCACGACCAAGAGCTTCATGCCGTTCGTCATCTACCGCGTGCTGCTCGGTGTGCTGCTGTTCGCGCTGGTGGCAGCGGGTGTGCTGAGCCCGCACGCGGGCGAGTCGGCGGGCTAGCCGATGCCGTCGGCGCGGCGGGCCGGCCGTCGGGTCAGCGCCTGCCGCGGCGGCGGAACAGGTAACCACCCAGGACCATTCCGGCGACCAGGGTCACGGCCAGCACCGCCCAGAGCGGCAGGGTGACGGCGGGGATCCACAGCCGGATCGCGACCGACTCGGTGTTCGCGGCGATGAACCAGATCGCCAGCCCGGCCAGCACGACGGCCCCGATGGTGCGCACGCGTACGTTCCGGCCCTTGACGGTCAGGGTCGGTGGGACATGCGGTCCGGACGTCCTTGGTGCCATGCGTCCAGTATCGAGGGATTCACCGGATTAGTCCTGATGAAACGGGCTCGTCGCGCCCCGGGGCCAGGGCCGTCGACGGTCACCGGCCGCGACCGCGGGCCCCGGGGCGCACCCCGATCCGGCAGGTCAGGGCGTGTCGCCCCGCCAGTCCCAGCGGTCGGGGTCGCCGTCCCGCGGCCCGTACTCCGCCCTGCCACCCGGGCCGAACCGCCCGATCTCGGTGTTCAGCGCCGCCCCCTCGCGCAGCGCCCGGTCCGTCCAGCCGGTCACGTCGAGAAGCAGGCCGTCGAGCGGGCCGCCCACCAACTCCCGGTAGGTGTGACCCGGCCGGGGCCCCGGGTCGGGATCGTCATGGTCGGCGCCGTACACACGCCGCTGCCGCATCAGCTCGTCCATGGGGGCAGGATCGCACCCGGCACTGACACTCGCAGTGGGCAGCAGACCTCGTGGACCGCGCCGGAACGCCGGGGCCCGCTCCGAAGTGGAACCCCAGAGGCCGGGCACTACGCCGCGGCCTTCACCGCCGCTCTCCACGCCACAGCCGTCCCGACGGTCGCCGTCCTCGTGCAGGCGCGCGGCGTGCCGGCCGCCCACCGCTGACCGGACAGGCCTCGCGGCGCGGAGCGAGTGGCAGAAGGTCCCGGATCTTCCGGGCAGATAGGGTCGAAAGTCCCTGCCGCGCGACAACCGCGCGTACCAGCCTGGAACATGCAACGCCGGAACCTGGAGGGAACTCATGACCAGCACCGACCGTCCCGTGATCGCCGCAGTCGACGGCTCGTCACACAGCCGCGAGGCACTCGAATGGGCCGCCCACGAAGCCGTACGACGGGGTCTCAGGCTGACGATCGTGCACGCCCGGACGCCCGACCGGCGCGTCGAACCGGAAACGCAGCGGCGCGAGGCGGAGGAACTGCTCGACCGGTCCGTGCGCAGGGTGTCCGAGATCGCTCCGGAGTTGCGGACGTCGAAGGTGACGCCGCTGGACTTCCCGTCGGCGGCGCTCACCTCTCTCAGCCGTGACGCCTCTTTGGTGGTCCTCGGCTCGCGCGGTCTGGGCGGTTTCCGGTCCCTGCTGCTCGGCTCCAACAGCCTGGCGGTCGCGTCGATGGCCGACTGCCCCGTCGTCGTGCTCCGCAGCAGGCGGTCGGACGAGGACACGCAGGCGGCGAAGACGGAGGAAACGGCCGGGGCTGCGGAGGCACCCACCGACATCGTCGCGGGGGTGGCCGCCGACGAGAGCAGCGAAGGGGTTCTGGAGTTCGCCTTCGAGACCGCTGCTTCCCGGCCCGGTGCGCGGCTGCGGATCGTGCACGGCTGGACGATGTTCTCCTCGATCCTCTCCGGCGGCCCCGTCTTCGACCGGGACGCGGTGGCGGACTCGGCCGAACGGACCCTGGCGGAACTCACCGCCGGTTGGCGGGAGAAGTACCCGCAGGTCGAGGTCGCCAGGGAGCCCGTCGCCGGCTCCGCCTCACAAACCCTGGTCACGGCGTCGGCGACCGCGGCGCTGACCGTCGTCGGGCGTCGCCGGGGCGGTGAGTCCCTCGGACTCGGGCTCTCCCCCGTCGCCCAGACCACGCTCACGCACGCGCTCGGCCCGGTCGCCGTCGTGCCCTGCTGACGGCAGTGCCGCCCCGCCGTGCGTGCATGCCTCTTGGCCTTGCACGCCGGCGGGCAGACACTGACCCGATGACGCAGCGCGTGGATCTCGCGACCGTGATGGACCGGCTGTCCATCGATGCAGTGATCACCGGCTATGCGACGGCGGTGGACGACGGCGAATGGACCGACTACCGGGCCCTGTTCACCACGGACGGCCGTGCCGACTACCGCGGCGCCGGTGGTGTCGAGGGGCCGGTGCCTGAGGTCGCCCGATGGCTGGAGGAGACGATGCGGCACTTCCCCGTACGCCAGCATCTGATCGTCAACCGCCGGATCGACCTCCAGGACCTGGGCGGCTACCCGGGCGACCGCGCCGAGGTGCGGGCCGACTACCTCAACCCGATGCGGCTGGAGAGCGGCGCAGCCGGTGCGGGCGGTGCGGAGGCACGGGCCACCGCACCGAATTTCGTCGCCGCGGGTCGGTACGCGTTCACGCTCTCGCGCACGGACAGCGGCTGGCGGATCCGTACCGTGACCGTCCACGAGAAGTGGCGCGGCACAGGAGACCTCTTCCCCGCGGGTTGATCCCGGACCGGCCGCGAGCCGGCCCCGGACCGACCCGGCCCTCCGGTGCTTCCGCTCCCCCCGCACCGGGGAAGAACTGCGGAACCCGGCACCAGGGGGGAGACTGCTCATCGGACAGGACGAGGAGGCGCGGCATGCGGATTCCGGCCGGTCGGAGCGAGCGGTGGGAGCGGACGCTGCGGTCGGGCCCGGGGCGCGGCTGTCTCGCACTGCTCGCGGGGGCACTGCCCGCTCTCGCGTTTCCCGCCCCTTCCCTGTGGTGGCTCGCGGGTGTCGGTTTGGTTCCGTGGCTGCTTCTCATCCGGTCCGCCGGCACGGGACGCCGGGCGGCGCTGGAGGGCTGGCTCGGCGGCACCGGCTACATGCTCGCGGTGCATCACTGGCTGATGCCGAGCCTCCATGTCTTCATCGTGATCCTGGCGGCCCTGCTCGGTCTGCTCTGGGCTCCGTGGGGGCTGCTGGTCTTCCGGATACTGGGCGGGCCGGTCTCCGGCCGCGCGGCCGTCACCGCGGTCGTCGTGGTGCCCTGCGGCTGGCTGATGATCGAGCTGGCCCGGTCCTGGGAGGCGCTCGGCGGTCCCTGGGGGCTGCTCGGCGCGAGCCAGTGGCAGGTGGCTCCCGCGCTCCGTGTGGCGTCCGTGGGCGGGGTGTGGCTGGTGAGCTTCATGGTGGTGGCGGTGAATACCGCTGTCGCCCTGCTCTTCGTGAGCGCGACCGCCCGCGTGGTGGCCGCGATGGGCATCGCGGTGTGCGCTCTCGCCGTGGGTGCGATGGCGAGGTGGGCGCCGCAGCCCGAGGAGTCGGGGGTGGCCAGGATCGCCGTCGTACAGCCGGGCGTGTTCACGGGCCCCCATGGAGCCGAGCGCCGGCTCGCCCGCGGTGAGCAGCTGACCCGCTCGCTGGCGGGCCGCGATCTCGATCTGGTGGTGTGGGGCGAGAGCAGTGTGGGGGTGGATCTCACGCAGCACCCGGACGTCACCGCACGGATCGCCGCTCTCTCGCGCCGGGTGGGCGCGGATGTGCTGGTCAATATGGACGCCAGGCAGACCGATGCGTCGGGCCGGACGGGCATCTACAAGTCGGCGGTGCTGGTGGGTCCGGACGGGCTGACCGGGGACCGCTACGACAAGATGCGGCTGGTGCCGTTCGGCGAGTACATCCCGGCCCGCTCGGTGCTCGGCTGGACCACGTCCCTGGGCCAGGCGGCGGGCGAGGACCGGTTGCGGGGCACCCGGCAGGTGACGATGTCGCTGCCCGGGGCCGACGGCGGGAAGGGGCTGCGCATCGGGCCGCTGATCTGTTTCGAAACCGCGTTCCCCGACATGAGCCGCCGGCTCACCCGGGACGGTGCGCAGATCCTGGTCGCCCAGTCCTCCACCTCCTCGTTCCAGCACAGCTGGGCGCCCTTGCAGCATGCCTCGCTCGGGGCACTGCGAGCCGCCGAGAACGGCCGCCCGATGGTCCATGCCACGCTCACCGGCGTCAGTACGGCGTACGGGCCCCGGGGCACGCGGGTCGGTGCTCCGCTCGGTACGGACACGAGCGGGGCCGCCGTGTACGACGTACCGCTGGCGACGGGCACCACGCTCTATGTGCGGCTGGGTGACTGGCCGCTTCAGGGGGCGGCGGCGGTACTGGCCCTCTTCTGCGCCTCCGAAGCGGTCCGGTCGGTCACGAAGCGCGACCGCGTCGGGCCCGCCGGGGGGTCGGGTGGGGCTGCCGCGACCACGGAGCCGGTCGCCCGCCCCGGGCCATGAGCCGTGCGGCTCCCGAGTCGGCGTGCGCCAGGCCTATCCGGGGCCGTTCACCGAGACGATATGGCCCTGGGCGTCGACGGTGAGCGAGACCCGCTCGACCTTGTTGGTCACGGCCAGCACCAGCCATACGGCGCCCCAGAGGAAACAGGTGAACACCGTCAGAAGGGCGTGCAGCACATGGTTCAACGGGTTTCCCCGGACCATGACGACCTGCGTGCCGGAGCGCGATTCCACTCGCCAGCCGCCGACGATCCGCTGGTTGACCGCCCAGTCGAGGATCAGGACGCGCTGCATCTCGTCGGGCGGCCGCCCGTCGGCCGAGTAGTAACCCGGCGGCGGCTGGAGCGCTGCCCAGCCCTTGGGCTCGTCGTGAGGTCTCACGAGGTCACCTCCACGGGCCGGTGGTCCATCACCCCAGCCTGCATCGGCGCGCGGCCGGACGCATCCGGAGGCTCGGCGGCCCTGCCGGGTCCGGCGGGGCCGCCGAGGCGGACACGCCCCGAGGACACGCCTCCTGGCGAGCGTCCTTACGCGCAGTCCAGGTCGCGCAGGATGCGTTCGCAGAGTTCGTGCGTCCGCAGGGCGTCCCCGGCGTTCAGCACCTTTCCGGCGCGTACGGCGTCCAGGAACGACAGCACGGCCTGCTCGATGCCGCGCTGACGGGCCACCGACACCCAGTCGCCGCGCCGCCGTACGCTCGGCTGTCCCTTGTGGTCGATCACCTCGGCGAGGTTGACGACCTCGCGCTTGGAGTCCTGGCCGGAGACCTCAAGCCGCTCCTCGGTCGAGCCGCTGAGCCGGTTCATCATGCCGATGGCGGTGAATCCGTCACCGGACAGCTGCAGCACCACATGGTGCATCAGGCCGTCGTGGATCCTGGCCTGCACGACGGTGTGCTCGACCGGCCCCGGTGCCAGGAAGCGGAGGGTGTCGACGACATGGATGAAGTCGTCGAGCACCATGGTGCGGGGATCCTCCGGCATCCCCACCCGGTTCTTCTGCATGAGGATCAGTTCGCGCGGGTGCTCGGCGCACTGGGCGTAACCGGGTGCGACCCTGCGGTTGAAGCCGACGGCGAGGCTCGTCGCGTGCTCCTCGGCGAGGGTCACCAGCCGCTGGGAATCGGCGAGTTCATAGGCCAGCGGCTTGTCCACGTAGGTGGCGACGCCCGCCTCCAGCAGCCGGGCCACGATCTGTGGATGCACGGGCGTCGGGGCGTGGACGAACGCGGCGTCCAGCCCCTGGGCGATCAGCGATCCGAGGTCGGTGTGACACTGCCCGGCCGGAATCCGATGGGCCTCGGCAACCGCGGCCAGGGTGGCGGGCGTACGGGTCTGCAGATGCAGCTCGACCCCTGGCAGGGCGGTCAGAACCGGCAGATACGCCTTCCGCGCGATGTCGCCGAGCCCGATGCAGCCGACCTTCACAGGGGCCTCCCTCTCACTGTTCGGTGCCCGCCGTCGCGGTGTTCACCTGGCGAGGGGCAGCATACGTGTGCCGCGGTGGCTGCCAGTCCGCTATCCCGTCGAAGGTGCGCAGGACCAGGTCGGGCCCGAAGCGCGAGACGGCGGACATCAGCGCGTCACGCATCGCGACGGCGGGAGCGCTGGTCAGGCACATCAGACGCGAAGTACGGGCGGCCTTGCGGACGATGGCCGATGCGCGGGGCAGCCGGTCGGCGGTGTACGCCGCCAGCCCGGCGCCGAGGTCACCGCCCGGCCCCAGATGGTGGGCGAGCACGATCGCGTCCTCGACGGCCTGGTTGCCGCCCTGGCCGAGGCTCGGCGCCATCGCGTGCGCGGAGTCGCCGACGAGTACGGTGCGGCCCCGGTGGTAGGACGGCAGGGGTTCGAGCAGCTGGTGGACGTCGTTGCGGAGTACCTGGCCGGGATCGGCGGTGGCGATGACCGAGGGGATCGGGTCGTGCCAGCTGCCGAACCTGCGCAGCAGTTCCGCCTTCTCGTCGTCGGCGGCGTGGGCCCCGGCGGGGGCGACCGCGGCCCCGTAGGCATAGATCCGGCCGTCCTTGAGCGGCTGGGTGCCCCAGAGGGCGCCACGCCCCCAGGTCTCGTGCGGGGCGAACGGCCGATCGATGTCGGGGACGACGATGCGCCAGGTGGTGAAACCGGCGTACGAGGGGCCGGGGTGGTCCGGGAAGAGTCCGCTTCGCACGGCCGAGTTGATGCCGTCGGCGCCGACGACGACATCGGCCTCGATGCTCCCGGCCGCCGTCCCGACCACGGCGGGCGCACCGCCGGCCGTCCCCGGGTCCAGCAGCCGCGCGGCGGTGCCGGTCCGGACGGTGCCCCCGGGCAGCCGGGCCACGAGCCGCTCGACGAGGGTGGCCCGGTGCAGCAGGACGATGTTTCCGCCGAACCGCTCGGCCGCGGCGGCACTGTCCGTACGGGAGAGCCAGCGGCCGTCGGGGACGCGCATGCCGCCCTCGCCCTGCCAGGCGGCGAGGTCCCTGATCTCGTCGCCCATGCCGATCACATCCAGGGCTCGCTGGGAGTTGGGGGCGAGGGCGATGCCGGCCCCGACGGGTTCCAGGGAGGCCGCGCGCTCGAGAACGCTGACCCGCCAGCCGCGGCCGTGCAGGGCCACCGCCGCGGTGAGGCCGCCGATTCCGCTGCCGATGACGACGGCATGGGGTTTGTCCATGACTCCTCGACTCCTTCATCCACGATCCACGAATCCACGGACTCCGGAAGCACGGAGCCCGGCACTACATCCGTAGTGACAACTTCACCGTACTACGGATGTAGTTCCGAAGGTAGATTGGCCCCATGGCCACACGCACCGCCGGCACCTCCCGGGCCGATCTCATCGCCGACACCGCCCTCGCGCTCCTCGCCGAACGCGGGATGCGCGGGCTCACCCACCGCGCGGTGGACGAGCGCGCCGGGCTCCCCCAGGGCTCGACGTCCAACTACGCGCGCACCCGGCAGTCCCTTCTGGAGGTGGCGGTACGGCGGCTGGCCGAACGTGAGACACGGGTGCTCGCCCCCGGTGAACTCCCGGTCCCCGGCGCCGCGCCGGACGGCGATCCCGCCGGCGGGGCGCAGGCGCTGGTCGCCGGTCTCGCCCTGGCGCTGCACCGCTATCTCACCCGCCACGCCGAGCTGCTCGTCTGCCGCTACGAGCTCGCGCTGGAGGCCACCCGGCGCCCGGAACTGCGGGAGTTCTTCGACGCGACGGGCCGGCAGTTCCGCGAGCCGCTGATCGCGCTGATGACGGCCGCAGGATCGGCCGATCCCGAACGGCACGCCCTGTCCCTGGTGGCCTGGTGCGAGGGGCTGATGTTCTCGTGCGCCGCGGGGTCGTACAGCCGCTCCGTCCCGAGCGAGGAGGAGCTGCGGGCCGGCTTCGCCGAACTCCTGCGCGGGATGCTGGGGCCCGAGTGGGCGGGGCCGCGCTGACCGGCGTCACCCGTGCGGGCCAATCCCGGCTGCCCGGTGCACCGGAGCCGTGTACGCACCCCAGAGTGATCAGGTGCAACGAACCAGAATCACCGTGAGTCTCCTGGTCGGCGTGGCCGTCACGGCGCTGTCCGGCTGTGTGTCCGTTCAGCCGCGAGCGGATGTTCCGCCCCGGCCCGGGACCAGCGGTCCCGCCCAGGACCTGTCACCGCAGGCCGTACTGCCTCCCGTCCACGACTCCCTGGGAGCAGCGCCGGCCCCCGAGCCGTCCGCCCCCGAGCCCCGCCCCGTGAACGCCGCGCCGCCGCCGGACACCCGCCGCGCAGCGCCCCGCGCCCCGCAGCAGCGGCGCCCGGGGGGCACGCGGCCCCGCCCGCACCGTGCCCCGCCCGCCGTGACCGCACCCGCCCCGGCCCCGCCGGCCCCGGCCGCCGGGACGGGCGTCTGCGCGCTGGGGCGGGGCTACGGGCACTGGCCCGCGGGCAGCCCGCAGTCCCGGATCTGCGACGACACCTACGGCCGCTGAGCCCGGAACGGACCGGAGGAGCAGTGGCCCGTCCACCGCGGACGGGCCACTCTCACAGCTCGCGCAGCCGTAGCTCCAGCCGCGTGATCGCCGCGCGCACCCCTCCCCCGTACCCGTCGTCCGACCCGTCGTCCGCGAGCACGCCGGAGGCGGCACGGGCCCGGCTCAGATGGAAGCGCGCCGCGTCGGGGCGGCGGAGCTTCACGTAGTCCGCCGCGAGGTTGAGATGCAGCGAGGGGTAGAAGGCCCGCACCGCCGGCGCGTCGGGGTGCTGCGTCGCCCGCTCGTCGGTCAGCCCGTTGGCCGCGGTCAACGCCCGCAGGTCCCAGGCCAGTTCGTCACCCGGATCGTCCTGGGTGTCGGCCATGTAGTGGGCGAGGGTGCACCGGTGCAGGGCGTCGCCGTGCTCGCCGATCTCCGACCAGAGCTCGCCGAAACGATTGCGGGCCTCTTCCCGGTCGCCGCCGTGCAGCAGCATGACCGCCTGGCCGATCCTGGTCATGACGGCGTCCGTCGACGCCTCCCGCTGCTCCGTCACCGCTGCCTCCCTGCGCGCTCGTCCCCCTGTTCCGCGTTCGACGCTAGCCGCAGCGGGGGCCAATCCCGCTGAGGCACGGGCAGGCGTCCCCGGCCGGCCGCCGGAAGCCCGCCGCCGGCCGGGGCGAAACCGCCCGTCAGCCCAGGTCGGGGATGCGCCAGTCGATGGCCTCGTGCCCCTGCGCGGCCACCGCCGCGTTGATCTGCCGGAACGGGCTGGAACCGAAGAACTTCTTGGCCGACAGCGGCGACGGGTGCGCGCCCTTCACCACCACATGGCGCTCCTCGTCGATCAGCGGAAGCTTCTTCTGGGCGTAATTGCCCCAGAGGACGAAGACCGCCGGGTCGGGCCGCGAGGCGACGACGCGGATCACGGCGTCGGTGAACTTCTCCCAGCCCTTGCCCTTGTGCGAGTTGGCCTCGCCCGCGCGCACCGTCAGCACGGCGTTGAGCAGGAGGACGCCCTGCTCGGCCCACGGCATCAGATAGCCGTTGTCCGGGACCGGCAGGCCGAGCTCCTCCTTCATCTCCTTGTAGATGTTCCGCAGGGACGGCGGCGTCTTCACGCCCGGCCGCACGGAGAAGCACAGCCCGTGCCCCTGGCCCTCTCCGTGGTACGGGTCCTGGCCGAGGACGAGGACCTTCACCTTGTCGTAGGGCGTGGCGTCCAGGGCGGCGAAGACCTGGTCGCGCGGGGGATAGACCGGCCCCTTGGCCCGCTCCTCCTCGACGAACTCGGTGAGCTCCTTGAAGTACGGCTTCTGCAGCTCTTCGCCGAGGACGCCGCGCCAGGACTCGGGCAGCAGGTCGGTGTCGGTCACTTCAACAACCTCCGGTAAGCAATCAGCTTTTCACCCGAGAACCTACCGGGGCCCACTGACAACGCGCCCTGCCAGCCCCGTCCCGGCCTACCAGCTGGCCTTGCGGTACAGCTCCCACATCTGCATGACCGTCTGCGGGTCCAGGGCGCGCTCGCCGCCGCCGATGTCCTCGCCCGAGGCGACGTACAGCTTGCCCTGCCACAGGGGCAGCACCCGCACGTCGTCGACCAGGATCTTCTGGGCCCGTTCGAACTGCTTGCTGACCGCGCCCCGGTCGCTCTCCTTGCGGGTCTGCGGCAGCAGCTCCTTGGTGATCTCGTCCTTCAGGTACGGCATCCCCGTGATGCTCTCCTTGCCGACGAACGGGGCGATGAAGTTGTCCGGGTCCGGGAAGTCCGGGAACCAGCCGCGGCCGAAGACGGGGTACTCGCCCTTGGTGAAGCCCTCCTGGAAGGTCTTCCAGGGCTTGCTCTTCAGTGTGATCCTGAACAGCCCGGAACTCTCCAGCTGCCGCTTCAGCTCGTCGAACTCGGGGGCGGTGGAGGAGCCGTACCGGTCGGTGGTGAACCAGAACGTCAGCTCGACCGGCTTGGTGATGCCCGCCTTGGCAAGGATCTGCTTCGCCTTGCCCCGGTCCGGGTCCCCATAGGCGTCGAAGAAGCTGGTGGTGTGCCCGGCGATGCCCTTGGGGACCATGGAGTACAGCGGCTCGGCCGTGCCCTGGTAGACCTTGGCCACGAGGGCGTCACGGTCCACGAGCTGGGCGATGGCCCGCCGAACGGCCACGTTCCCCGCCGCCGGGTCCTCGGGGTTGAAGACCAGGAAGCGGATGTCCGCGCCGACCGTCTCGACGATCTGCAGATTGCTGTCCTTGTCCTGGTTCCCCTCCAGGCTGACGACCTCCTCGGCGGTGAGGCCGCGGTAGATCGCGTCGATCCGGTTCTTCCGCAGTGCCGCGACCACGGGGGCGGACTCCTTGAAGTACCGGATGGTCACGGCGTCGTTCTTGCGGTTGGCGAATCCCTTGTAGTCCGGGTTCTTCACCAGTTCGGCCCGGTTTCCCGGCTTGTACGAGTCAAGGAGATACGGACCGGATCCGGTGATCTTCCCGTCGTTGCGTATCTTGTGCCGGGAATACGCGCTGGGCGCCACCAGCGACATCGCGGGCGTGGCGAGAATGAAGGGGAACGTGGCATCCGGCTTGGTGAGGTGGAAGACGACCATGTCGTCCCCCTTGGTCTCGACGCGGTCGAGCGAGCCGAGCATGCCCACCGGGCCGCCCTTGAACTTGATCTCCGAGATCCGGTCGATCGAGTACTTCACCGCATCGGCGTCGAGCTTGTCACCGTTGGAGAATTTCAGGCCCTCGCGGAGCTTGCACCGGTAGGAAGTGCTGGTGGTGTCGGTGAACTTGCACCATTCCGCCGCATCCGGCTCGGGGGTCGTACTGCCGGTGGGGAAGCTCACCAGGGTCTGGAAGACATTCCGCATCAGCTCCCAGGAGTTGTCCCACGCCGCCGCCGGATCGAGGCTGGAGGGTTCGCTGGTCGTACCGACGACTATCTTCTGCTCGACTTCCGATCCGCTGTCGGAGAGAAGTCCGCAGCCTGCCAGCAGAGAAAGGGAAGCAAGGACTGCAGCGGCCTGCAGACTGGCCCGGTAGAACACGTGAACGCTCCTCGATCAGCCATGGGTCGGCAGACCATACCGCAGTGCCCCGTCGGGTCAATCCGCAGGCCCGACAGGGCACTTGAGTCAATCGGGACCAAATCCGCACAGGCTGTCTCAGCCCACGCCCGCATTCAGGAAGATTCCGCCGTCGACCACCAGGGTCTGCCCGGTGATCCAGTCCGCCTGGTTCGAGGTGAGGAACGCGGCGGCGCCGCCGATGTCCTCGGGAACTCCCAGCCGGCCGAGCGGATACGCCGCAGCGGCCTCCTCCTCACGGCCCTCGTACAGCGCCTGGGCGAACTTCGTCTTCACGACCGCCGGAGCGATCGCGTTGACCCGGACGACCGGCGCGAACTCGTGCGCCAGCTGAAGGGTCAGATTGACCATCGCGGCCTTGCTCATGCCGTACGCGCCGATGAAGGGCGAGGCGGAGACGGCGGCGACCGAGGCGATGTTGACGATCGCCCCGCCGTTCTCCTTCTGCCAGGCCTTCCAGGTCAGTTGGGCGAAGCCGAGCGCCGAGAGCACATTCGTCTCGAAGACCTTGCGGGCGACGTTGAGGTCGAGTTCCGCCATGGGCCCGAAGACCGGATTGGTACCGGCGTTGTTGACCAGGAAGTCGACCCGTCCGAACGCCTCCATGGTGCGCTCCACGGCCACCGCCCGGTGCGCCTCGTCGTGGGCCCTGCCCGCCACGCCGATCACCCGGTCGGAGCCCAGCCGCTCCACGGCCTCCTTGAGCGCGTCCTCGCCGCGCCCGGTGATGCAGACCCGGTCCCCGCGAGCCACCAGTGCCTCGGCGATGCCGTAGCCGATGCCCCGGCTCGCGCCCGTGACGAGCGCGACCTTCCCGCTGTCCTGCTCAGTCATGATGTCCCCAGCCCTTCGGGTCAGTTGAGCGGTCCGCCTGCGACGTACATGACCTGTCCGGAGACGAAGCCGGCCTCGTCGCCCGTGAAGAAGGCGATGGCGTTGGCGATGTCCTCGGGGTGGCCGACGCGCTGCACCGGGATCTGGGTGGCGGCCGCGGCCTGGAACTCCTCGAAGCCCATGCCGACCCGGGCGGCGGTCTGCGCGGTCATCTCGGTGACGATGAAGCCGGGGGCGACGGCGTTGGCGGTGATGCCGAACTTGCCGAGTTCCTTGGCGAGGGTCTTGGTGAAGCCCTGCAGGCCGGCCTTGACCGCGGAGTAGTTGGCCTGGCCGCGGTTGCCGAGCGCCGAGGAGGAGGAGAGCGAGACGATCCGGCCGAACCTGGCGTCCACCATGTGCTTCTGGACGGCCTTGGCCATCAGGAACGCGCCCTTGAGGTGTACGTTCATCACGGTGTCCCAGTCGGACTCGCTCATCTTGAAGAGCAGGTTGTCGCGGAGCACGCCCGCGTTGTTGACGAGGATCGTCGGGGCGCCGAGCTCGGCGGCGATCCGCGCGACCGCGGCTTCCACCTGGGCGCTGTCCGACACATCGCAGCCGACCGCGAGCGCGGTGCCCCCGGCGGCGGTGATCTTCTCGACGGTGTCCTTGCAGGCCGCCTCGTCGAGGTCGAGAACGGCGACGGCTCGGCCCTCGGCCGCCAGGCGTACCGCGGTGGCGGCGCCAATGCCCCGCGCCGCTCCGGTCACGACGGCGACGCGCTGCTCGGTGGTGGACATGCTTGGTTCTCCTCGCCCTTGGATCGCCGCTCGGCGGACGTCGGGGCGGCCCCGGCACGGAACCCGGTGCGCGGAACCTTCCCGATAGCTGAGCGACCGCTTAGTACCTTCAGCAGACGAGACGCTAGAAGCCCTGGCACCCGGTGTCAACGGCCCACGGCCGCCGGGGCGCATGTCACACCCCGCGGCGCCGCTCCCACGACGGTCGCCGGCGGCGCCGCGGGCCCCGGGGATCAGCGCACCAGCAGTTCGAGCAGCCGCTCGACCTCGGCCGCCGGGTCGGCCGTGAGGCCGCTGTGCACGGGGCTCGGCTGGACGACGGTGGAGCGCGGCGCGATCAGCCAGCGGAAGCGGCGGCCGGCGTCGTCACCGCCCGCCTGGCCCGCGTCCGTACCACCGCGGCACACTCCCTCGACGGCGTGCAGGGCGGCCCGTACGCCGACCACGTCGGCGCTCGGGTCAAGGACCTTCAGCTTGGTCTCGTCGAGATGGGTGCGGGCGGCCACGAAGCCGCGTGCGCGGCAGTAGACCACCACGCCCGCGTTGAAGAACTCGCCCCGCTGCACCCGCGGGACCACGCGCAGCAACGCGTACTCGAAGACATCGCGCTCGCTCACGGCCGGCCGTCCTTGTCGTTCTTCTTGGTGGGGTGCGGCCAGGGGGTGAGGTGCTCGGTGAGCCAGCCGGGGGCCTGGGACGGCTTGGGCGCGGTGGGGCCCTCCATCGTGATCCGCTCATGGATGGTCGCGGCACGCGGCAGCAGTGCCGCGACGTAGGCACGGCGCAGCTCGTCGGTGGTGTCGAAGCCCGGCTCGTCCACCAGCCACTCGTCGGGGACGTCCGCCGCGACCTCGGTGAGCAGTTCCTCGGTGACCAGCGGGGCGAGCTCGGCGGCGGCCGCCGCGATGTCGGGCGCGAACGGGGCGAGCGCGTGGTCGGAGGCGTTGTACGGCTTGGCGGCGGACGTCTGGGCGCCGGGCCAGTTGTGGTGCCAGATCATGGTGGCGCCGTGGTCGATGAGCCACAGGTCGCCGTGCCAGATCAGCATGTTCGGATTGCGCCAGGACCGGTCGACGTTGTTGATCAGCGCGTCGAACCAGACGACCCGTCCGGCCTCCTCCGGGTCCACCTGGTAGGCGAGCGAGTCGAAGCCGATCGAGCCGGGCAGGAAGTCCATCCCGAGATTGAGCCCGCCGCTGGCCTTGAGGAGCTCCTGCACCTCCTGGTCCGGCTCGGCGAGCCCGATGACCGGATCGAGCTGGATCTGCACGAGGTCGGGGACCCGCAGCCCGAGCCTGCGGCCGAGCTGCCCGCAGATGACCTCCGCGACCAGCGTCTTGCGCCCCTGCCCGGCGCCGGTGAATTTCATGACATAGGTGCCGAGATCATCGGCCTCGACGATCCCGGGGAGCGATCCGCCCTCCCGCAGGGGCGTGACATAGCGGGTCGCTGTGACTTCGGTGAGCATTGGCCCAGGCTATCCGGCGCGGGCACGCCGCGACCCACGGATCCGTCCGCCGCCCGGGCACGCGTCAGGCGTCCTCGCCGGTGAGGAGTCTGGACCGCAGCCTGTCGACCGTGTCGTCGGTGAGCTCGACCCGGTCCTTGAGATAGCCGTGCACGGACCCGTAGCGGGATTCGAGGTCGGTCAGGACCAGCTCCATGATCGTCTCGGGGGCGCGTCCGTAGCCGGGCCACTTCATGATCCGGTCGGGGTTGGCGGTGTGCCAGTCCGCGAGCAGGCGCGCCGTGGCCAGCTCCGTCAGGGCGAAGTCCGCGAGGACGTCCCTCCGGTCCACCCCGAGCAGGGTGAGGACGAACGCCCCGATCAGCCCGGTACGGTCCTTGCCCGATGTGCAGTGGAAGACGACGGGCCCCGGGGCCCCGGCGATCTGTTCGAGGACCTGCCGGATCTCCTCGGCCCCGTCCTCGGTGACCTCGGCGAACCGGTCCGCGAGGTAGCGCCACGGGTCGGTATCGGGGTCGATCTCCGCCTGGTCGTACGGCTGGTGCTCGATGCTCAGGTTGACGTAGTGGAACCGCTCCGGCTCCGGCACGCGGCCCTTGGCCTCGATCTCCCAGGGGTAGCGCAGGTCGATGACGGTCCGCACGCCGAGCGCCAGGAACCGCTCCCAGTCGGCCCCCCGCAGCTTGCCGAGCGAGTCGGCCCGGTACAGCGTCTGCCAGGCGACGGTCCTGCCGTCGGCCGCACGGTAGCCGCCCAGATCACGGAAGTTGTGCAGTCCGTCGAACACGATGTGCCGGTCCATCGGGACTCTCCTTGTTCCTCGGGCACCGATCGCGCCGATGCCGCACATTCGCAGTCGCTTCCGCCGACCGGTCGGACGGCTCGAAGCTCCTGGCCGCCTCGACGCCGTCGTACTCGGTCTCGACCACGCGCAGCCCGGCGGGGGACCCGTCGTACTCGGCGACGGTCGCCGCACGATGCTCCGGGAACACCCGGAGTTCCTCCTACGCTATCCGCAACAGGTCGTGTTCTTGCCGCCGTTCGGTCTCGGGCGCTGCGGAGTCCCTGGCTTCCGAACAGCGCGGCGTCCGGTCCCCGCGGGCGCCTTCGCGCACCGGGGGCCGGACGTCCGTCGGCCGTCTCGCGGCTACGCGTCGTCGTCGTCGACCCAGCTCATGAGCTTGCGCAGCTCGCGGCCGGTGGTCTCCAGGAGGTGGTCGCTGTCGGCCTTCTTGTACTCGTTGTACTCGGGCAGACCGTTGTGGTACTCGGCCATCCAGTTCTTGGCGAAGGTGCCGTCCTGGATCTCCGCGAGGACCTTCTTCATCTCGGCCTTGGTGGCGT
>NZ_JBSFBQ010000036.1:0-81301 GCF_053593015.1 Streptomyces sp. NPDC002403 | reverse complement strand
ACCGCCAGTGCGTAGTAACTCCGGCGAGCCTCACGCCCGTCCCGTGAGCTGCCGACCTGCGACATCGCGCCCGTCTGATGCAACTCCCGAGGGTTTCGGTATCGATGGGTCGGCTCTCGCCGTGGACGCCCGAGACGGCTACCAGGATCATTCGGCCGGTGCCGATCTGCTGGTAGAACTCCTCCATCGTGGTCTGTTCGTCGTACGTCTCCTGCGTGGTTTGGCGGGCCACCGCGTCGCGGCTTCGAGCGTGCCTGATGCTCGGCAGGGGGACCGGTTGCTCGGCGGGGGGAGCCGCGAGGTCACGGACCCTCGGCGCGCCGGCATCCGAAACCTCCACGCGCAGAAGCCTGTGCTGGCGCGTCGTACCGTGAGAAGGGACCAGCCACCGCGCAGCCGAACCGGACCGGGCGGACTCTCCGTCGGGAGCGATCAGCACAGTTCTCGGCAGCACGGGTGTGAGTGACGCCGGGACGACGGCGGAGTGTCCCGCAACGACGAGCGTGAGGTCGTTGGCGCCCGCCCACTGGAGGTACTCCCCACCGACGGCGCTGTCCAGTTGTTCCAAGGTGCAGGTGGCCAGTTCGGCGGAACCGTCGGGTACCGCCATGCGGAAGACGGTGTTCGCGCCGACGATGCCGAGGGTGCCCGTGTCCGTCCCGAGCCTCACGGATCCCTCACCGGGCAGTACGCCCGATCGCCACTGCGGAAAGTTCGCGCGGGGTTCGGACCACTCGACGAAGTCGGCCAACGAGACGTCGCGGACGGCCTCCACGACGTCTTCCTCGTCACCCCGCCACAGCCCTCGCTCGGTGTCACCCCAATAGCGGGTGAGTGCTTTGGTGAGCATGCCGTGGCCAGGTCCGAGCCGGCGGATGTCGTGCCGCCCCGGCACGGTCACCACAGGAGGCAACGCGTCTGTGCCGGCCTCCAGGCACTCCAGCATCACCGTGTCGAGAAAGTCATCGGTCTCGACAGGCGTCACGTGTCGTGGCTCGTCGGTGCAGGAGCCCAACACGATGATGCCGTCTATTCGATCGCCCCTGGCGTGTACGGATCGCAAGGTTTCGAGCGCGGATTCGCGTTGGACGAGCGGCGTGAAGCACAAGAGATGGAAGACCGCGCTCATGTCGGTGGTCAGTCCCCTTTCATTGCAATTGCTTGTATGGCGGACTTGGGTATCACCAGCTCGGTTTCCTCGTCCGTCCCGCCACCGCATTCCTTGGAGGCGACCGTGATGCTCACGAAGGGAGTGCTGAGCGAGGCCTTGTCGATTCGCCCGCTGATCCGCTGGCCGCTCTCGGCACACAACGCCCGGACACTCTGCGCATACGCGGGCGAGACGACGACCGAGCCGGAGGCCTTCTCCTCCTTCGGGCCTCCGATGGCGGCGAGGCCGATCGTCAGCACGCTGACGGCCAACGCTCCCACGACCACCCAGTTCGCATGCTTTTGACGCCTGTCGACCTCGGCGGCCTCGTCGTCAGCCCGCTTCAGTACAGCTTTGAGCAGGTCCAGGCGATCACGTGCATGGCTCGGCCCGGCCAGGGCCCCGACCGGTTGCGCCACTGCACGGAGATAGAGGACGGCGGCGAGCAACCACATGGCCACCGCTCCGACACCGGCCAACTGGGTACTCGACGGCCGGTTGTCGAGCTGGGTGAAAGTCAGCGCCGCTACGATGCCGCCCGCGAACAAAGTGACGGTGGACTGGGCCGCCTGCGCCCTGGCGCGTGCTCCGCTGCCTGATCGGACACGCTCGGCGTAGTACGCCTCGCTGACCGGCCCCAACACGGCGTCCAGCACCCGTTCGCGCTCATCGGCCATGTTGCTTTCGGAAGATGATTGCGTCGCCATCAAGCCCCCATCGCGCTCATCGGATGAGCATCATAAAGGGCAAAGGGGCCGGAGGTGCTGTTCGAGATCGACGAGACGTACGGGTTGCTTTCTTCGTGCAGAGCGTTCCTGTGGTGCGTGCCGCGCACCACGGATGGGTCGGCCTCCGCAGCGGGTGCACCGCCGACGGCGTCCATGCCCTCACTCCCGAGGACCTCCACGACGCCTGGTCCTGAATCCATGACGGTCGCAGCAGCGGTCAAGTCGCCCCGAGAGGCGCCGTTTCGGGCGGGCGGGGCGGGTTGGGGCGGGGATTTCCGGTTGTGGCGCAGGGGGGTGTTTTCATGCGGTACCGTGATCGCGTCATCACGCTCCGTGCGCTCCCGCGCGGGGCGGCCCCCGGGGGTGTTACGAGCACCGCTCCGAGGGCCTTCACCGCGAGTGGAAAGACGTCCACCGGGATGCTTTGGCATGCTATCGCGCCCTCTCGGCGCTACACGAAGGCTTCGCACGATGTCGTGCGCCATCCGCGTCTGAGCAGTGACGCGAAGATTCTTCTCCTGTACGTACAGGGGCTTCCCGAACAGCGGGCCGACCAGGCGCTCAGTGAGCATGCGAGGAAGCTGGGGATCACGGGCAGGGCCTACCAGAAGGCCAAGGGGCAGCTGATCGCGAACGGGTTCGTGCACGAGTGGAAGCGGCAGGGGGACCGGGGGTTCTGGGTGACCGATCAGCTCTTCGCCAATGTGCCCCTGACGGTCGAGCAGGCTGCCGCGGTGCGGAACGAGAGGGTCGGGGGCCCGTCGGCTTCTGCGGGTCCGTCGGCTCCTACGGCTCCTGCCGCCCGTCCGGGTGCGCGGAATCCGGCCGTCGGTGAGCCGGGGTGCCCGGCGGTCGGTGGCTATGAACCGGTGGATGAAGAACTTGGGGAGAACTGCTCCCGCCCACCCTCCGAAGAGGCCGAGGCGCCTGAAGAGTTCGTGGATCCCGAAGTCGGCGAGGGGGAGCGGGTGTTGCTGTCGCTGCGGCACGCGAATCCGCAACTGCACCTCGGGGTCCGGGAGGCGCGGGGGCTGGCCGGGGTCGCCGCCGAGTGGATTCGGCGCGGTGTGAGTGCTGCGGAGCTGCGGCGGGCGTTGATCAGTGAGCTGCCCAGGGACGGCGTACGGTCCGCCGTCGGGTTCCTGCGCCACCGGCTCGTCCAGAAGCTTCCGGCGCCGGTGGCTGCCCCGGCCCCACCCGTCGCGCTGCCGCCCGTGCGGGAGTTCGTCGTCTGCGAGGGGGAGGGCGAGGAGCACGTCTTCCGTCCCGTCGGGGACGAGACCCTGTGCGGGCCGTGTGCCCGTGAGGCGAACCGGGCCTACTGGGCCGCCCGACGGGCCGAGATGGAGAGCGAACCCGATCCACTGCCGTGGCGGGAGCGGGTCGCGGCGATCATCGAGAAAGGGCAGGGGCGAGGGGTGGAGGCGGGAGCGGATACGTTCTCGGGGCCCACCGCCACGGGTGTTTCCGGCAGTGCCCGCGGCGTGGCGACAGGGGCGTAGCGTCGTAGGTGTGCGGGCGCGGCCGTCACCGTGGCCGGCGGGGACGCCCGCGACGCGGCGGCAATCGGGAAGGGCTCGCGATGGCGGACTTTCGGGATCTGAAGTTCAGGGCGGTCACGTCGCTCCAGCGGCACGTGGTGAACCCGCTGGCCAGGCGGTCGGGATCGCAGATCCTGCTGGAGACGACGGGCCGGGCCTCGGGGCTGCCGCGCCGCACCCCGGTCGGCGGGCGGCGCGTGGGCCAGGAGTTCTGGCTGGTCTCCGAGTACGGCGACAAGTCGCAGTACATCCGCAACATCCGGGCCGACCCCCGGGTCCGGGTCAGGATCGCGGGTCGCTGGTACGACGGGACCGCGCACCCGCTGCCCGAGGACGACGCCCGCGCCCGGCTCAGGACCCTGCCGCGTTACAACAGCGCCGTCGTGCGGGCGGTGGGCACGGATCTGCTGACCGTGCGGGTGGACCTGGCCGATTGAGTGCGGAGCCGGGTCCGCGGCCGGGTCCGGAACCGCGTGTGCCCGGACGGTGTGCAGTCGTCCGGGCACGTACGGGCGTCGGTCCGCCTGATCAGTCGGTGATCTCGATCCTGCCGTTCCGGGTGCCGTCCTGGGCGGCGGCCTCCGGCTGGGCCGGGACCTCCGCGCCGGTGCCCGAACCCTTGAGGTTCTTCAGCAGGGCGGCGAGGTCGACTCCCGTGGTGGAGCTGAGGAGTTCCATGCCCTGGGCGACGTTGTCGGCGACCGTACGCGACAGCTGGCTCGCGCCGTCCGTCGAGATCACGGTCATCTTGTCGACGGCGCTCAGCGGCTCGGACGCCTTGGCGACTACCTGCGGCAGCACCTCGACCAGCATCTGGAGCACGGCCGCGTCGCCGTACTGCGCGAAGGCGTCCGCCTTCTTCTGCATGGCCTCGGCCTCGGCCGTGCCCTTCGCCGCGATGGCCGCGGCCTCCGCCTCGCCCTCGATGCGGACGGCGTCGGCCAGTGCCGAGCGGTGCAGCTTCTCGCCCTGACCGGTCAGCCGGGAGCGCTCGGCGTCCGCCTCGGCCTCCTTGACCTGGGCGATCCGGCGGGCCTCGGCCTCCTGCTCGGCCTGGTAGCGGGCGGCGTCGGCGGGCTTGCGGACCTTGGTGTCGAGCTCGCGGTCGGTCAGTGCGGCCTGGCGCTCGGCGACCTTCTCCTGCTCGGTGAGGACTTCCTGCTGACGGGCCGCCTCGGCGAGCGGGCCCGCCGCGTTGGCCTTGGCCGCGGCGGCCTCGGTCTCGGCCTTGATCTCCGCCTGCTTGAGGTAGAAGGTCCGCTCGGCGATGGCGATCTCCTCGGCGGCCTTCAGCCGGGCCTGCTCGGAGGCCTGCTTGGCGATCGCCTCGGCGATGTCCGCCTCCTGCTTGGCGCGGGCGGCCTCGGGGCGGCCGAGGTCCTCCAGGTACGAGCCCTCGGTGGTGATGTCCTGGATCTGGAAGGCGTCCAGGATCAGGCCCTGGCCGGAGAGGCTGGCCTCGGCCTCCTCCGCGACCTGGCCCGCGAACGCGGCCCGGTCGCGGATGATGTCCTCGACCGACATCCGGCCGACGATGGCGCGCAGCGCGCCGGAGAGCACTTCCTGGGTGAAGCCGACGATGCCGTCCTGCTGCTGGAGGAAGCGCTGGGCCGCGGCGCGGATCGCTTCCTCGCTGCCGCCGACCTTGACGATCGCGACGCCCTCCAGGTTGGACTTCACGCCGCGCAGGGTGACGGCGCCGCGCACCGCGATCGGGATGTGCCGGCTGGAGAGGTCCAGGGTGAACTTCTGCTGGACGAACGGGACGACGAAGACGCCACCGCCGACGACGACCTTCTGGCCGCTGTTGTCGATGCTGGTGCGGCCGGTCACCGGGTCGGTGGACTTCTTGCCGCGTCGGCCGGTGATGATGAACGCCTCGCTGGGCCCGGCGACCTTGTAGCGGGTGATGACGACGAGGGCGAGCAGCACCAGGAGTACGACGACTCCGACGACTGCGGTCACGACTGGGCTCATAGGGGTTTCCTCCCTGCCTCCCTGTGGGGACGGCAGCTCGGTCTCGGGCGGTGCGCCGCTGTGTGGTGTGGTGCGGTGCGGCGTGGCGCGGTGGATCGGGATCGGGCGGTGGTCGGTGCCCGACGGTCGGGCGAGGTGTCCGGCGGCCGGGCTCAGCGCTCGACGGGGCGGACCGCGACCGAGGTGGCCGACAGTGCGGCCTCCACCCAGATCTCGGCGCCGCGCTCCACCGGCGCCGCGCTCTTCGCCGCCAGCTTCACGTGCTGGCCCGCGAGCCGCAGCAGGACCTCGCCGTAGCCGTCGGCCGGGATGGCCGTGACGACCGACCCGGACGTGCCGACGAGGTCCTCGCCGCGCGGTGTGGTGCTGGTCTGGTCCCGCATCAGGGCCCTGCTGAACTTCCAGGTCAGCCAGGCCGCGACGAGTCCGGCCAGCACCCCGGCGGCGGTCGCGGCGACCGTGCCGACGCCGGTGGTGCCGAGCACGATCGCGCCGCCGAAGCCGAGCATCGAGAGGAACCCGGCGATGACCGGGAGCGACAGCAGGCCGTCGAAGAGGCCGTCCAGCACACCCCCGAAAAGGCCTTCGAGGATTCCGTCGAAGATCAGGGACAGCGCGAGCAGAACGATTCCCGCGATGCCGAGACCGAGAAACAAGGTCACGTGATCACCCTCCCCGAGATCTCCGAAATCCCCCGAAAATTTCCGTCGAACTGGGTGGATGATCCCATAAACGTCCGGCAGCTCGTACTGCCGGGTTCCGGCAATCTTTTACACGTTCTTGATGCCGGAGAGCTGCTCGGTCAGTTTGTCGAGCGACTGGTACGTGGCACCGAGCAGCGCGACGTGCTTCCAGCGCAGCACTCCGTCGGGGCCGATGAGGAAGATCGAGCGGCGCACCCCGATCCCGGGCGCCGCGACGCCGTACGCCCGCGCGGCCTCCCGTCCGGTGTCCGCGAGCAGCGGCATCCGCAGACCGTGGGCGCGGGCGAAGGACTCATGGCTGTCCACACCCTGTGGACTGATTCCCCAGACCTCCGCGTCGAGCTCGCCGAAGGCCTCCATGCCCGAGGAGTACGAGCAGAGCTGCTTGGTGCACACGGCGGTGTTGTCGCCCGGGTAGAACGCCAGGACCACGGTACGGCCGCGCGCCCCGGCGAGCGGGTAGTCGCGGCGTTCGAAGTCCTCGCCGGTGAGCACGCCGCCCGGCAGGGTGAAGTCCGGTGCGGGCAGGCCGAGTTGCGGTGACGATCCCATGTCGGTTCCTCCGTGGTCCGGTGTGGCCGGGTTTCTTTCCCGCGCCGTGCGTACAGCATGCTCGGTACGGGTCCGGCTCCCGCACCAGGAGGTACGTATGGCACGACCGCCGTCCGCCCGCCGCCCGTCCGCGGCCGTGCTCCTGCTGCACGGCGGTGCCGAGACGGGCCTGGCCGCGCCGCTGCCCGGTCCGCTGAACCTGCCCGCCCTGCGGATGCGCCCGTTCGGCCGGTCCGTCGCCGGGGCGACCGGCGGCGCCGCAGGAGGCGTACTCGTACGCACCGCCCGCTACGCCCACCGCGGCTGGAACGGCCCCCGCGAGGACCCGCTGCACGACGCCGTACGCGCCCTGGACGCCCTGGGTCGCGAGGCCGGGGAGATCCCGGTGGTCCTGGTCGGCCACTCGATGGGGGCCCGCGCCGCCCTGCGCGCCGCCGGTCACCCGCTGGTGCGCGGGGTGGTCGGCCTCGCCGCCTGGTGTCCGGACGGCGACCCGGTCGACCAGCTCGCGGACCGCGACGTCGTCCTGCTGCACAGCACCCGGGACCGCATCACGAGCCCCCGCGCGGCCCAGCTGCTCACGGCCCGTGCCCGGCCGGCAGGTGCCCGCTCCTGTCTGGTCGCGATCCGGGGCAGCGACCACGCGATGGTCCGGCGCGCGGGGCAGTGGCACGCGCTGACGGCGCGGATCGTCGCCGGGCTGCTGGGGCTGGGCCCGCTCCCCGGGCCGGTCGCGGACGCGCTCGGCCTCCCGCCGGACGCCCCGGCGGTCGACGGCACCCTCGACCTGGACCTGCTGGGGGCGTGACGGGGCGCCGCGCCGACCGTGGGCCCGGGGCGTGGTGCGGTGCCGTGGTGCAGGGGCGTAGGAACGGGAGCACCCTGGTAGGGAGGTGATCGTCATGGTGATGACAACTGTCGGGTGGCATATCGAACTCGAATTCGACGAGGACACCCACCGCACCCGTGCGGCCGCCATGGTGCGGCTCCCGGACGGGAGCGAGGTGCGGGCCCATGGATACGCGAGCCGCCATCCTTCGGACAGGAACCAGCCGAGGGTGGGCGAAGAGATCGCGGGAGCCAGAGCGCTCAACGAACTGGCGATGAAGATGCTGACGAAGGCGCACGACGAGATCGACGAGGTGTCCGGCCGGACCTCGCACCCGCTCGCCTGACAGGGCCGGCGGAACTGATCAGGGGGCCGGGCCCGGCGAACCCCTCCGGGCCCGGCCGAGCCGGCGGTCTGCGGATGCGCGGCGGGGGCGGGCGGCCGACGATTGAGGGCCGGGCAGCGGGTGGTCCGCGCCCGCCCCAGGAGGTGGACGTGCCGGCCGATGTGTACGCGGACAGCCCTGTGCCGTTCGACCCCGGTGCCCTGGCGGCCCTGGTCGACGGGACCATGGCCGGGGTGGGCGTGCTCGACACCGGGCTGCGCTACCTCTACGTCAACCCGGCCCTCGAACGGATCAACGGCATCCCGGCCGCCGAACACCTCGGGCGCACCGTCACCGAGGTCCTTCCCGGGCTCGACGCGCGCGAGGACATGATGCGGGCGGTGCTCGCCGACGGGAAGCCCCGCGAGATCACCGTCAGCGGCTTCACCGCCCAGGACGCCACGGTCCGGCGGCACTGGCACGGGGCGTTCCACCGGCTGGAGTCCGACGGGCGGGTCGTGGGACTCGCCGGGATCGTGCTGGAGGTCATGGCCGCGGACAAGGAGCAGCGCGAGCTGGAGCAGGCCCGGCGCCATCTGACCCTGCTCGACACCGCGGCCGCCCGGATCGGCACCACCCTCGACATGGACGCCACCTGCGCCGAGCTCGTCGACCTCGTCGTGCCGGGGCTGGCGGACCTCGCGACGGTCGAGGTGTTCCCGCCCGAGGTCGCCCCACCGGTCCGCCCCGCGCCTCCCGGGGTGCTGAGGCTGCGGCGGGCGGCGCTGAAGGCCGTGCCGGGGCTGAGCGAGGAGCTGGACGGGTTCGGGCTGACCGGCGAGTACATCGACTACCAGGAGGGCGCGGCCGTACCGCGCTGTCTGGTGACCGGCCGGCCGGTGGTGGAGAACCTGACCACCGACGAGCAGCTGCTGCGCTCCGCCCCCGGCCCCGAACGGCTCGCCGCCTACCGTGCCCTCGGGATGCACTCGGCGGTCATCGTGCCCGTCACCGTGCGCAGCGGCCCGCTCGGCATCCTCGGTCTGATCCGGGCGGGTGACTCACCGGTGTTCACGGACGAGGACGTGGTGGTCGCCCGGGAACTGGCGAGCCGGGCCGCCGTCGCTCTCGACCACGCCCGCCGGTACGCCCACGAGCACACCATCGCCCTGGAACTCCAGCGTTCCCTGCTGTCCGAACCGCGCCCGCCGCATCCGCACATCGAGATCGCCACCCGCTATCTGCCGGCCGGCCGGAGCGTGCTGGTCGGCGGCGACTGGTTCGACGTCATCCCGCTGCGGGACGGGCGGCACCTCAAGGCGATGGGCGATGTGATGGGGCACGGGGTGGAGGCGGCGGTCGCCATGAGCCACTACCGCTCCATGCTGCGGATGTTCGCCGACGACGATCTGCCGCCGCACCGCATCCTGGAACGGCTCGACCGGCTGGTCGAGCGGTCCGGACTGGACCGGGCGGCGACCTGTCTGCTGGCCGTCGTCGACCGGTTCGGCGGGGCGTGCGAGGTGGCGAGCGCCGGGCATCTGCCGCCGGTGCTGATCGATCCGCTGACGGGGGCCAGGGTGTGCGACGAGATGGTGGTGGGGCCGCCGCTCGGCACCGGGTTCGGCGGGTACCGGACGACGCAGCTGGAGTTCGATCCGGGCACGGTGCTGTTCCTGTACACGGACGGTCTGGTCGAGCGGCGCGGCGAGGACATCGACGTCTCGGTCGGCCGCCTGGAGGAACTGACCCTGCCGGCCGACGGCAGCCTCGACGGCCTGCTGGACGAGGTCCTCGAACGGTTCGGTCCGGGTGCCGAGGACGACATCGCGGTGCTGGCCTCGCGTACCCGGAGCCAGGCGGCGCTGACGCCCGACGCCACCTGACTCCGGGCGGCGTCAGCCCAACTCCAGGCTGGTGATGCCGAACAGTCCGGCGTGGTCGATGTCCGGCGCGGGCCCCGTGTACATCCGGGCCGTCTCGAACGACGGGGTGAGGCCCAGCTGTTCGGCCAGCCGCACCGCCGCCGGGTTGACGTCGGGTACGTCGATCGCGACCGGCACGCCGGGATCGGCCGCCGCCAGCGCACCGACCAGGGCACCCGCCACCTCGGGCGATTGTGCGTACACGGGACCGATGCGGGACGACGTACGGCAGGGGCGCATCACGGCCAGGCCGCACAGCTCCCCGTCACGGACGGCGGCGAGGGAGGTGCGCGTGGGGTGGGCGATCCACGGGGCGAGGAAGCTGTCCCGGTCGGCCGGGAAGAAGCGGCGGTCGTAGGCGGCGAGCCGGTCGAACGGGACGGAGCGGCCGTCGACCAGCTCCGTACCGGCCGGGGCGGGCGGGCCGGCGGGCGGCAGGCCCTCGTAACGCATGTTCGTCCATACGGAACGGAAGCCGGATCTGCGGTAGTTGGGCTGCTGCGCCACCACCCCGTCGAGCCCGACGTTGCGCCCCTCCAGCCGCGCCATGCCGGCCCGCCAGAGCCGGATGCCGTATCCCCGGCCGCGCAGGTGCGGCCGGGTGAGGTAGAAGCCGAGGAACCCGGAACCGGAGCCATAGCGGACGACGGAGACGCAGGAGACCGGCTCGCCGTCGAGGCGGCCGATCAGGAAGCCCCGCGGATCGGCGGCGAAGAAGGCGTGACGGTCGGTCAGCCCGGGATTCCAGTTCTCCTCGTGGGCCCATTCGGAGAGCATCGTCAGGTCGTCGGCGCTTGCGGTGGTGATCTCGAAGTTCGGCACGGGGCACCCGTACCCCGACGGACGGCCGTTTCAACGACGGATCACACGAACAGGAACACGCCCGCCGTCGCCGCCCCCAGCGAGCCCCCGGCGACCGTCTGCGCCACCGAGTGGTACCCGAGCGCGACGCGCGACCAGCACACGGCGACCGTCATCGTGTAGGCGAGCAGCCACCACGGCGAGTGGACCGCGGCGAGCAGGGCGACCACGGCCGAGGCGACCGCGGCGTCCACCGAGATCTTCCAGACCGTGTTGACGGCCAGCAGGACGACGGTCATCGCCCAGAGGGCGAGCATCGCCGCGAGGATGCCGGTGGGGGCGTGGCCCAGGACCATCACCAGCGAGCCGGTGCCGATGGAGCCGAGGATGACGAAGAAGATCGGGGCCCGCTTGGTGCGGTCGACGACATGGCGGTCGCCCCAGGTGCCGCGCCCGCGCTCCCACTCGATGTACCCGGCGGGTACGAGGCCCGCGCACAGGGCGCCGAGGAATCCCCAGAGCAGACCGGTCCAGTGACCGGCGGCGGCCAGGCCCACGCCGAGCATGCCGATGAGCAGGAGGTTGCGGGGCTGGAAGACATCGGTGACGGTACGCGCGGTGGCGTTGTCCGGCGATGCGGTGGTGTCGGTTTCGGTGGAGGTCATGCCGTCTCCTCGGTGGAGGCCGTGCGGGGCGCCGCGGTTGCGGTCGCGGTTGCGGTGGACGGGGCGGGTGCGGCATCCGCCAGCACCTGTGCCGCCCGGTCCTGCGGGACCGTCCGGTACGCGGTGGCCACCCGGACCAGCCAGGCCACCTCGCCGTCCTGGTCGGTGGCGTGCTGGGTCTCCACCGCCGCGGCGGTGGAGGCGGGTGCCCCGCTGTTCTTCGCGGTGAGCGCCGCCTTGATCCAGTACGCCTCGGCGAGCGGGCCCGCCCGGTCCGGGGCCGTGCCGCCGTCGGCCGCGGCGGCGGCCTTCGCGGCCGGGAGCAGGGTGTCGGGCACGTAGTGGCGCAGCTTCTCCACCGCGTCGGCGATGTCGGCGGCCCAGCGGTCGATCCGCAGGTCCGCGGGGGTGTCGAAGCGGGTGAGTTCGCGCGCCAGGGAGGCCGGGGGGTCGAAGGGCTGCTCGGGGAAGGCGGTCATCAACTCGCGCCAGAGGCCGTGCAGTCTGACCTGGGCCCGCCAGAGCTTCGCGCGCCGCCGCCCCTTGCTGAGGGCGGGGATGGAGGCGCCCACGGCGAAGAAGGCGAACAGCACCACCTGCGCGGCCTCGGTGATCTCGTCGAAGCGGAGCGCGAAGGACTCGCTCGGGGTGTCGACGACGCTGACCCACAGGAACAGGGTCCGGCTGACGGTGTAGCCGACCCCGATGAACATGGCGAACGTCATCATCCCGAGCCCCACCCGCAGATGGCGGAGCCCGGCATGGGCGGTGGCCAGGGCCCACTGGTACGCGCAGACGGCGGACGCGGTGCCCAGGTAGAGGTAGAACACGCTCATGTACAGCGTGGCCCCCCACTGTCCCGCGTGGTCGGCGACGAAGCGGTCCGAGGGGACGGAGCGGTCGACGACGGTGAAGAACAGCACCGTCAGCAGGATCAGTGTGGCGATCGACGCCTTGGTCGCCACCTGCTGGATGGCACGGGCGAACCGCACATGGCGCGGCACGGCACCGCCGTCGGGGTACCGGCCGTAGATCGCGACGATGTAGCTGAGGATCGCCAGGATCGCGATCGTCGCCGTGTAGTGCTTGATGAGGACGGCGAGGTCGGTGACGGCGCTGTCGTTGAGCGCGAGCCGTACGGCCCGGGTCTTGGTCCACAGCGCGGCGGCGAAGCCCGCGTAGCAGCCCCAGAGGGCCCGGCGGCGCTTGTCTTCTTCGTCGCCCCACAGGGCTGCCGGCATGCGCCACAGGGCGACGGCCGTCATCAGAACGGCCACGAGGTAGCCGGCGAGGTCGAGCGGGGTCACGGCGGGGTCCTTGGGGTGGTGGGGGGAGAGGCGGGGACGGTCGGTGTCAGCTGCGGCGGAACAGGCCCCGGCGGCGGTTGGCGACCGGGCGGGAGAGGGAGTTGGCCAGTCGCCCCACCATGTCGTCGCTCGTCACGTCCATGGCCATACGGGGGATGAGCGAGGCACCGAACTCGGCCATCCGCTCGTCGTGCGTGTCGTACTGCGCGCGGGCCTGCACGGTGCCGTCCCCCGACCGGAGCGCGTCGGCGATCTCGGCCACCACCGGCGACGGCTGCGGGGGCGGGGGCGACGGCGGGGGTTCGGTACCGAGGACCCGGCTGATCAGTGAGGTGTCGAAGACCGGCAGCAGGCGCCGGAGTTGCTCGGGGTCGAGGGAGGTCCCGTGGTCGAACCACTCGTGGCACAGCTCGTGCAGGATGACGTGCTGGGTCTGGTACGCGGTCGGCCGGCGGCGGTAGAGCACGAAGCTGGTCCCGCCGGTCTTCAGCCGCAGCCCGCAGGCGGCGTTGACGCGGGCCAGCCGGTCGGGCATCTCGTGCAGCACGATGGCGCGGCCCCGGGCCGCCTCCATGTTCGCCACCAGTGCGTCGATGGAGAAGGGCGCGGGGATGGGCAGATCGGCCAGCCCGGCCTCGCACTCCTTCCGTAGTTCACGCAGGGACATGGAGGGCTACTTCTCCGGCTCGCCATGGGCGGCGGCGCCGTCGGCAGCGCCCTGCCGGTCCCTGGCGTCCTCCAGCAGGGAGAGCGCGAACTGCAGCAGCTCCGGCGGGAGACCGTCCTCGTCGAGGCCGCGCCCGGCCACGCCGCTGATCTCCCCCGTGCGCCGCATCGCGAGGAACTGCAGACCGGCGACGACGTCGTCGACGACCTCGGACTCCTCCTTGAAGAACCGCCAGTCCACGCCGAAGCCCAGACCGAGCGCCTTGAGGATGTCCTCGGAGGGCTGGGTGACCTTTCCCGCAAGGATGTTGGAGAAGTAGCTGTGCGAGAGCGACCCGCCGCGCTCCTTGACCAGATCGGCGAAGACGCGCCCCGAGATCTTCTGGCCGGGGAATGTCTTCTCGACCATGTACTCGACCTTCTGCTGCAACGTCCGCAGCTCCGGCGTGCGTTCCTCGACGTTGTCCATCCGGCCCCCCACCTGTCCGCTCCGTCCGATCGGTGTTCACCGACGTCGATTCGGTCAACGGGCTCGTACTGTAACGAACCCTCTCGTGGCGTCCTCGGCACGGTAGGCAGTACGGGAACGAGCTTGCGTAAACACGCAACGTCACTGTTAACTCGAAAAAACACGGGCAGGGGACCACGAGGGGAGTCCCCTGCTCGTGAAATCGACGGGTTCGTGTGAATTCGGCACGGACAAAAGGTGCATGACACACGTTCATGGTGTGCGGGCATACGTGTAGCCCTTCACGACGGGGGATGCGTGAAGGGCTACACCTGCATTATGACTGCTGGTCAGGCCGTCATCAACCGGCCTCGGGTTCGACGGGTGCGCGTGTCGGGCCGTGGGGTGCGGCGGCGGCGGGCCGGTGGGGGGCGCGGGCCGGCGGCCCTGTGGGGTGTGCGGGCCGTGCTCCGGCGGATTTTCGGCCGGTATCCGACGCGACGGAACCCGATTCCATGGAATTCTCGGCGGGGTGTTCGGCGGAAAAGTCGGGGAGAAACCCGACGGGAATTAAATGCGAACTCGGCGGAGCGGAATTACTTGCCGCATCCGGTCGGTTTCACCGCACTATTCCGTCATGCTATTCTTGGCGCAGTCGCGGTTGTGTTTCCCGAAGTCTTCGCCCACTGCTCGGACATCGTCGACACCGGCTTTCCGGGAGCTCGCAGGGCAGCCTGCGGGTGAACTCCGGCGTCACACAGGGCCGGAAGGGCCCGCAGGCGGAGAACAGCACACCCGCCCGATCCCGCCACCCCGGATTTTTCGCAGCCGGGCTTTGTCCAGGCTTGTCAACGGCCCGTTCCTGCGATTCCTGCGCCGCCCGCCGCCGCAGCGAATTCCTCGATACGCGCCCTATCGAGGAAGGGTTCCGTATGGACCGAGACCGCAGCCACGACCACGACCACGACCGCAGCCGCGACGGCGATCGCACAGCACGTTCGGGCAATCGGAATTCCGGCGCGTCCGGGCGGAGTTCCGGTGGCCCCGGCGGCAGGCCCGCCGCCGCGCGGGGCGAGTTCGCGCTGCCGGAGACCGTCACCCCGGCGCTGCCCGCCGTTTCGTCCTTCGCGGAGCTGGAGCTGCCCCGGCCGCTGCTGTCGGCGCTCGCCGCCGAGGGCGTCACCACGCCGTTCCCGATCCAGGCGGCCACCCTGCCGAACGCCCTCGCCGGGCGCGACGTGCTGGGCCGCGGCCGGACCGGCTCCGGCAAGACGCTCGCCTTCGGTCTGGCCGTGCTGGCCCGGACCGTGGGCAGGCGGGCCGACGCGCGCCGGCCGCTGGCCCTGGTCCTCGTCCCGACCCGGGAACTGGCCCAGCAGGTCACCGACGCGCTCACCCCGTACGCCCGTGCGCTGGAGCTGCGCCTCGCCACCGTCGTCGGCGGCCTGTCGATCGGACGGCAGGCCTCCGCACTGCGCTCCGGCGCCGAGGTCGTCGTCGCCACTCCGGGCCGGCTGAAGGACCTCGTCGAGCGCCGCGACTGCCGGCTGGACCGGGTCGCCGTCACCGTCCTCGACGAGGCCGACCAGATGGCCGACATGGGGTTCATGCCGCAGGTCACCGAACTGCTCGACCTGGTGCGGCCGGAGGGGCAGCGGATGCTGTTCTCGGCGACCCTGGACCGTGACGTGGACCTGCTGGTCCGCCGCTATCTGCACGATCCGGTGGTCCACTCGGTCGACCCGGCGGCCGGCGCGGTGACGACGATGGAGCACCACGTGCTCTACGTACAGGGCGCGGACAAGTACGCCACCACGACGGAGATCGCGGCCCGGGAGGGCCGGGTGATCATGTTCCTGGACACCAAGCACGCCGTGGACAAGCTCACCGGCCATCTGCTCGGCAGCGGGGTGCGGGCCGCCGCGCTGCACGGCGGGAAGTCCCAGCCGCAGCGCACCCGCACCCTGGACCGGTTCCGGTCCGGGCAGGTCACGGTGCTGGTCGCCACCAACGTCGCGGCGCGCGGCATCCACATCGACAACCTGGACCTGGTCGTCAACGTCGATCCGCCGACCGACCACAAGGACTATCTGCACCGGGGCGGGCGCACCGCCCGGGCCGGGGAGTCCGGCAGCGTCGTCACGCTGGTGCTGCCCGGACAGCGCCGGGAGATGGCCCGGCTGATGGCCGACGCCGGGATCACCCCGAAGATCGCCCAGGTCCGTTCCGGCGAGGCCGAACTGAGCCGGATCACCGGCGCGCGCAAGCCCTCGGGGGTGCCGGTCGGCGGCGCCGCACCGGTGCCGGAGCGCGCCGGGAGCGGCAACCAGGCCTTCCGGGGCCTGGGCACCCGCCCCGCGAAGGCGGGCCGCTCACGCCGTACCGACCTGCCCACCGCGGAGGCACGCGCCGCCGCGAAGCAGCGCCGCGCCAACCGGGCGGTGTGACCCCGGGGGCGGCGACCCCCGGACCGGCCGTCGCCCCTGCGCCGGTCGGTCTCAGGCGATCATGAAGTCCTTCACGGGCAGGGCGCGTTCGACGATCCTGATGTCGCCGAGCCAGCCGTGCATCAACTGGTCGAGCCTGCCTCCGTACTCGTAGGCGCCGAGCAGCCAGGGCAGGCCCAGCGTGGCGAGACCGGTGGTGCGGGTGGCGGGGTTGCGGGCGACTACGCAGCCGTCGACGTACATCGTCGTGTGCTTCCCGTCGTTGACGACCGCCGCGTGCCACCACCGTTCACGCAGCAGCTCATGGCTCCAGTTGGTGACGGCCCCCGGCTGGTTCAGCGGCGCCGCCGCCCACTGGAGCCCGGGGCCGTCCGATACGGAGAGCGTGGCGACGGGCTCCTCCGGGTCGCCGGAGGTCTTGCCGGCCGCACCGAGCGTGCCGCGGCGGCCGAGTACGGCGCCCCAGGCGTTGCGTCCCGCGTCCCAGTCGGCGGGGAGGCGGAGGAAGGCCTCGATGGTGTAACCGGACCTGAACGTCTTGGTGTTGAGCGGTGCGTTGTTCTCCGTGCGCAGATACGCGCCCCGCAGCGGCGGCTTCGAGCCGTCGAAGTAGAGGCTGCCGTGGCCGGGCTGGTCGGGGTGGTGGGCGGTGGACCAGCGCAGTGCGTCGGACGCACTGCCGGGGACGGCCTCGCGCACCAGGTCGTTGCGGTGCCCGGACAGGTCGGGGACGCGCAGGCCGGCGCCGGCGGCGGAACCGTCCTGGTGCGAAGGGAAGTCGAAGCGCCAGTAGGCGACAGTGCCCGGTATCAGCAGCTGCTTCGCCGGGCGGGGGCCCCGCACGGGCACGGGTGCGAAGCCCGCGAAGCGCTTCTCGAAGTCGATGGGGACGGCGAAACAGTCCTGCGGACCGGTCAGTTCGATCTCGCCGCGCTCCAGCTCGTTGAGCCGTTCGCCCGCGCGGCCGAGGATCCACGGGGAGATCGTCTCCACGTCGATGGTGTTCCTGGCCAGGTCGAAGCGGTAGAGGCGGATCATGGCGCTGCCGCCGTAGTAGCGGTTCTGGTAGTTGGTGATGTGCAGATGGACGTCGTTGCCCGCGGTGTTCTTACGGGTGGTGCGCCCGGCGGGCCAGTAGTGGCCGTTGAGGGTGAGGAAGATCTGGTCGTTCCCGGCGATCAGCTCGTCCCACAGATGCTGTCCGTGATCGGAGAGTTCGGCCTCGTCGCCGTCCGCGTCCGCGTACACCAGCTCGTGGGTGGTGAGGATGACGGGTGTACGGGGGTGCCGGGCGATGACGTCCTTCGCCCAGGCGAGCCCGGCCGCCGACGGCCGCCAGTCGAGCGCCAGCACCAGCCACTCGCGCCCGGCGGCGCGGAACAGGTGGTACGTGTTGTAGCCGTCCGGGGTCGCTCCGCCGAATGTCGGCAGGCGCCGCATGCGCTGTGGACCGAAGGTGTCCAGGTACGGGGTGCGGCCACGCTGATCGTCGGTGGAGGACTTGATGTCGTGGTTGCCCGCGACGACGCTGTAGCCGACCCGCCGCCGGTCGAGCAGCCCGAACGCCTCGCCGATCGCCGCGAATTCGCCTGACTGTCCGCTCTCGGTGAGGTCGCCCAGATGGGACAGGAAGACGATGTTCTCGTCGCGCCCGTGATCGAGTACGTAACGCAATGACGCCTCGACCGGAGCCTTGTCGATGCTCGCCCCGTCGAAGAGGTACTGGGTGTCCGGCATGACGACGAACGTGAATCTGGGGTTCTCGGGGTCGGGCCGCCGACCCGCCGCGACGGCGTCGGTGCTCTGCTGGGGCAGGGCCGTGGCGGGCGCGGCGGACGCGAGCCCCGTGGCTGCGGTGGCGGCGCCGGTGAGCGCGGTTGCCCGCAGGAACGTACGACGGCTCGCGCCGGGCAGAAGCGGTCCGTCGGGCTGGTGGAGGGGGCTGCACATGGATGTCTCCGCGGGGGACGAACGTAGGGGTGATCGTCTGCAAGTTAGCCGCGGGGTGGGGGAGGAACCGGCCCGTAAGGGCGACAGCCGGGCGAAGGCTCCATGAATTGCACAGTGCCGGGCGTGCGGGATCGTGGTGGTGGGGGCGTGCGGGCGAGGGCCGGGTGAGGGGCCCCGGCCCGCCGCGTCCTGCTACCGGCCGCCCGCGACCCGCAGGACCGTCCCGGTCACGTAGGACGCCTCGTGCGACAGCAGCCAGGCGATCGCGGCCGCGATCTCCGGGGCGGCTCCGACGCGGCCGAGCGGGATGCCGGGGACGGCGGCGTCCGCGCGGCCGGGGTCGCCCGCCGTGGCGTGCATGTCGGTGTCGACCATGCCGGGGGCGACCGCGTTGACCCGGATGCCGTCGGGCCCCAGCTCCTTGGAGAGCCCGACCGTCAGCGCGTCCGTCGCCGCCTTGGTCGCGGCGTAGTGCACGAAGTCCCCGGGGCTGCCGAGGGTGGCGGCGGCCGAGGAGACATTGACGATCGCGCCCGCGCCATGGGCCGCCATGTCCTTCGCGGCCCGGCGGCAGCAGAGCAGGTAGCCGAGGAGGTTCACGTCGACGACGCGGCGCAGCGTCCGGGTGGAGGTGTCGGCGAGCCGCCCGAGCGGGCCCGTCACCCCCGCGTTGTTGACCAGCCCGGTGACGGGGCCGAGCTGTTCGGCCGCCGTGTCGAAGAGGCGCTCCACATCGGCCTCCTCGGCGGTGTCCACCCGTACGGTGACGCAGCGCGCCCCCGCGGCCCGGACCGCCGCCGCGGTCCGCTCGGCGGCCTCCGTGTTGCTCACGAAGCCCAGCGCGAGGTCGTGCCCGTCAGTGGCCAGGCGGATACAGGTCGCGGCGCCGATGCCCCGGCTGCCGCCGGTGACGACGGTGACGGGACGAGACGAACCAGTGGTGCTGCTGTCCGGCACGGGAGGCCTCTCATTTCGCTCGCGGATGACGACGGTCGTGAAGATCACGGCGATCACGCAGATCACGCAGATCGTGGTGATCAGTCAGCGAACCACTGCGGACGCCGGCGGATCAAGGCCCGCCCGCCGGGTGGACGATGGTGCCTGCCGTTGGAGTGGCGCCGGGCCGCGCACCGGCGTGGTGCCGGGTGCGCGGCGCGAACGGTTGCCTAGCGTCGGCGCCTGACGGACCGCTGTCGGCGCACGACGGGTTGAATCGCCCGGCGCCCGGTGACGGTTCCTCCCCAACGGTGTTCCCCTGCCACCGCCTCGCATCGCGGTGGCAGGGGACGCCGGCCGCAGGCCCTACGGCCAGAGCACCCCCGCCAGCGCGACCCCGGCGAACGCCGCGCCCAGCCCGGCCGCCACACTTCCCACGACATTGGCCACCGCGTAGGACCTGGCGCCGTCCTCGGCCAGCCGCAGCGTCTCGTAACTGAACGTCGAGTACGTGGTGAGCGCCCCGCACAGTCCCGTGCCGATCAGCAGCTGCAGGTGCGAGGAGGCGGCGCCTGCCGCCACCGCGCCGGTCAGCAGGCCCAGGATCAGCGAGCCCGACACATTGATCGTGAAGGTCCCCCACGGGAAGACGCTGTCGTGCCGGGACTGGACCGCCCGGTCGGTCAGATAGCGCAGCGGCGCCCCGACCGCCGCCCCTGCGATCACCAGCAGCCAGTTCACCGGCCCCGCTCCCGCCCGCCGCCGAAGCGCACGATCTCGCACTCGTCCAGGACGACCAGACCACCCTTTGCGACCAGCTCCTCGACGAGCGGCAGGAACGCGCGGATCCGCGCCTCGGTGTCCACGATCACGACCGCCACCGGCAGGTCCTCGCTCAGCGACAGCAGCCGCTGGGTGTGGATCATCGACGAGGCGCCGAAGCCCTCGATCCCCCGGAACACGCTGGCACCCGGGAGCCCCGCCCGGTGCGCCCGGTGCACGATCTCGGTGAAGACCGGCCGGTGGTGCCAGATGTCGGACTCGCCGACGAGGACCGTCAGGCGCAGGGCCCGTTCCGTCTCCGGGGTCGTCATGGCTGCCTCCAGGCCAGCACGCGGCGGGTCGCCCACACCGCACTCCACACCGCCGCGAGAGCCGCGAACAGCGTCAGTCCCAGATAACCCAGGCCCGCACGGACCCGGCCGACGTCGATCAGGCGCTGGATGTCCACCGCGTACGTCGAGAACGTGGTGAACCCGCCGAGCACCCCCGTACCGAAGAACGGCCGCACCAGCCGGTGCGCCGACCACACCTCGCTGATCACCACCATGAACACGCCGATCACCGCGCATCCGACGACGTTCACGATCAGCGTCGTCCACGGGAAACCACCCGGGGCGGTGGGCCAGATCAGCGTGGCCCCGTAGCGGGCACACGCTCCGATCGCACCACCGAGCGCCACCACCGCGACGACGGCTCCTTGCGGATTGGGGGCTCCCATGGGCACATCTCTCCTGCCTGCTCCACGCACCAGGCTATCGCCGCAACCCCCGGCGGGCGTCCCGGGCCGGGAGACGGCACCGCCCCCGGCCCCGTCACCCGTTCGGCCCCGCACATCCGGCGGGGTGTGACTCCGACGGCTCAACTGTCAGGACCACGTTCATGCAGTCGCACCCGGAGGTACGCCCGAGATGACGACCGGCTCCCCGCAGACCCCCGCCGCCACCGCCGTACGAGGCACCCTCATCCGCTACCGGAACGACCCGTTCCTGACGAGCAGGGAGGACGCCTTCGTCCATGAACCGGACGGCCTGCTGATATGCGAGAACGGGAAGATCACCGCGGCCGGTGACTACACGGCCCTGCGCGACCGCATACCCCCGGGCGTCACACCCGTGCACTACCCGGGCCACGTCATCAGCGCCGGATTCATCGACACGCACATCCACTACGTGCAGACCGGCATCATCGCCGCGTTCGGCTCGCAGCTCATCGACTGGCTGAACCACTACACCTTCGTCGAGGAGCAGCGCTTCGGCGACGGCGTGTACGCCCGCGAGGTCGCCTCCGCCTTCTGCGACGAGCTGCTGCGCAACGGCACCACCACCGCGCTCACCTTCGCCGCCGTCCACCCGGACTCGGCCGACGCCCTCTTCGAGGAGGCGTCCAGGCGCGACATGCGCATGGTGGGCGGCAAGGTCCTGATGGACCGCAACGCCCCCGACGCCCTCCTGGACACCGCGCAGTCCGGCTACGACGACTCCAGGAAGCTCATCGAGCGCTGGCACGGCAAGGGCCGCAACCTCTACGCCATCACCCCCCGCTTCGCACCCACCAGCACCCCCGAACAACTCGAAGCGGCCGGGCAGTTGTGGAAGGAGAACCCCGGGACGCTCGTCCACACCCATGTCTCGGAGAACACCGGCGAGATCTCCTGGGTGCGTTCCCTGTTCCCCGAACGCGGCGGCTACCTCGACGTGTACGACCACTACGGGCTCCTCGGCGAGGGCGCCGTACTCGCCCACGGGGTCCATCTGACCGGCCGTGAGCGCGACCGCTGCGCCGAGACCGGCACCGCCGTCTCGCACTGCCCGACCTCCAACCTCTTCCTGGGCAGCGGCCTCTTCCACGTCCACGACGCCAAGGACCCCAGGCGCCCGATGAAGGTCGGACTGGGTACGGACATCGGCGCCGGCACCAGCTTCTCGCTGCTGTCCACGATGAACGAGGCGTACAAGGTCGCCGAGCTGACCGACTACCCGCTGGACTCGATCAAGGCGTTCTACCTCGCCACCCGCGGCGGCGCCGAGGCCCTCGGCCTCGAAGACACCATCGGCTCCCTCGAACCCGGCCAGGAGGCGGACTTCGTGGTCCTGGACCCCGAGGCCACCCCGCTGCTCGCCCAGCGCACCGCCAGGGTCGAGGACATCGAGGAGCTGCTCTTCGTGCTCGCCGTGATGGGCGACGACCGGACCGTACGCGCGACCTACGTGGCCGGCGCCCTCGCCCACGACCGGGAGGCCTGACATGCCGACGACCACGGACACCGGCCGCCCCGCCGCCGAGCACCGGCACCACCCCGGCGCCCGCATCCTGCACGGCCCGCACCGCACCATCGGCGGGGTCGAGGCCTGGATCGTCTGGGCGCTCTGCGCGCTCTTCGTCGTCTGGCTGTTCGCCATCCAGACCGGGTACGCCGTCGTCTCCCCGGAGATCCAGAAGACCGCGTCCCTCACCGTCGCCCAGATCAGTCTCGCGAGCTCCGTCTACACCTGGGCGTTCGCGCTGTGCCAGTTCTTCAGCGGGGCGCTGCTCGACCGCTTCGGCACGCGTCCGCTGCTCGCGATCGGCGTCGCGTTCGTCACCGCGGGCGCCTTCCTGTACGCGCAGACGACGAACATGGCCACGCTCGTCATCGCCCAGATCGTGCTGGCCATCGGCTCGTCCTTCGGCTTCGTCGGCGCGGGCTACGTGGGCGGCCAGTGGTTCCCGGCGGCCCGCTACGGGCTGATGTTCGGCCTCGTGCAGACCCTGGCCTCGCTGGGCTCCGCGGTGGGCCAGCCGGCCATCTCCTGGCAGCTCGACCACATGACCTGGCAGCAACTGCTCAACGGTTTCGGCGCGATGGGCGTGCTGCTGATCGTGCTGTTCCTCCTGCTCGTACGCAATCCCACGCCGGGGCCGGAAACGCTCCGGCAGGCCACCGCCAGGCCGCCGCTGTTCGCCAGCATCTTCAAGGACCTCGGCACGTGCTTCGCCAACCGCAACGTGGTGCTGTCGTCCGTGCTCGCCGGGGTCTCCTTCGGCTCGATGCTGGCCGTCGGCGTGCTGTGGGGGCCCAGGGTGATGGAGGCGCGCGGCGCCGACCCGGGGTTCGCCGCGACGCTGACCGCCATGTCCTGGCTGGGCCTCGCGGTCGGCGCGCCGCTGTTCAACCTGCTCTCCGACCACTGGCACGACCGCCGCACCCCGGCGATCGTCGGCGTACTGCTCCAGGCGGTGGCCATCGCCCTGCTGATCTATCTGCCCAAGGAGACCAACAGCGTCTCCATGGTCGTGATGTTCGCCGTCGGGCTGTTCGCCGGGGCGCACATGCTGGGCTTCACCGTGGCCGGGGAGTCCGTCGGCGGCGCCCTGGTCGGCAGCTCCGCGGCCATCGTCAACGGCGTCTGCTTCATCGTCGGCGGTGTGCTCCAGGCCGTGCCCGGCCGACTGCTCCCGGACCACCCCGGCCTGTCCGACTACGGCACCGCCCTGCTGATGATGCCGATCCTGCTGGTGCTCGGCGCACTGGCCGGCTTCTTCATCAAGGAGACCGCCCGCAAGCCGTCGGGCTGACGGCCCCGGGCGGACGCTCCCGTCCGATGCGGCCCCCGGTGCGCGACCTACCAGGTCCTGCCCGGGGGCTGCCTGGTGGTGACGTTGACGCGGTTGAACAGGTTCGTCAGACCGATCGCGAGCACCAGCGCGGAAAGCTGCTTCTCGCCGAAGTGGCGGGCGGCCTCGTCCCAGACGGCGTCCGGCACCGGATCGGAGCGGTCGCTGAGCCGCGTCGCGTGCTCCGCGAGCGCCAGCGCGGCCCGCTCGGCGTCGGTGAAGTACGGCGCGTCGTTCCAGGCCGACACGGCGAACAGCCGCTCGTCGCTCTCCCCGGCCTTCCTGGCGTTGCGCACGTGTCCGTCGACGCAGAAGGTGCAGCCGTTGATCTGGCTCACCCGCAGACCCACCAGTTCGAGCGTCGTCTCCGGCACCCCGCCCTTGCCGATGGCCTTGACCAGGCCCAGCACGGGTGGCAGGGCCTCGGGAATGATCTCGGCCGGGTTCTCGATACGTGCCTGCATGATGTCTCTCCTCCGATGTCCGTCACGGTCGCGGCGGCATGCGCGGTGGTGTTCGCGCCGCGCCCTCACTGCACTGACGGACGGCGGAGGGGAAGTGTGACGGGGGCGGCGGACGAGGTCCATGCCGCGTCTTCGTCAGGCGCCGGTGAGGAAGTCGGCGGCGCTATTTGATCTTCGCGGCGATGGTCTGGACGAACTCAGGAAGCACATCGTCCCGCCAGACGAAAGGTGCTGGGGCCGGCGTGCCCTTGAAAGCCACGGTGGTCTGCCCGCCCACGGTGAACAGCAGCGGGCCTTTGCGACAGTACCAACTGCCCTCGTGGAGCCCGGTGATGACACAGCGATCCGCACCCTTCGCACCCTGGTCGACAGGGGTGCCCAGCGCGGCACGATCGAGGTAGCCGGCAATCAACTCGGGGTCGGCCACGGCATCGATCCGGAACCAGAACTGGGTAGCGCTGTAGGTCTCGCCCGGAAGGCGCATGCTGTACAGGCACTGGCCGGACTCGGACCTGTCACCTTTTTTCCACGCGGAGTCCGCAGCAAATTCCTTGATCGACAAGGTGTTGATCGGGCGGCTCTCCTGTTCGATGTCCTTGGCGCCGGGGAAGATCGCCTTGATCTCCACATGGTCCACGAACGAGCACGCGTCCGGCCACTGATCCGCGGGCAGGACTGCCCCGTCCTTGAGCGAAGGAAGGTTGACAGGCGCACCTCGGGGGGCGGCCTTGCCTATCGCGACATCACCATCGGACAACATGTTCGTGCTGACCAGGATCGTCACCAGGACGACATTCGAGATCAGGAGGATGCCCAGCAGGGTCAGCAGCGTGGCTCTGTTCTTCCGCATGGCGGCAGATTCTCCCCGCCGAGCGAGCTGATTGTCGACGGCATGGGACTTCTGGGGGCCGGCCCAGGCAGGCGCAGAGGGCGCGCCGGGGTTCTCACCGCGTGCGCCGGAGGGAACTGCGCAGCCCGTTCTCCTCGGTGACCCTGGCCCGGAGCTGCCGTATCGACGCGGAGTCCCCGGCGTCGTCGTCCCCGCCGGCGCGGCACCGCGCGCACTCGCAGGGTGGCCAGCGCAGCGGGTTGAACTCGGGGAACTCCGGCTCGGGCGTGGGCTCCTGCTCCTTCATGCCGATCCCCGTTCCGTGCAGTCCGCCGTGTCCCGGTGGCGCCGGAGCAGCACCCGGCAGTCGGTCGCCCCGCTGTAGTCGTGCTGATCACTGGCGAGGGCCTCGGCCAGGCGGAGTTCCTGGCACCCGGGACAACAGCCTTCTGTTTCACGCCTGTTCTCGGCGAACACAGATAACTCCTCTCCGTAGTCATTCCACTACTAAGGGAGCTCAGGTTGGCCTAGAGTCGGGAGTGCTTCAACTTGCTGGGTGCGAACGAAAAGTCAGGTGGCAGCCGTTGAACCGCAAGGATCTGGACCCCGAGAGCAGCCCGGAAGCCGCCTTCGGCGCACGCATCCGCGGCCTGCGCGAGGAACGTGGCTGGAAACAGGAGGAGTTGGCCGAGCGGATGGGCTACTCCGGCACGCACATCTCCGCCGTCGAAACTGGTCGCAAGATGCCGACTCTTCGGTTCTCGCGCAATGCGGACCAGGTTTTCGGAACCGGGGAAACAGCGGACACGTTCGAACGCCAGTACCGCGAGATCCGGCACGGTTCACTGCTGGAGGGGTTCCCGCAGTACGTGGGGCACGAGGGACGCGCCGTGGAGATCCGGCTGTACGAAATCGGGATCATTCCCGGGCTGTTGCAGACGCCGGAGTACGCACGGGTCCTGGCGGACAGTGCCGTGCGGCGAGGAGTGATCGCTCCGGAGCAAGCAGCCGAGCGAATCTCATTCCTGGCGGAGCGTCAGGCCGCGCTGGTGCGGTCCCGCCCTCCCATGATGCTGGTGGTGATGGACGAGAGCTGCATCCGCAGGCGGGTCGGCGGGGACGGGGCCATGGCCGCTCAGCTCGACCGGCTGCTGGAGTTCGCCGAACTGCCGAACACTGTGCTCCAGATCGCTCCGTTCGAGATGGGGGAACGCCGCACGTTCGACCTCCCGATGAACCTGCTGACGCTGTCGGACCTGTCCGTGGTCGCGTACGCGGAATCTCAGATGCGAGGTCATCTTGAGCGCGATACGACTTCCGTGCTGCCCTTGTTGACGGCCTACCATCAACTACAGGCCGAAGCGCTGTCCCAGGCGGCATCGGTGGCCATGATCCGAGAGGTACGAAAGGGCACCCCGTGACGACCACGACCGAATCCCCCCGCTGGTTCAAGTCTTCGTACAGCAACAACGGTGGCAACTGCGTCGAGGTCGCCGCCAACCTCGCCGCCCTCCGTGGCGTCGTCCCCGTCCGCGACTCCAAGAACCCCGGCGGCCCGGTTCTGAACGTTCCCGCCGCCTCGTTCTCCTCCTTCGTGGCGGGCGTCAAGGCCGGGGAGTTCGGCGCCGTCTGAGCTCGCGAGGTCCGGCGCATGTGATCCCGAAGTCCCCATCGTGCACCGCGCGGTGGGGCTTCTTGCTGTCGGCATCGTGCAACCGGGGGCTAACCCCACCGCATTCCGTGATGCCTCCCGGATGGGGTGCGGGCTGTCGCTCAACAAGGCTATGGCCATGAGGACTTACGGAAAATCTGCCGCGTTCGTCGCCCTGTCCGTCACCGCCGTCGCCACCGCTCTCACCGGGGCCGCTCCCTCGCAGGCCGCCGCGTCGGCCGACCCCGCACCCGCGCTGTCCTGGCGGTCCTGTGCCCAGGACGGCGGCCCCGCCGGGCAGGAGTGCGCCGAACTTCCCGTACCGCTCGACTACCGCGACCCGGACGGCCCGCAGATCTCCCTCGCGGTGACCCGGGTCCGCAGCGACCGCCCGGCCGCCCGGCGCGGGACGCTCATGGTGATCCCGGGCGGGCCGGGCTCCTCCGGGGTGCAGCGGGTGACGCAGAAGGGGGAGCGGTTGCAGCGGGAGACGCAGGGGCGGTACGACATCGTGAGCCTCGACCCGCGCGGGGTCGGCGGCAGCCCGAAGGCGAGCTGCGGGCTCGCCCCGGAGGACCGGGAGATAGTGAACCTGCGGGCCTGGCCCGGCGCCGACGGCTCGATCACCGAGAACGTGACCCGCTCCCGGCGTACCGCCGAGGCCTGCGCCCGCAACGGCGGAGCGATGCTGCGGAGCCTCACCACGGCCAACGAGGTACGGGACATCGACCGCTTCCGGCAGGCGCTCGGCGAGGAGAAGCTGTCGGCCTGGGGGAGCTCGTACGGCACGTACGTGGGCGCCGTGTACGCGCAGAAGTACCCGCAGCACACCGACCGTTGGGTGCTGGACAGCAGCGGCGACCCGAACCCGTCGCGGGTGGCCAAGGGCTGGCTGGCGAACATGGCGGTGGGGGCGGCCGATCGCTTCCCCGACTTCGCGCGCTGGGCCGCGGACCCGGCCAGGGAGGCGGAGGGGCTGCGACTGGCCCGGCGGGCCGAGGACGTGCAGCCGCTGGTGCTGGACCTGGCGGCGCGACTGGACCGTGAGCCGAGGGAGTCCACCACGCCGGGCGTCCCGCTGACCGGCAACCGGCTGCGCCAGGCGATCCAGCTGGCCCTGTACGAGGACGACGCCTTTGCCGGGCTGGCGGGGCTCGTCCGGGCGGCCGGGGACCCCTCGTCGAAGCCGGTCCTGCCCGACGCGCTGAGCGGGCCGATACCGGACGAGGAGGCGGCCATCACGATCGCCGTGATCTGCAACGACGTGCGCTGGCAGGGCACGGTCTCCTCGTACGCGCGGGCCGTCGCCGCCGACCGCGTGAAGCACCCGCTGACCGCCGGGATGACGGCGAACATCACCCCGTGCACCTTCTGGAAGGACGCCCCTGCCGAGCCGCCGACCAGGATCACGGACCAGGGACCGTCCAACGTCCTGATGATCCAGGGCCTGCGCGACCCGGCGACCCCGTACTCCGGCGCCCTGAAGATGCGCGAGGCCTTCGGCGACCGGGCCCGCCTGGTCGCCGTCGACCACGGTGGGCACGGCATGTACCTGGGCCACGGGAACGCCTGCGGCGACCGCGCGGTCACCACGTTCCTGAACACCGGGACCCGGCCGGAGCGGGACACGTACTGCGCGGACTGACCGTGACCGGGCTGCGGCCGGACAAGCGTTCCGCTCAGTCGCAGCCCGGTGTCACATGCCCGCTGTTCCTGGCCTGAGCCAGCAGGGAGACGACCTCCTCGTCGGACGTCTGGGAGAAGTCCCGGTACCACTCGCCGACCGCGTAGAACAGGCGCGGCACCGACAGGCACACCACCTCGTCCGCGCTCCGGCGCAACCGCACGACCGCATCCGGCGGCGCCACCGGCACGGCCACCACCAGCCGCGCCGGCCGCTGCGCCCGTACCACCAGACAGGCTGCCTCGGCCGTGGCGCCGGTCGCGAAGCCGTCGTCCACGACGATCACCGTCCGGCCGTCGAGCGGGGTCCGTGCCCGGCCGGCGCGGTACACCTGTGCCCGGCGTACGAGCTCCGCCTCCTCGACCCGTTCGACCGCCGCGAGATCCTGCTTGCCGGCCCACAGCCGGCCCGCGACGTCATCGTTGACGACCCGCACCCCGCCCTCTCCGATGGCGCCGAACGCCACCTCCTCGTGGTGCGGTACGCCGAGCTTGCGGACGACGATCACATCGAGTTCGGCACCGAGGGTCTGGGCCACCTGGAAGGCCACCGGGACGCCGCCGCGGGGCAGTCCCAGCACGACGGGCTTCTCCCGTTCGAGGTGGCGGAGCGCCTCGGCCAGCTGCTGTCCCGCGTCCACGCGGTCGGCGAACAGCACGGTGGTTCACCCCCAGCCAGGGGGGAGCCGGGGGCGCATGCGCGCGCACCCCGTCGGCATCCCTACTACCGAAACAACCCCATGCGCGGCGCCCCCGCAACTCGGGCGGTCGCGGCCGGCCGCCGGGCGGGCCGCCCCGGTCAGGAGACCGGTGTCGTCTCGGGGATCTCGCCCTCGGTGGTGTGGACGTCGATGACGGAGAACGCCGCGCCCTGCGGGTCCGTCAGTGCGGCGAACCGGCCGAACGGCATGGTCATCGGGCCGAACCGCAGAATGGCGCCGCGCTCGGTGGCCTTCGCGACCGCCGCGTCGCAGTCGGCGACGGTGAAGTACACGTTCAGGTGCGGCGGAACCTCGGGCGGGAACTCGTCGCCCATCTTCATCCGCCCCATGACGGTCCGGTCGCCGAGGTTGAACATCCTGAAGTCGACGTGCTCGTCCGCGATCTTCACCATCGAGTACGGGAAGACGGCGGGGAAGAAGGCGTCGGACTTCTCGGGCTCCCGCGTGAAGACCTCGGCCCAGCAGAACGCACCGGGCACCCTCTGCGCCTCGAAGCCCTCGTGGCTGCCCGCCTGCCACACCCCGAAGACGACGCCGCTGGGGTCGCGGGCCAGCAGCATCGTGCCGAAATCGCCGACCTGCATGGGGTCCATCAGCGTCTCGCCGCCGTTGTCCCGGATCTTCGCCGCGGTGGCCTCCGCGTCCGGCGAGGCCAGGTACAGACACCAGGCCGACGGGCCCTCCTGGCCGGGCATCGGGGGCACCACCGCGGCGACCGCCTTGCCGTCGGCGTACGCCTGCGTGTAGTCGCCGAACTCCGACGAGGACTCACCGAACGTCCAGCCCAGCACATCACCGTAGAAGCTCTTCGCTCCGTCCAGGTCGGCGAACATCGCGTCGGCCCAGCACGGGGTGCCCTCCGGTTGTACAGCCATGGCCCTGACTCCTTCGCGCTCGGTGGGTGGTCCGGCTCCTCACGCTAGCCAGCCGACCGACTCCCCGCGCGTCGGGAACGAGGGCGAGAGACCTCAGACGGCCGTGCCCCGGCCCTGCGGCGGGTCCACCCGCACCAGGCCCGACTGGTAGGCCATGGCGACCAGTTGGGCCCGGTGCCGGGCGCCCAGCTTCGTCATCGCGCGGCCGACGTGGGTGCGAACGGTCAGCGGGCTGACGTGCATCCGGGCGGCGATCTCGTCGTTCGACAGGCCCTCGGCGGCCTGCGCCATGACCTCGCGCTCCCGGGCGGTCAGGACGTCCAGGGCCTCCGGCGCGGCGACACCGCCCTCCGGGCGGGCCAGGTAGCGGGTGATGAGGGCCCGAGTGGCGGTGGGCGACAGGAGGGTGTCGCCCGAGGCCACCGTCCGGATGGCGTCCAGGAGCTCCTCGGGGCCGACGTCCTTGCCGAGGAAGCCGCTGGCCCCCGCGCGCAGGGCGCGGGCCACGTACTCGTCGATCTCGAAGGTGGTGAGGATCAGGATGCGGGTGTCCCGCAGCGCCTCGTCGCGGCAGATCGCCTCGGTGGCCGCCAGCCCGTCCATGCCCGGCATGCGGATGTCCATCACGACCACGTCCGGCGTGGTGGCGCGGGCCCTCTCCACCGCCTCCCGGCCGTCCGCCGCGACACCGACGACCTCCATGTCGTCGTTCGAATCGATCAGCAGCCGGAAGGTCCCGGCCAGCAGCGCCTGGTCATCGGCCAGCAGTACCCGGATGGTCACCGCGCCGTCCTCTCCTTGTCGTCCCCGTTTTCCCCGTCGTCCCCGGTGTCCCCGTCGTTCCGCCCGGGCTCCGTGGCTGTGGCCGTGGTCTCCAGGGGAAGCTCCGTGGTCACCTCGAAGCCCCCGTCCGCACGGTGCCCGGCGTCCAGCCTCCCGCCCGCGGACAGCGCCCGCTCGCGCATGCCGATGAGACCGTAGCCCGGCTCGCCCGCCACCGGCGGCGCGTGCCCGTCGTCGGAGACGGTGAGCGTGAGCAGCCGGCGCGAGTAGCCGAGGCGGACCGAGGCCGTCGCACTGCCCGAGTGCTTGGTGACGTTGGTCAGCGCCTCCTGAACGATCCGGTACGCGGTCAGGTCCGCCCCCGGCGGCAGCGGCCGCGCCGTGCCCTCCACGGACACCGACACGACGAGCCCCGTGTGCTCGAAGGAGGCGATCAGCTCCGGCAGCCGGGCCAGCCCCGGAGTGGGCTCCAGCGGTGTCTCCGGGTCGCCCTCGCGGCGCAGCAGCCCCACGGTCGCCTTCAGCTCGCGCAGCGCGGAGGAGGTCGTCCCGGCCAGCTGGTCGAGCATCTCCTGCGCCTGGTCGGGCTTGCTGCGCAGCAGATACGCGGCGGTGGCCGCCTGCGCGTGGGCGAGGGCGATGTGGTGCGCCACGATGTCGTGGAGCTCCCGGGCGATCCGGGTCCGCTCCTCGGCCACCCGCTGGCGCGCCTCCTCCTCGCGGGTGCGTTCGGCCAGTTCGGCCCGTGCCTCCACGGCGGCGAGATGGCCACGCCGGTTCCGTACCGACTCACCGACGGCGCCCGCCAGCAGCACGCACGAGAGGGTGCCGATCTGGTCGGGCCGCAGCAGCGCGCCCTTGCCCCAGCCGACGGAGACGATGACGAGCGCGACGGCCACCCCGGTCGTGTACACGATGGTCGTGCGGAGCTCCGTACGCAGGGCCAGGAGGTAGAGGGCGACCAGGGCGGCACCGGCGACGCCGGGGCTGGGGTCGAAGCCGATCCGGCCGCCCATGACGCCCAGGACACCACCGCACACCGTCGTCACCGCCACCACCGTGCGCGGGAACCTGCGGTGCCCCAGCAGCAGAAGGACGGAGGGCACGGCGGCGACCAGGGAGAAGTCGAGGGGCGGGGTGCGGACGATCCGGGCGTCGGTCAGGGTGCTGGAGAAGACCACGAAGATCCACAGCACCACGGCTGTCGCCACGTCGACGGCCCGGGGGTGGCGTCGGGCCCACTGCCACCAGTCGGTGAACACGCAGTCTCTCCTCGTCTTCCACGGGGTCTGTCTCTTCCACGGGGTCTGTCCGACCATCCATGGTCCTCGACCCGGCCGTTCTCCCACACGGCGCGGCCGCAGGCCCGCCCGTCGCGCGTACGACGGGCGGGCCTCCGACCGCCTCACCTCACTCCGCCGCGGTCACACGCGTACGGGATCGGGGGCGGGCTCGTCCGTGGGAGCGGGCACCGCAGGCCCGCCCCGGTTCAGCTTCTCGCCCTCGACGTCCACCTGGGGCAGGACCTTCGCCAGCCACTTCGGCAGCCACCACGCCCGGTCGCCGAGCAGCGCGAGGACCGCCGGGACGACGGTCATCCGGACCACGAACGCGTCGAAGAAGACGGCCGAGGCGAGACCGACGCCCATCATCTTGATCATCGACTCGCTCATACCGATGAACCCGGCGAACACCGCGATCATGATGACGGCGGCGGCCCCGACGACCCGGGCACTGTGCCGGAACCCGGTGACGATCGCCTCGCCGGGCCGCTCCCCGTGGACGTACGCCTCCCGCATCCGGGTCACCAGGAAGACCTCGTAATCCATGGCGAGCCCGAAGACCACACCGATCAGGAAGATCGGCATCATGCTCATCACCGGCCCGGTCTGCTCCACGCCGAGGGCGTCGGCGAGCCAGCCCCACTGGAAGACCGCGACGATCGTGCCGAAGGCCGCCGTCACGGAGAGCAGGAAGCCGAGCGCCGCCTTGAGCGGGACCAGCAGCGAGCGGAAGACGACCATCAGGAGCAGGAAGGCCAGGCCGACGACGAGCGCGAGGTAGGGGACCAGCGCGTCGGTGACCTTCTGCGACACGTCGATGTTCACCGCGGTCGCCCCGGTGACCAGCATCGTCGCTCCGGTCCCGGACTCCAGATCACGGGCCTCGTCGCGGATGGTGCGGACGAGTTCCGTGGTGGCCCCGGTGCTGGGCCCGGTGGAGGGTACGGCGGTGAGCACCGCGGTGTCACCGGCCTCGTTGAAGGCGGGGGGCGTGGTGGCGACGACGCCCTCGGTCGCGGTGAGCTGCTCGGCGGCCTGCGCCGCGGCGGCCTTCGGGTCCTTGGCGGCCTTCGCGTCGACGACGACGGTGAGCGGTCCGTTGAAGCCGGGACCGAAGCCGTCGGCCAGGGCGTCGTAGGCGCGGCGCTGGGTGGTCGAGGTGGACTTCGCCTCGTCGCCCGGCATGCCGAGCTGGAGATCGAACGTCGGTACGGAGATCAGGCCGAGGCCGAGGATGCTGAGCACCAGGACCGCGAGCGGCCGGCGGATCACGAACCGGGCCCAGCGGGTACCCAGGCCGGGCCGGCCCGGCCTGGCGCGCTGTCCGCCCCGCGCCGTGCGCCGGGCGCGCGGCAGGACGGCCTTCTGGAAGAAGCCGAGCAGTGCGGGCAGCAGGGTCATCGCGACCAGGACGGCGATCACGACGGTGCTCGCCGCGGCGAGACCCATCTTGGTCAGGACGGGAATGCCGACCACGGACAGGCCCGCCAGCGCGATGACGACGGTGAGACCGGCGAAGACGACGGCGGAACCCGCCGTACCCACTGCCCGTGCGGCGGCCTCCTCGGCGCCGTGGCCCTCGGCGCGTTCCGTCCGGTAGCGCGAGACGATGAACAGGGCGTAGTCGATGCCGACCGCGAGCCCCAGCATCAGGGCGAGCGTGGTCGTGGTCGTGGACATCCCGATGGCGACGATCGAGGCCACGCCCACGCCGATGCCGACGATCGCGGTGAGCAGCGGGAGGCCCGCCGCGGCGAGCGACCCGAAGGTGATGAGCAGGACGACCGCGGCGGCGGCGACGCCGACGAGTTCGGTGGTGCCGCCGAGCTCGCCCTTCGGCACCAGGGCCGATCCGCCGAGCTCCACGGTCAGGCCCGCGTCCCGCCCCTTCTCGGCGGCGTCCTCCAGCGCCTCGGTGGTGGCGGTCGTGAGATCGATGCTCTGTACGTCGTACGAGACGGTGGAGTACGCGGTCGTGCCGTCCTTGCTCACCGCCCCGGCCATCGTGAACGGGTCGAGGGCGCCCTTGACCTGGTCGCCGCCCGCCACGTCCGCGACGATCCTCTCGATGGCCGCCTTGTTCGGGCCCGCCGTGACCTTCTGGCCCTCGGGCGCGACGAAGACGATCCGGGCGTCGGCGGCGTTGGAGTTGCCGCCGGGGAAACGCTGGTCCAGCAGGTCGAACGCCTTCTGCGACTCCGTCCCGGGCATCGAGAACCCGTCCTCGGGGGCGGCCGGGGCCTTGGCCGCGGCGAACGCGCAGGCGGCCAGGACCACCGCCCAGAGCAGGGCGACGAGCCGGCGTCTCCGGAAGGAGAAGCGGCCCAGTCGGTAAAGGAAGGTAGCCACGAGGAGGCGCTCCAGTCTTTCGAAGGAATGCCTCGATCCTTCGCGAACAGGGGCGTCATCGTCGTCGTCGCCCTGCATGCAGTCGTACGTACTGTCGCTGCAGTACATACGGCTGCGTGGAGCCGTCGGTCTCCGGCGGTCCTCGTACGCGCGACGTCGCGAAGTTCCGTCCACATGGCGGGAGATGGGAAAGGTGCGCTACGGTGACCACGTCATCACGCTCTGTGTGCTTCCGTGCGCATGGAGCGGCCCCCGGCGGTGCGACAACACCGGTCCGAGGGCCTACACCACCAGTGGAGCTGCGAGGCCACCGGAAATGCTGCGTCATGCTATCGCGCCGTCCGCGCGCTATACGAAGGCATCGAACGATGTCGTACGCCATCCGCGTCTGAACAGTGACGCGAAGATCCTGCTCCTCTACGTCCAGGGACTCCCGGGCGACGGCCCGTGCAAGCCGTTGAGCGAACTCGCCCGCAGGATGGGCATCAAGGGCCGCGCGTACCAGAGGGCGAAGGAACAGCTCGTCGAGCACGGCTACGTGCACGAGCGGCGGAGCCAGTCCGAGGGAGGCCGCTGGCTGACCGAGCAACTGGTCGCGAACACCCCCCTGACGCCCGAGCAGGCGCGACTCCTCCTGCGCGCCCCCGCGCCCGCCCCCGCCCCCGTACTCACGGCCCCGCCGCCGAGTACGCGGTTCCCGGCGGTCGGTGAGCCGACCCCTCGGGTGGCCGGTGGCTATGAACCGTTAGAAGACCACAGTGACAAGACAACTCCCCACCCACCCGCCGAACCTGAGCGAGCCCCAGACGCCACCCCCGACCCGCCCCCACGGACCACCCCGGCGGACCCCGCCCAACTGGCCCGCGCGGAACGGGTCCTGCTCTCCCTGCGCCACGGCCGCCGTGAACTGCACCTGGGCGTACGCGAGGCCCGCACACTCGCCGTGGAGGCCGTCAAGTGGCTCGAACGCGGCCTGAGCGAATCCGACCTCCGCCACGCCCTGCTCTCCGAACGCCCGCGGGACGGCGTCCGCTCGGCCGTCGGCTTCCTGCGCCACCGCCTGATCCAGAAGCTCCCCGAACCGCCGCTCCAGCACCGGCCCCACGCCCGCCCGCCCCTCCCCGAACTCGTCGAATGCGCGGGCCCCGGCGATTCACATCTCTTCCGCCCCCTGTTCGGCGAATCCGAATGCCCTGCCTGCTGCCGCGCCGCCGCCCGCACCGAACCCGACCCCATCCCCTGGCGCGAACGCATCGCCAGAATCAACGGCACGCCGACAGCCCTACCGGCCGAGGCCTGACCGCCGTCCAGTGGCGCGTGCTCGATGGACCATACTTGCGAAGAAATCAGGGTTCCTGCACGCAAGTGTGCACGCGGAGCGGCGACATCGGTGTCCTGGGACGAAGGGTCAGTGAAACGCACGTGACCACGGAAACACCCCGAACGCGGCGTCGGTGGCGACGGGGCCTCGTCCTGGCCTGTTGCGCACTGCTCGTGGTGGCGGGAGTGACGGTGGCGGCCAATACGAACGTGTTCGGACCCCGGGAACTGTGCGGCGGCTGGCTGAGCAGCGAGGACGCACAGGAGGGTCTCGGCGGCAGCGGCCGGGTGACCAGCCGCTTCGACTCCACCAACGCCTGCGTGCTGGAACGGACCGGCTGGCTTCCCGGCGGGAAGGACGTAAGAGTCCGTCTCCGGGCCACCGCTGTCGGAGCCGACCATCCCTTCGTCGATTCCCTGTGGACCGTCTCGGGCGAGCACAACACTGTGACGGGCCTCTTCCCCGGTGCCTTCGACACGCACGGCACCGGCTGGGTCTCTCTCCCCGCTTCGTGCGCCATGGTGGGCGAAGGGGCGGTCAAGGGTGATCGCACCGTCCTGCGGGTGGGAGTGGAACGGGGCGACGTGGACCCGGCCAAGCTGTCCCGGACGGCGGAGCGGGCGGCCCGCGCCATAGCTACGTCCCACCAGTGCCTGCCGGCCACCTCGCAAGCGGGCTCCACGGCGTCGGGGACGGGCGGCTCCCGCTACTTCTCCGCCTCCCGGGTCAGCAGGTCCGATCCGGCCAAGGTGTGTGGGCTGGCCGGCTTCGCCCTCGCCGCCACGGCCCCGGCGGGCACCCCCGTGCAGCAACAGACCTCGGGTTCCTTCGACGACGCATGGTTCTGCGACCTGTCCCTGGCGCACCCCGCGACCGGCCTGCCGAGGGACGACGAATACGGCCCCTTCGCCCGCCTCGCGATCATCCGGAACCCGGAACTGTTCAGCGGGGCCGAGAAGCGTGGTTTCGAACGGGCCGTCTGCGGGGGCAAGGAGACGTATTTCGCCATGGACAATCTCTTCCTCGAAGAGAACACGAAGGGCCCGGTGGACGAAGCCGCCATGGACTTCTTCCGCAAGTCCTCGGTCCTGGACCGCTTCCCGAAGGCCGCGCGCACCGCTCTCGGCTGCGACTGAGCAGGCCGCCTCGCCCCGGCACCGGCCGGGAGGCCGATGGCCGCCGCCCTACCTCCGCCGGGTCGCCGCCGCGACGGTGGCCATGAGTTCCGCGTCCAGTACGGACGGGTCGGCCAGCCGGGTCGGGGCGGCGTAGGAGTTGAGGAGTGCCTTCGTGACGCGCAGGGCGGCCTCGGGGCGGCGCACGATGGGCTTGGCCCAGGCGGTGACCGCCGCGTCCAGGTCGCTCTCGGGCACGATGCGCTGGAGGACCGACAGCTCGTACGCCTCGGTGGCGTCGAAGGCGCGTCCGGTGAGGATGAGTTCGCGGGCGCGGGCGGCGCCGACCTCGTGGATGAGCCGGGGCAGTACGCCGCCCCAGGCGGTGGGCAGCCCGAGCGCCAGCTCCGGCAGCCGGAAACCGGCGGTGTCGGCGCCCACGCGCAGGTCGCAGGCGAGGGCCAGCGCGAGACCGGCGCCGATCGCCTTGCCCTGGATCCGGGCGATGGTGACGGCCTGGTTGCCGGAGATCGCCTCGCAGACCCGGCGGGCCTTGTCACCGGCGATCCGGATGCCCCGCCCGGTGGGGTCCTCTTCGAGCCAGTCGGCGAACTCGTTGCGGTCGCCGCCCAGGCAGAAGTCGTCTCCGGCCCCGCTGAGCACCAGCACCCGCACGTCGGGGTCCGGTACGGCCAGGACCGCCAGCAGATCGTCCAGCATCGCTTCGGTGACCGCGTTGCCGGTGTCCGGGGAGTCCAGCTCCACCCGGAGGACGGCGCCCTCGCGCTCGGCGCGCACCGTGCTCGGCCGCCGGTGCGGGGTCAGGTACTGCGACAGCGAGAGCTTCATATCGCCACGCTCAGCGAGGTGACCCGTCTGAAGACCAGCCGGGAGGCGTACTTGGCCGGCGAGACGGCACGCAGGGTGGGGAAGCGTTTCAGCAGCTGCGTCAGGAGCGTGCGTGCCTCCAGGCGGGCGAGGGCCGCGCCCAGGCAGTAGTGCACCCCGCCCCCGAAGGTCAGATGCGTGCCGGAGCGCTGGACGTCGAAGGCGTCCGGGTCCTCGTTGCGCCGCGGGTCGTGGTTGGCGGCCCCGTACATCACGTGGACCATGCTGTCCTTGGCGATCGGCACACCCGCCAGCACGGTGTCCTCGGCCGCGATCCGGGTGTTGATGTGGATCGGCGGGTCGTAGCGCAGGACCTCGTCGACGGCGGCGTCGATGTAGCCGGGGTTCTCGCCGAGCCAGGCCCACCGGCCGGGTTCCCTCAGGAGCAGTTGCACCATGGCCGACAGCAGGGTGGCGGTGGTCTCCAGCGAGGCGATGGTGACGAACATGGTGAGCCGGTAGAGGATCTCGTCCGCCGCCTCGCGGTCGGGTTCCCGGGCGTCCCAGGTGTGGATCCAGCCGGTCAGGACATCGTTGCCGGGGTCGGCCCGGCGCTGTTTCACCAGTTCGGTGAAGTAGCTGCGCAGATGGACGGTCGCCTCGGCGGAGACGGTGAGCTGTTTCTTGGTGGGCAGCAGCTCCTGGGCGTGCACCTGGTTGTGGGTGATCTCCAGGATGTGCGCGTAGTCCTCGGGAGGTATCCCCAGCCAGGAACCGATGGTGCTGATCGGCAACTGCTCGCTGACCGTGCTGACGAGGTCGGCCTCGCCCCAGTGCAGCTTGTCGGCCAGCTCGTCCAGGAGCCGGGTGACGTGCTCCTCGACCTGAGGGGTCAGCCGCGTGATGGTCGAGCGGTCGAAGAGATTGCCGAGACTGCGGCGCTGACAGGTGTGCTCGGGTGCGTTGAGGCGGGAGAGAGTCTTGGTCATCTCCTGCGTGGCGACGGCCTCCCAGCGCTCGGTGTCCGCCTGGCGTTCCTGCCAGGCGAAGTCGGGCGCCAGCCAGTTGCGTCCGCGCAGCACCTCGCTGCACGCGTCGAAACCCGTGACGAAGTACGCGTCCCAGGGAGCGCGTACGACATCGCCCATGGATCTCAGATCGGCCAGCAAAGGGTAGGGATCAGCCTGCCCCTCGGGCGATTTGAGACGTTTCAGGAGGGAGATGAGGGCACGGCGGTCGACGGGGGGCCTGTCTGTGCCACATATAGCGCTCACGCAGAGTTCCTTGACCTGGGCTCATGGTTACCGGCAGAACCTACCCCTCCGCATATGCCCGCCATGCGTGGATCCTTGTTGCCCGTATCACAGAGAAACCCTGCTTCAGCCCCTTGTCATCTGTCGCGTGCGCCTCAACTCCCTCTCCTGTCACAGCTGTTACCCGTACGAAAGTCCGCCTTATGTGCACAAGCCGTACGCCGCGCCCGATTAGATGTTCCTCACACCCGGAACACGTCCAGGAAGGAACTCCACCAGCCCTTCGTCTTCTTCTGCGGCTCCGCGTGGTCGTAGTGCGGGACCGGCGCCTCGCTCGGGGCGGCATTCCGGGACGGAACGGGCGACTGTGCCGCCGACACCGTGGTCCGGCGCGCCGGGGCGGCCGTGAAGAACACGGGCAGTGACACCAGGGCCCGGTGGAAGGGGCCCGGACGCCATTCGACCGCGGAGGGCGACACCGCGAGGGCGAGGTCGGGCACCGAGTTGAGGATCTTCTCGATCGCGGTGAGGGCGATGAGCTGTGCGGGGGACTTCGCCGGGCAGACGTGCGGGCCCGCGCCCCAGGCCAGATGGGCGCCCTTGCTCAGGGTCTGGCGGGCGTCGGTGAGCGCGGGGTCGCTGTTGGCGGCGGCGAAACTGATCAGTACCGGGGTGTCCGCCTTCAGCGTCACACCGCCCAGGTCGATGTCCTGGACCGGGTAGTGCGTCGCGTAGTTGGCGATCGGCGGGTTGTTCCACAGCACGTCGTCGAGGGCGTCCTCGACCAGCATCCCGGTGCCCCGCCGCTGCGCGGACCCGGTGTCGCTGGACAGCATGAGCAGCAGCGCGTTGGCGATCAGGTTGCGCTCCGGCTCGATGCCCGCGCCCATCAGCATGACGAGCTGGTCCTTGAGCTCCTCGTCCCGCAGCCCCGCCGGATGCTGGATCAGCCAGGAGGTGATGTCCTCGGCGGGCTGGCGCCGCTTGAGCGCGACGAGCTCCATCAGGCACTCGGTCAGCTCGGCGTTGGCCCGGAGCACGTCCTCGCCGTCGAAGATCGCGGACATGCTGCGGGTCAGCCGGTCGCCGATGTCGCCGGGGCAGCCGAAGAGCTGGTTGAACAGCAGGAGCGGCAGCAGCTTGGCGTAGTCGCCGAGCAGGTCCGCGCTGCCGCGCTCGATGAACTGGTCGATGAGGTAGTCGGCTATCCGCTCCACATCCCGGCTGAGCCGGGTGGTGTTGAGCCGGCCGAGGCTCTCGGTGACCGCCTTGCGCAGCCGCAGATGCTCGGTGCCGTCCGTGAACAGGCAGTTGGGCCGGTACGCCATCATCGGCAGCACCGGGCTGTCCAGCGGTACGCGACCCTCCCGCAGCGCGGCCCAGCGCCTCGCGTCACGGGCGAAGAAGGACGGATTCTGCAGCACCCGGAGCGCGGCCTCGTGCTGCACGACCAGGGTGGCCTCCACACCGGGGGCCAGCTCGATCGGAGCGGCGAGTCCGTGCGCCCGGAACGCGTCGTACACGCGCTGCGGATCGGAAGCGAACTCCGGCCCGTAGAGCGACGTCTGGTGCTCACCGCGCATCGGGCACCCGGTGGGGGCGCTGTACGGGGTGGATCCCGGCGACGAGTCCATGTGTGATTCCTCGATGTGATCGCGGGCCCCGAGGGGCCCGGACGGTGGACGGAGAACGGGCCCGGGAGCCATCGCCCGACCTGGGCCGTCCGAACGGCGGCCGGGCGACAGCTCCTCAGGCCACGTGTGCCAGAAGGTGCTGGACCAGAGTGATCAGGGCCTGCGCGGACGACTTCTCGTCCCGGGCGTCGCAGTACACGACGGGGGTGTCCGGCAGCAGATCGAGAGCCTCGCGCAACTCCTCCTCGGCGTGCCGGGAGTACGGATCGAAGCTGTTGACGGCGACCGCGTACTCCAGCCCGTACGTCTCGACCAGGTCGATCACCGGGAAGGTGTCGGCGAGACGGGCCGGGTCGACGAGGAGCAGCGCGCCGAGCGAGCCGCGGGCCATGTCCTCCCACAGCTCGACGAAGCGCTGCTGGCCCGGCGTACCGAACAGGTACAGCACCAGTTCGTCGCTGAGCGTCAGACGGCCGAAGTCCAGCGCGACCGTCGTGGTCACCTTGTCGGGTGCACCGCGCAGATCGTCGATGTGCGCCCCGGCCTGGGTCATCCGCTCCTCGGTGCGCAGCGGCGTGATCTCGGAGAGGGTGCCGATGAGCGTCGTCTTGCCCACGGCGAAGTGCCCGACGACGAGAATCTTCGCCGCACGCCGAACCGCGTCCGGCACATAGATGCTGTCAGCCGAACCGGACGTGGAGTCCATGCAACACCTCTTCGAGGATCTTCCTGTCAACGAGCTGAGCCGGCGGTGGCGCCTTGCGGCGCATCAGATGACCTTGTTCAGCTAAATCGTTCAGCAGCAGACGCGCCACACCGACCGGCTGGCCGAGGTGGCCCGCCACCTCGGCCACCGAGAGATAGCCGCCGGAGCACAGCTCCCAGATGGCCCGGACCTCCGGGCTCGGGTTAGGGGGCGGCTGCCGGTCGGGTGCGATGGTGACCAGGGTGACGAGGGAGAGTCCCTCCGCATCGGGCAGGCCGCGCCCCCCGGTGATCACGTACGACCGGACGAACCCGCTGTTGACCGCCTGCTCCTCGCCCGGCGTCGTCATACGTCGATTCCCGCGTCCTGGCGGGGAGGTGTGGTCATCGCCTTCCCCAGCGCGGTGACCTGTTGCTGCATGCGGAAGGACATGGCCTCCATGTCCACGTCGGCCGCCGCGGCCGCCGCCAGGTAGGCACCGGTGCCCGCCGCGATCAGGAAGATCCAGCCGTGGTCGTACTCCAGCAGCGTCTGGCGCCAGCGGCCCGGGGCCTGGGCCCCGATGAAGGGCGCGACGGCCCGGCTCAGCGACTGCATGGAACTCATCGCGGCCGCCACGGTCTCCGCGTCGTCCCGGCCGATCTCACTGGAGTTGGCCAGCAGCAGACCGTCGGCGGAGACGAGGATCGCGTGCCGTGCGCCGGGTACCTGGAGCACATCGTTGAGCACCCAGGACAGATCGGGGTTCACTGGAACTCGGGTCCTTCCATCGTCGTCATGTCACGCCCGGACCGGGTACCGCGCTGGAACGCGCCCAGACGGGAAGCGGTCTCCTCGTTGCTGCGCACCGGCCCGGGCTCGGACGACGGCACGACCGACACCGGGCTCTTGCGACGACGCTTGGGCAGACCACCGGCGGTGGTGGCGGGCCCGGTGGGCAGCCCAGTGGCGACCGGCTGCGCGGCCGGCGGGAACAGCGGGGTCGGGGACGGCGCGGGCGCCTGGCGCCGGGGGAGCGCCGAGATCTCCGCGTCGTGGCGCTCGGCGACCGGGGGCGGCGGCGCGGGCACATCGCCGGTCAGCAACTCGTCGGGCAGGAGAACCACGGCGCGTACGCCTCCATAGGGGGATACGGAGTCCACCGAGACCTTGAACCCGTAGCGGGCGGCCAGCATCCCGGAGACGGCGAACCCGAACTGCGGGGGAATGCCCAGGCTGGAGACGCTGATCGCGGCCTGCGGCGCGAGGAGGGCCGCGGCGCGGTCCTTCTCCTCCTGGCCCATGCCGAGACCGGCGTCGTCGACGATGAGGCAGACGCCCGTCGGGACGGCCTGGATGTTGATCTCCACCGGGGCGCCGGGAGCGGAGTAGTTGGTGGCGTTGGCCAGCAGCTCGGCGAGGACGACGGCCACGGGCTCCACGGCCTTGCTGACGACCGAGAAGTTCACCTGCCCGTTGATCCGCACCCGGTCGAACTGCCGGATACGGCCCTGGGCGCTGCGGGCCACGTCGAAGACGGACGCGACGGTCTCCCGGCGCCCGAGCCAGCCGCCGCACAGCACCGCGATGCCCTGGGCCCGGCGTCCGAACTGGCTGTTGGCGTGGTCGACGGCCATCAGGTCGGCGAGGATGCCGGGGTCGTCGCCGTACTTCTGCTGGGCGTTCTCGATGACCACCTGCTGCTCGTCCGCGAGCCCCTGGAGGGTACGCACGGCGGCCTTCAGGACCGCCTTGGTCTCCTCCTCGGCGTCCTTGCGGACCTCGGCCAGCTCGCCGGAGTGCTGATGGGTCAGGCCGGTGTACGCGACGTGGAGTTCGTCACGCTGGCGCTGCAACGTGTCTCTTTGCTGGTGGAGTTCGGAGTTCTGTCTGCGCAGTCCGATGTTGGTCTTGCGAGCCCGCAGAACGGCACCCACGGCGACCAGCGCGACGACAACCAGTGCCCACAGAAGAGGGCCCTGTGCAAATGTCATGAGACTCACTTCAAGTGCCATGGCTATGGATACGGCTTGACGCTCCCTCACGTGCCGCAGCGCCGGGCCGGTCTAGCCGCGGTCTGCGCCACCCAGGGAGGGCCCCTCCGGGTGTGGGGCCGAGGAATTCATCCCTCCCGGAATGCCCCCATATGCCGTCAGCCCACTGGAAGTAAGATGATCTTAACATCGGTCAGGTGGGCAATTGTCAAGACCGACACGCCAGTTGCACTCTTGCGCGGAATGTTCACAACAAGGCCGCTGCGGAGGCGGTCGGAAGTCGGCCGGGGAACGGTCGGAGAACGGCCGGAAATCGGCCGGGGGACGGTCAGCCGACGCAGAGGACGAGCACGCAGATCCGGCCCGGCCGGGTCGTCTCCGGCGCGGGGCTCGGGGGCGGCGCGTCCGCAGCCGGGTCGCCGGCCTGCGAGGGGGCGGGTGCGGGCGTGGTCGTGCGCGGGGCCGGGGCGCTGCCGGCAGGAGGCCGAGGGCTCGTCGCCGTGGCGGGGCGGGCGGCTGTGACGGTGTGGCGCGTGCTCTTCGTGACCGTGGCGGGCACCGCGGCGGCGGCCCGTGGTGGACCGGTGACCGCGTGCGACCGGCCATCGGCGGCGGAGCCCCGCGCGTCGAGGGTGCGCGGGCGTACGGGAGAGGGCGAATCGGCACCGGCATCCGTGTCCGTACCGGCGTCCGTCTCGGTGTGGGGGGCGTCGGTACGGTCCGCGGCGGTGGCCGTGGCTTTCGGCTCCGGCGCCGTGGAGGCCTGCGTGCTGTGGGCGGTGGACGGCCGGGACGGGAGTACGGCGAGGGTCAGGCCGCCCCCGACGAGCGCGACGGTCGACGCGAGCACCGCCCGGCGCCGGTGCTTCTTCCAGCGCGCCAGTTGGCGACGCCTGGCCGCACGGCCCTGCGGGGCGGGGGCGGCCGGCATGTGCGGCTCGGCCTCGACGTGCGGGGCGGGGGCGGCGGGCTCGGCCTCGATGTGCGGCGTGTCGAAATAGCCGGCCGAGTCGGGGAACTCCTGCGCCGGCCATTCCTCCACCACCCTGACGGTGGCCATGGGTGCCACGGTCGTCGCCGCTGCCGGGCTGTGCCGGTGATGGCCGTGCGGGGCGATGTCCGGCGCGTACGCACCGCATCCGGGGCACGCCAGGGCCCCGTTGAGCGTCCGACGGCACGAGGAGCAGTAGTCCATCCGCGATCTCTCTGCGCTGACTGTGTCACCAGGAACTCCGGCGACCTGTTCAAGTTCGCACTCACGATCGAGCGGGCAACAACGTAACGGCACCTGCGGGAGGTTGTGCGCAGTCGGTGTGTTGCTCTCGCGAAGATTGTTCGCCGACGGCCGGCCCGTTCCTGCCTCCGGATGTGTTCACGATATGAGACGACCTGTCTTGCATGGTGGATGCGATGCAATAGTTTCAACCCACACGTACCAGGGAGGAACGGGGAGGGACGCTGTGCGCCGTTGGATGATGCTGGCTCTCGGGACCGCGGCGCAGACGGTCGCCTGCACCTTCCTCTACGGACTCCCGTACACCTCGGAGGCGCTGAGGCGGGACAACGGGCTCACGCTCGGCCAGGTCGGGCTGCTGATCGCCTGTCCCACGGTCGGCCTCATGCTGACGCTCATAGCCTGGGGCGCCCTGGTCGACCGCTTCGGCGAGCGGGTCGTCATCACCTCCGGTCTGGCCATGACGGCCGTACTCCTCTCCCTGGGCGCCACGGTGAACGGCCTGGTTCCCCTGGGCGTGCTCCTGGCGCTGGCCGGGGCGGCGAGCGCCTCGGTCTCCGCGGCGAGCGGCCGGCTCGTCGTCGGATGGTTCTCCGCCCGGGAGCGCGGGCTCGCCATGGGAATCCGGCAGACGTCGACCCCGCTGGGCATGGGCATCGCCGCCCTGGTGGTCCCCGCGCTCGCCGCGCGCGGCGGCCTGGCGGGGACCGTGCTGTTCTGCGCGGTGCTGTGCGGTGTCGTGGCCGTGCTCGTCGGCGCGCTGACCTCGGATCCGCCCCGCACCGCGCGGGCCGCGGGGCGGGAACCGGCCCCCAACCCGTACCGCCACTCCGGGCTGTGGCGCATCCACGCCTCCAGCGCGCTGCTGTGCGTACCGCAGTTCGCCACGAACGCCTTCGCGATGGTGTTCCTGATCGACGTACGGGGCTGGAGCGCCGTGCACGCCGGGCAACTCCTGGTGGTGTCACAGGTGCTGGGGGCGGCGTCCCGGGTCGCTGCGGGCCGTTGGTCCGACCGGGTCGGCAGCCGGATGCGGCCGATGCGACAGCTGTCCGTGTGCATCGCCGTCGTCATGGGCGCGACCGCGCTGGGCGCGCTGTGGCCCTCGCCGCTGACGGACCTCGCGATGGTCGTCGCCTGCGGTGTCACCGCGAGCACCAACGGGCTCGCCTTCACCGCCACCGCCGAGCTCGCCGGGAGCTCCTGGTCGGGCCGGGCCATGGGCGTCCAGAACACCGGCCAGAACCTCGCCGCGTCGCTGACGCCGCCACTGCTGGGCGGGCTGATCGGCTCGGCCGGTTACGCGCGGGGCTTCCTGCTGGCGGGAGTGCTGGCCGCCGCTGCATGCTTCGTGATCCCCGTGCGCGGGGCCCCGAAGGTCCGGCCCTGAGCATCGCCCCGGCCGGTGCCGCGGAAGTCCTGCCGGGCCACCGCGCTCACGGTGTCGCGGGCGTGAAGACGCGGTCGAGGTGGTGGCGCAGCACCTCGGCTGCCGACTCCGGGCCCCGCTGGCCCACCAGGATGCTGGTGCCCATGCCCGCCGCCATGGCGAGCAGGCCGATGGCCTCCGTGCGCGCGTCCACGCCGGGATCGGCGAGACCGGCCTCCTGGGCCCGGCGCAGCAGCCCGGTCAGGGCGTCCTCGGCGGCGTCGGGATTCTCGATGAAGGGCTGGGCGGCCAGCGCCTCGTCGGTCACGGACAGGATCGCGTACGAGGTGTAGAGGAGGTGGAAGGTCCGGCTCTCCTCGTCGGTCGGGAGGGAGGTCAGGAGCAGGGCCTCGACGGTCGCGCGCGGTCCGGTGTCCGCGCCGCCGGCCCGGAGGCGGGCGCCCACGCGGGCGGTGAACCGGTCGGTCAGATGCTGGAGCCCGTGCAGCAGCAGCTTCTCCTTGGTCCCGAAGTAGTACTGCACCAGCCGCAGCGAGACACCGGCCTCGGCCGCCACGTCCCGCATGCCGACCGCGTGCAGTCCGCGTCGTCCGGCGACCCGGACGAGCGCCTCGGCGATCTGGCTGCGCCGTTCCTCGTGGTCCACGCGTTTCGGCATGCTCTCGTGTCTCCACCCGTCGGTCGTGCCTGCGCGGTCCGGCTGCCCGGACCCCTTCATGGTACCGCCGTATCAGCATGGTGATACGGTCGTATTACGAAGGACGATTCCTCACCGGAGGTGCCGCCGTGCCCGAGAACACCACCCGAGCCCGCCGCGACGTCGGCCGCTACGTCAACGACGCCCTGCGCGAGCGGTACTTCGCCGCCTGCGACGTCCTCTACGCGATGGGCGCACCCGTTCGTTCCGAGACGGACGTCGAGACGAGCTTCGGCACCACGCACGTCTACCGGTACGGCCCCACGGACCCCGCCGCCGAATCCCGCACGCCGGTCGTCCTGATCCACGGCGCGGGCTACTGCTCGGCGATGTGGTACCCCAACACCCCGGCGCTCAGCGGCGAACGGCCCGTCTACGCGCTCGACACCCCCGGCGACGCCGGGCGCAGCGTCCACCGCGAGCCCATGTGGCAGCCCGAGCGTGCCGCCCAGTGGATGGACGAGGCACTCGACGCGCTCGGCCTGGACCGGGTCCACCTCGTCGGCTCCTCCTACGGCGGCTGGCTCGTCATCAACCAGGCTCACCTGCGGCCCGGCAGGCTCGCCTCGGTCACCGCCCTCGATCCCGGCGGCCTGGAGAAGGTGGGTCTGCGCTTCTTCGCCTGGGTCTTCGTGAGCCTCTTCGCCAGCTTCGCCCCCAAGGCGCTGCGCCCCCGCCTCGCTTCCTGGCTGGAGCAGCCGGTCATCGCCGTTCCCGAGTTGCGGAAGTGGGTCCAGGTGGGCGCCCGGGCCTTCAGGATCCGCCGCCCCGCACCGCTGCCGCTCTCCGACGAGCAACTGGGCTCCATCCGGACGCCGTTCCACCTGATCATGGGCAAGCGCAGCCTGCTGGTGCACCCGCAGCGGCAACTGGAGCGCGTCCCGCGCCTGATCCCCGGAGCCCGTGCGGAGATCATCGCCGCGACCGGCCACGGACCGCAGATCGACCACCCCGACCTGGTCAACGCCCGGATGCTGGAGTTCATGGAGGACGTCGACTCCCTCGGCCGTTCCGCGAACCGGGACGGGGTCGAGGTGTAACACCGCTGCTCGCCGGGAGCCTTCGTCATGGAGCGGGTGCCCGGAGCCGGACTCGTGCTCCGGGCACCGGAGCCACGGTCGCCGTCACTGCCGGAGCGTGCCCTGTTCCGTCGCATCGCGCCGTGCGGCCGTGCGGGGGTGAATCCTTCGGCGGTGATCGCGCCTCTCATCCCTGTGCGGACACGAGGTCGGCACGGGAACCGGAGGTGTGTCGTGATCATTGGTGCCGCCATCGTCGCGGCTGTGCTCATCTGTACGTGCGCTGTCTTCGTACGGCGCCGGCGGGGGCGATCGCATGGCTGACTTCGCATGGCCCGGCGATCAGCTGATCGCCGCGGCGCAGGAGGGCGACCCCGAGGCCGCAGCCGCTCTGGTGTCGGGCTCGCACCCGCATGTGCGGCGGTTCGCACATTCCTTGTGCGCCTCTCCCCAGGACGCGGAGGACGCCGCACAGGAAGCGCTGATCATCCTGTACCGCAGGATCGGGATGCTGCGGGCCTCGGGTGCGCTGGCGTCGTGGATGTTCCGCATCGTGCGCAACGAGTGCCTGCGACGGGCACGGCTGATGACGCGCAGTCACGGACCGGTGCCGGACGTCGTCATGCCCTCGTTCGAGGACGAGGTGCTGCAGCGCCTGGAGGCGAGCCGGGTGGCGGCGGCGATCGCCGCCCCCCGACGCCCGGTCGTACGGAGACGGGGCCGAAGAGCCGCGGGCAGCAGGACCGCCCGGCGTCCCCGGGCGCGAAGCCACCGCACCGGGCCGGTGGACGGCAGCCGGCGACGGCCGCATCACCACCATCCACGACGTGGCCAACCCGGACAAGCTCCGGGCCGTCGCGGAAGGCACGGCTCACGACGTGGGGAGGCGGTGAGCCGTGCGGGGTTCTCCTCATCCGTCGCGGGTCTCCGGCGTTTGTCGCCGGTCCCCTGCGGGTTCGTCCGTGATCGGTAACAGAGGTATCCCGTAGCGGTGTTCGTATGACTTGATGAGAGCGGAGCAGAGCAGAGCAGGGCAGGGCATCGGCGGAGACAGCAAAGGGGCGGGCGGGCATGGCGAAGCACAAGGGAAGGGGATGGCACAGCCGGCTTCTGGGGGCGGCGCTCGGGGTGACGGCGGTGGCCGCTGCCGCTTCGGTGTGGACCGCGCAGGCCGACACCGCCGGAGGGCGGCTGCCGCAGGCGGGTGTCTCGACGCCGGACGCCCGGCACCAGGACGGGAAGGTGACCAAGGTGGCGGAGGACATCGCGCACGCCTCGGACCGCGGCGCCCGGGGCGTCAACATCACCATCGACGACGGACCGGACCCGACCTGGACGCCGCAGGTGCTGCAACTGCTCAAGGACAACGGCGTGAAGGCCACGTTCTGCATGGTGGGCACGCAGGCCCAGGCATACCCGGACCTGGTCAAAGAGGTCGTGGCGGCCGGGCACCGGCTCTGCAACCACACGGTCTCGCACGACACCGCCATGGACACCAAGTCCGAGGCATACCAGTCCCAGCAGATCCTGGATGCCGAACGCATGATCACCAAGGCGTCCGGAGGTGTCCGGCCGCAGTACTACCGGGCCCCGGGCGGTGCCTTCACCCCGTACAGCCGGCACCTTGCCGCGTCCCGGGGGATGCGGCCGCTGGGCTGGAACGTCGACTCCAGGGACTTCGAGCGTCCCGGTGTGGACACCATGGTCGCCACCGTCAAGCGCGAGATCGCCAACGGGCCGACCGTCCTCTTCCACGACGCGGGAGGGGACCGCTCCCAGACCGTGGCCACCCTGCGCGAGATCCTGCCCTGGCTGAGGCAGCAGGGGTACTCCTTCGGCTTCCCCGTGCGGTGAGCGAGGCCCGCCCGCACCGACATGACGCCCCGCCCCCGTGGCACCGGCAGACAGGTACGAACGAGGCGGCCGTCTCCCACCGATGTCGTCTGTCACCGGCGCCGTCTCCCACCGACGTCGTCCACCACCGTTGGAGACGGCCCGGCTCGCCGTCCTCGTAGTGGCGGGGCGGTCGCCCCCGCCCGCGAGCCGTCAGGCGGACGCCCCGCTGTCGATGACCAGGTCCGTGCCGACCACCGCGCCGGCCGCGGGCGAGGCGAGGTAGAGCACCGCGGCGGCCACTTCCTCGGCCTCCGCGACCCGCCCGAGTGGGTTCTGCGACTTCACCCGCTCGGTACGGTCGGCCTCGGTCTCGCCGGGCAGGAGCGACATGGGAGCGGCGGAGGCGCCCGGACTGACCGCGTTGATGCGAATGCCCTGGTGGATGTGGTCGAGAGCGGCGGCACGGGTCAGTGCGGAGACAGCCGCCTTCGAGGTGATGTACGCGGCGGCGTTCGGGACACGCAGGTGTGCGCCCAGGTTGGAGGAGACATTGACGATGACTCCACCGCCGTTCTCCCTCATGTGCGCGATCTCGTGCTTCATGGCCAGCCAGACGCCGGTGACATTGGTCCGCAGCACCGCGTCCCAGTCCTCCTCGCTCACCTCCCCGACAGGTACGGTGCCGCGGAGTATCCCGGCGTTGTTGACCGCGATGTCGAGCCCGCCGAAGCGGGTGACGGTCTCGCGCACGAGGTTGCGGAGCCGGCCGGAGTCGGTGACATCGGCGGTGACGGCGGCAGCCGTGCCGCCGGCCGCCTCGATGAGGCCGACCGTCTCGTCCAGGGAGGCCGCGGTGCGCCCCGCGGCGACCACGGATGCGCCCTCGGCGGCGAAGGCGAGCGCGATCGCGCGGCCGAGACCGGAGCCCGCGCCCGTGACGAGCACGGTTGTGCCGTTGAAGCGGTTCATTTCGACAACTCCTTTTGAGCAGCGGATGACGCGGTGCGGTGGTTCAGGAGGGCAAGGGCGGCCCCGTAGCGGCCAGGAACCAGGAGTCGCGACGCGCGACTTGATATTGGATCGATCGGTCCAATATTTGGGTGTGCGGGAACGGCCCCGTGGCTCCGGCGCGTGGGGGCTCAGTCCAGCAGGGTCAGCGCCTGCTCGGCCGCATCCCGCACCCGGGCGGGATCACTGGACGCCTTGCCGACGATCCGCACGCCCTGAAGCAGGACGAGCAGCATGCGGGCCAACGCGCGCGGATCGCGCTCCTCGGTCAACTCGCCCTGGTCCTGGGCCCGTACGAGCGCGGAGTGCAGCGCGGTTTCGATGTGCTCCCAGCTGATCTCGACCCGACGGGCCGCCGCGGGGTCGTGCGGTGCCAGCTCGGCCGCGGTGTTGGTGATGAGGCAGCCATTCAGCCGGCCGTCGGGGGAGGTGGCTTCCGAGGCGAAGCGGCGTACCAGCGCCCGCACCCCCGGCAGTGCGGCTCCCGGCCGGGAGAGTTCGGCGAGGAGGAGTGGATCGTGCCCCTCGGTGTACCTGTCCATGGCCTTCAGGTAGAGCTCGTGCTTGTTGCCGAAGGTGGCGTAGATGCTGGCGCGACCGATGCCGAGGTGCTCGACGAGGTCGGCCATCGACGTCGCTTCGTAGCCGCGCCGCCAGAACAGCTCAAGGGCCGACTGCAGCGCGGCGTCCGGATCGAATTCCTTGGTCCTGGCCACACCGGAGACCCTAAGTCTTTGTGGAACGATCGGTCAATAAAAGCCCGTCGCGGCGGAGCCGGCGCACTTGAGGACCCGCGGCGGTCGCCCGGGGATGCCTGACGGCAGGTCCCCCGCCGCCGGCTGGACTCGTCCCGGGCCTGGGCCGACTGCGGGCGATTTTGAGAGCGACAATTGTGGGTGGGTGCCGTGCTGGTCGGTTCATGGAGTCGGGTCGCGAGGTCCTGACCGGTGGACCGGGTGCCGGGCCGGCGGGAGACGACGATGAACGGCTCGGTCCGTGTCGGACAGGTTGTCGGGGTACCACTGCGGATGCACTGGAGCGTGCCGCTGCTGGTCGTCCTGTTCGCGTACGGTCTTGGCCGCCAGACCCTCCCCGTGTGGACTCCAGGGCGCTCGAACGCGGTCTACACCTTCGCCAGTGCCGTGGGGGCCGTGCTGCTCATGGGCAGCCTCCTGCTCCACGAGACGGCACACGCTGCGATTGCCCGCAGGAAGAAGATCGCGGTACAGGACGTGACGCTGTGGGCGCTGGGCGGGATGACCCGGATGGGGCGACCACCGACGGCGGCGGTGGCTTTCGCAGTGGCGATCAGCGGGCCGCTCACCAGCCTGGCCATCGGAAGCGCCGCGCTCGGAGCGGGAATCGGGCTGCACGCGTTGTCCGGCTGGGCGGTGCCCGCCGCCGTTCTGGTGTGGCTCGGCTGGGCCAACCTCTTCCTGGGTGCATTCAACCTCCTTCCCGCTGCGCCGCTCGACGGCGGAAGGGTGGTGCAGGCGCTGTTGTGGTGGCGTACCGGAGACCGGGAACGTGCGGATCGGGTGGCCTCCCGGAGCGGCCAGGTCGTGGGCGGGCTGCTGATGGCCTTCGGCTGGATCTCCTTCCTGCGCGGGGTGCCGGGCGGGCTGTGGCTCGTATTCGTCGGTCTCTTCATCACGGTTGTCGCCGGTGCGGAACGGCAGCGCGCCGTGATCCACACGGCACTGCGGGGCGTCAAGGTCGCCGATGCCATGTCCAGCCCGGTGACCGCCGGCGCCGACTGGCTGACCATCCGGCATTTCATCGACGAGGTGGCTGTGAACTCCCGCCATTCCGCCGTGCCGCTGCTCGATTCCGAAGGCCGTCCCAGCGGGATCGTTCAGACACGCAGACTTGCCCGGGTACCGGGAGCGCACCGGGAGGCGTTGCGCGTGCGCGAGGTGGCGATCCCGCTGTCACAGTGCGCGGTTGCCGCCCCGAGTGATCTTCTGAGTGAGGCTCTCGACAAGCTCCGCCCGGGTACTGGCATGCGCATTCTCGTCGTGGACGGGCACCATCTGGTGGGGATCGTCACCGCGAAGGACATCTCACGGCTGACCCAGCGGCACGCACTGAAGGCCAAGGGACCGACTGAGCCCTGGCGCGCCCCGTAGCGGGAGCACGCTCCGTTCCAGGAGACCTCGCGCGCGAGGTGGGTGACCAGCACCGGGCGGCGACATGACGTCGGGGTGTGCGGGCCTCATGGCGGCCGTCGTCCCAACGGCCCCAACGCATTCACTCCGCCGGGGCCGCCCTTCCGGATCGTCACACGTGAGAGTGCTCGATCCAGCTTCAATTGTACGACTTCGGGCCGGACCGGCCGGGGGGAAGAGCGGGCTGTCGGGCAGGACCCGTCCCCCTCGTTCGTGTGCCCGAACGGGGCCGCGGAGGCCGTAGGTGCCGGGGTGAGCGGTGGACGGGTCGGCCCTCGGGCAGTCCGGCTCGGCCGCGTTCCTCTTCGGTCACCGTGCGGCGGATTCCCTGGTGGGCCGGGGCCCGTTGCTCCTCAGACTTCGTCGCCGTGGGCGCCGGTGTGCGCGAACGGTCTGCTGCTGGCGAGCCAGGAGAGGGCGGGTCCTGCGGCCGATCCGGTGTCCACGGTGAGGTGGAGCCGGGTGCCGCCCCCGGGGGTGGGGTAGCTGCGCTGTTCCGTTCCGGCGAAGCAGCGGCGGATCACTTCGGCGACCGCGCGGGCGGCTTCGGGAGTGGCGGCGACGATCCGGATCTCGGCATGTCCTGCCTGCGGCAGGGGCTCGTTCTCGACGGGGTACAAGACGGTGCTCCCTTCGGAGCGAAGCGAGAGACCGACGGGTGCGTTGTCCCGGGTCCCGGGTCCCGGGTCCCGGGTGCCGGGTGCCCCACCCGCGGCCTTCGGTCGCGAGGAGTGCTCGCGGAGTCTCGATGCCGTCACCCTTGCGTGTTCCCCGGCAGGGGGATCATCCGCGCGCCGACGACCGGATGTTGGAGGGGCGGCAGTGCGGACCCGCCATCGGTCTCCCAGGCCTCCTGGCTGCTTCGGGCGTCGCGGATACGGCGGCCGATCGCGGCTTCTTCGGACATCAGCACACCGGCGGTGAGGACGCTGCCCGGGACGGCGGCAGCGGTCATCAGCCGGGCGGCCGCGGCGGGCTCGGTCCCGGGCGGGATCACCAGCAGGTCACAGCGCTCCGAGGTGTGGGAGAGCAGGATCATCTTGTCGGGATCCTGTTCGGTGAACCAGCCCACGTGCACGGTGTGCCCGGTGACGGGAACCTTGTGCGGGACGACGGGCCAGCGGGTGGGATTCACCATGGCGCGCGTGATGCGTCCCCAACGCCCTTCCAGCGCTTCGACCAGGGACGGAAGCTCGGTGATCAGGTCGCGCGAATAGGGCCACCAGGCACCGTCCAACTGGCCGGCGAGGGTGGTCTTCGGCGTGAGGGAAATACGCGTCGGGAGCGGGGGAACGAGCGCCCGTACCACTCCGCGGTCGACGGTCGTGGTCATGATGCGGACCCGTCTCCGGGCCGCCCTGCAGGACGGCCCAGTGTCTTGATCGCCGGAAACGACGTCCGCGTGGGAGCGGGTGTTCGAGTTACTCCCGGTACTTGAAGCCTACTCCGCGCCGCGGCCGGGCGAGCCGTTCTGACCAGGTGATTTCCGACCGGCCACACCGCCCGGCTGATGCTCGTGGGCATGACCACGGGCACGCGGAGTCTCGTGGGCATGACCACGGGCACGCGGAGTACCGTGAGACCACGGCGGTATCTCGCCGGCCATGAGGTGTCGGCGGCCCCGCGCAGGCAGGCGGACCACCATGGCCGAATCTGACGCCCCCACCTCCCGGAAGCTCCTTCCGGACGAGATCCATCGGGCGGTGAACCCGGGCACGGCACTGCTCCGGCTGCAGACGACGCACTTGCGCGAAGGCATCCTCGACGGCGCCTGGTGGCCCCGCTCCCGGGATGTCTCGGCCGAACTGCCCGCCCTGATCGAGGTGCTCACCGCGCACCTCGGCCCCATTACGAGGGTCGGCCTGGACACCGCTGCCTGGGATGATGTCCCGACTCGTGTGGTCGTCGACGACCGGGTCATACACCTCGACTCCTTTCCCGTCGGTGACGACACCGCCCTCATCACACGCGGCGACAACGACCACTTCGCACTCTTGGTGGTGCCGCCGGACACGACACCCGACGCGGCACGGGACGCCATGGCCCGTGCGGTCGACGCCGACAACGTCACCCAGGCTGCCGACATCCTTGTCGCCGCGCTTCCCGAAGTCGCCACGCTTCCCGAACCGGCAACCGAGCGTGAGGAGTCGGGATGACCGGAATGGTGGATCCGTCTTCCGGCACGGACCGGGAGCAATCCCGGCATCGCGCTGCGGCATATGGCTTCTGAGCTGCGGGTACGCACGCAGATGGCCTCCTCCTGAGGCACCGTCTCGGGCGCGGTTCTGGTCGCAGGTCATGCGCGGTTCGTTCGCCGGGCAGCGGTGGCCGGGGTGTCCTGGGCATGCGGCATGGAACGGGCCCGGACGAATCATCTCGTCCGGGCCCGCGGGGCAGTGGCGAAGGCCGGCTCAGAACAGGCCCTTGTACCCCTGCCAACCGGTGGCGATCTTCGTACGGCCGCCGAAGGAGCCCTTGCCGTTGCCGTTGTTGCGCCAGACGGTGCCGGAGGTGTCGCGGGAGACGATGTCGGCCCTGCCGTCGCCGGTGATGTCACCGACACCCACGATCACGTTGTACGACGAGCCCCAGTTGTCGAAGACCTTCACGCGGCTCTTGAACCTGCCGGTCGCGGTGCCGTCGTAGCGCCACAGCTCGTTCGACCTGTCCTGCACCAGCAGGTCGCCGTGACCGTCGCCGTTGAGGTCGCCCGCGCCCAGGATCTTCTTGTAGCCCGTCCACTTGGACGCGATCTTCACCTTGGCGGAGAGCTTGCCCGTGCTCGTCGCCTTGTAGAGGTAGACGTCGCCGGTCGAGGACCGGCGGGCGATCAGGTCGGCCCGGCCGTCACCGCTGATGTCCCCGGGCGAGGTCAGCACGTCGTACTGGTTCCAGCCCGTGCCCAGCGAGGTGTACGCGGTGGAGGGCGTCACCGCCGCCCCGCACGCGGGCCGGTAGGCGCGCAACGCACCGCTGCTGAACCGGACGAGCACGTCGTTGCACCGGTCACCGCTCAGGTCGCCGAAGGGCACCGCCTTCACCGTGGTCGGCCACCCGGAGCCCGTCCGCTTCCCGGTGAACGTTCCCTTCCCCGTCCCGTACTGGTACGTCAGCCCGCCCGAGCCGTTCAGCGTCATCAGCTCGCCGAAGCCGTCCGACCCGACGAAGTCGCGGCGGACCGCGGCGGCTCCGCTGACCTCGACCGTGCCCGCCCTGGTCAGCGCCGCGCCCTGCCCGTCCGCGGGGGTGACGGTCAGCTTCCAGGTGTAGGCGCCGTTGGGCACCAGCCGGCCGGAGCCGTCCTTGCCGTTCCAGGCCGGGGTCACCACACCGCGTGCCGGACCGCCGGAGAGCGTGCGCACGGCCGTACCGGCCCTGTTGCCGATCACGAGCTTCCAGGAGGCCGCGGGCTTGTTCAGCCACCACTTCGGACTCCACTGCGCGGCGCCGCCCTTGACGTCCACGGAGGCGGCGACGGTGGCGTCGCGCTGGACGAGAGCGGAGACGGGGACGTCGCTGGAGGTCAGGCGGATGGTGTTGTCGGAACGGAGCTGGGCGATCACGCCGGTGTACGGGTCGACGTCCCAGGCGTTCCCCTCGAACTTCCCGGCGGTGTGCGACACGGGTGTTCCGCCGCGCACGTCGATCACCTTCAGCTGCCCGTCCTCGGCGGTCGCGACGAAGCCGTCGCCGAGCTGCGCCTGCTCCCAGCCGGAGCCGGAGACGAGCGTCAGGTTCCGCTTGGTGACGGTGTCGTAGACGCCCTGGCCCTCCGAGTTGAGCACGCAGTTCCACAGCAGCCAACGGCCGACCGCCTGGAAGTCGTTCAGCAGGCAGCCGCGCCCGAACCACACCGGCTCGCCCCGCTGCCCGGTCAGCAGGTCGACGGGGACCACACTGTCATTCCCCGACATCACCCACAGGGTGGTGCCCCACACCGCCCGCACGGCATCCGTGGTCGTGTACACCGTGCGCCCGGAGTCGAGGTCGACGATCCGGGTCTCCGCCGCACCGGTGCTGTCGTACGGCCTGGTCAGCGCGGCGAAGCGGCCGTTGGCGGCGGTCGCGGTCCGGTAGCTGCGGGAGCTGTCGATGCGAGTGCCGGGCAGCGACTGGGCGGCCCCGAGGAGCTGGGGCTGCTGGGCGGCGCTCGTGCCGTAGCCGGAGACGACCGTCCGGCCGTCGCCGGTGTCGATGAGACGCGGGCGGCCCTCCGAGTAGTTCTCCACCACGATACGGCCGCGGGTGGTGCGTGTCCCCGCCGTGGGGGAGCCGGCCACTGCGGTCTCCCGGGTGTGGAGATACGTCCAGTCACCCGCGGGGTCCTGCTCCACGGTGGTCAACCGCCCCTGGGCGAGGGTCAGCTGGGAGACTGTGCGGGCGGTCTGCCGGGGGTACGCGTCCGCGATCCGGCGCACGGTGACCCCGCCGCCCCCGGCGGCCCCGATGAGGGAGACGCCCCAGTGGCCCGGGTCGGCGCCGCCCGCGACCAGCAGCCCGCCGTCAGGAGTCGGCATGGCCTGCTGCGACGTTCTGGCCAGCAGCGTCCGCGGCGCGGAGCCGTCGAGGGGGATGGCTTCCACCCGCGAGACCGGGCGGCTGATGTCGTAGCGGCCCAGGGAGGAGTCGTACCGGGACACGATGACGGTGTCCCCCACCAGGCCCATTACCTGCGCGATGTCGCCGACCCGAACGGTCCGCACGGCGGCGGCCGGGTCCTGGCGGGAGGCGACGTGCAGGGTGCCGTCGTAGAACCACACCAGATGGGTGGCGCTGAGCGCGACCAGGTAGTACCACGCCCGCACGGTGTACGGAAAGGCGGTGAAGCGCCCCTGCTCGACATCGAGCCACCCGGTGACTTCGTCGTCGCCCTTCCGGTACCGCACGACCTGCCCGTGCGCGTCGCCCAGCCCTCCGGCGGACGACAGGTAGACGCCGGAGGGGACGCCCTCCACCGTGCGGTCGGTGACGGAGCCGTCGGCCCGGACGTCCAGCAGATGCCACACGGAGCCGGTGCCCGGGGTTCCCACCGTCGTGACGACCGTCGACCCGAGGGTGCTGAAGTACGAGTGTCCGTCGGGAAGCGCGATCGTACTGACCTGACCGGACGTCATGTTCCGCAGCGTCACGGCCCGGGCATCGATGTCGTAGCGGGCGACGACGTCCGAGCCGGCACCGGCACTCGTGACGCCGTACGCGTCCGTGCCCGAGGCGTCGACGACCGTGTCGACACCGTCGTACGTCGTCCACAGCTGGCCCCGCCCCTCCTCGTACCGGAGGAACCCCGAGGGGCCCGCGCTCAGCAGGCTCGTCCGGGGAACCATGGCCGTGGTGGCCGGCACGACCACCTCTCCGGTGACCGTCTCCCCATGCGCACTCCCGGCCGTGAGCGGGCCGAGCCCGAGGGCGAGCGTGAAGGAAACAGTGGCGGCGGTGGCGCCTCGTACGAGCGCACGTCTGCCCATGCAGGACCTCTCCAGGGACGGTGGGCGAAGGCTTGGAGAGACTTGTGCGTACGCCGTCGAACCGCACGTCATGGACGCGCGGCACACAGGACGTTCAGACACCCCCCCAGGCGAATGCCGGACTATAGCATTTTACCTGCGCATGACCTACGGGCCGGGGAGCGGTGGCAGCTCATGGAGCGGGCGGCGGGAAACGAACTCGCGCACCGAGCCTGGGAACCACTCGGCGCCTCAGCCGGTGAGTGGTCTCTGACCTGCGGGAACGATGGCACGTTGTGGCGCGGCCTTCTCGATGCGGGGGCGGCCTGCCGCAGGCGCCCCCGACCGTCTCTCCCGAGGCACCGGTTCGGATTCAGATCAGCGAGCGACCGGTCGGCCCGAGTCGCAGCACCTGAGGCGCTGCTGTCTGTTCCCGCTCGACATCCGGCAGGATCTCGTTCCGGGCGAGGGGGTGGGCCCGCAGGTCGGCGAGGTGCCGACGGTGCGCACTCTCGTCGGAATACGAGGTGAAGATCGCGGCGACGTTCTCGCCGGCGCGGACCGGCAGCGCGGCGAATGTGTTGGGCGCGTGCTCGGTGGTCAGCAAGGCGAGCGGTGCGGGTCCCGTCTCCTGGAGCGCCGGGAGGAGGCCGTCCCGGATCAGCGCGATGCCGTTCTGCCGCCCGGGAGGGAAGGACCACACGGTGGCGGACACGAACCGGTCAGGCTCCGAAGCGCTGACCGGGGGCCGCCCGGACAGGGAGCCGGTGAAGCCGCCCCCGGCCGGCACGGGGCGCAGGAGGAGGACATCGTCGGAGTCGAGCATGGTGTCGTTCGCCTGCGGACCGTGCTCGGCCCAGACGGGTCCGCCGTAGAAGTCCGCGAGCCCGCGATGGCGCACCTCCATGTCCCGGAATCCGCGCAACCAGACGAAGCGGTCCGGATCGTCGAGGTCCCGGAACTGGCCGAGCACACTCATCCCCACGGCTTCCTGGGACTCGACGAACTCCCGGTCGAACAGCTCGATGAGTTCGTCGCGTCGGCCGGGACGCAGCGTGTACTGGCGAAGCTCGATCACGGCCGGCGGGCCGACGAGTTCGGTGGGTGGCACAGCAGGACTCCTGTCCGATGTTCTCCGTGCAGAGCTCCCGGCCCGTTCGGTCGTAGCCGGGAAGTGGTTCGACGGTAGGGGGGCTGTGTGACAGGTGCTGTCAGGGTTTCCGAGGAGAATGCGCGCATGTCTGCCAGTCGACTGCTCTCGGTGCTGCTGTTGCTGCAATCGCGGGGCCGTATGTCCGCGCGGGGAATCGCCGACGAACTGAACGTGTCCGTGCGCACCGCCTACCGTGACGTGGCGCGCCTGCAGTCCGCGGGAGTCCCGGTCTACGCGGAGCCGGGCCGCGGAGGCGGCTACCGGCTGCTCGACGGCTACCGCACCCGCCTCACCGGGATGAGCGAAGGCGAGGCGCGGACGCTGCTCCTTGCCGGATTGCCCGGTCCCGCCGCCGACCTGGGGTTCACGGCCGAGATGTCGGCGGCCCGGCTGAAGCTTCTCGCCGCGCTGCCGGCAGGACTGCGCGAGGAGGCGGCACGGGCCGCGGCGGTGTTCCACCTGGACGCCCCCGGCTGGTACCGGGAACCCGAACAGGTACCGCATCTCCCCTTGTTCGTCGACGCGGTTCTCACCCGGCGTGCGGTGGATGTGCGCTACCGCCGCTGGCGCGCCCCGCAGGAGGTGAATCGCCGCCTCCACCCCTACGGCCTGGTACTCAAGTCCGGTACCTGGTACCTCGTGGCCGCCACCGACAAGGGGACCGCGACCTACCGCGTCGCCCAGGTCCTCGACGCGGTGCCGGGCGACGAGCGGTTCGACCGGCCGCGGGACTTCGACCTGGCCGCGTACTGGGTCTCCTACCTCGATGACTTCCAGGCACGCCGCTACACCGGCACAGCCACCGTCCGCCTCTCTCCCCGGGGACGCCGGCGCCTGCCCGACAACGTCCCCCCGGAGGTGGTGCGGGCAGTCGACTCCACCGCGACCGCCGTCGGCGACGACGGATGGATCGAGGCGGTCATCCCGGTCGAGGGCACCGAGCACGCCTGCGGCGAGCTGCTGAGGCTCGGTGGGGATGTCGAGGTCGTCGCACCCGCCGAACTCCGCCAGGCCATGGCCGCCACCGTGGAGATACTCGCCCGAGCCTACGAGGACAAGGGGACAGGTGGTGCTGAGACGGAGCGCGACGCCTGGAGAGAAGTCCGGGCACGACGAGGCCCAGGCCGCTGACCTGAGGCCCGGGGGAAGAGGGGGGACGAGATTCGAACTCGCTCTCTGCGCTTGGGAATCAACGGTTCCTACCAGGGTCGAATATGCTCTGACCTGGTGATACGCCGCTTCGGGAGAGCTTCCGCCGCAGTCTCTCAGCGTCCCTGTTCACCGCTCTTGACCGTTCGTCCGGGCACGGTTGGGGCACAGGCGACGCCGATGCGGGCCGTCGAGGACATGCGGCAAGCACGCTGGAGTGTGCGCCTCTCGTTGGGCGCCCTCCGAAGCAGGAGAGGAGAAACGCGCGAGCCGGACGGAGCTGCGGTGCGCATGGTTCTGTCCTGCGGGGCACCGCTGCCACTCCTTCGAACCGCCTGGGCCGTGGGCGAAGAGACGCCGGCCCCGCGAAGGCGGCCGTAGGGGCGCGGCGTGAAGTGCCCGATCGGAGAGGTGACAGCCGTGGTTCGCTCGATCGGGTCGCCGGTCGCCGGGTCGATGGGCTGCTGGGGCACCGTTCGACCAAGGCCGCTCCCATTTCACTTGGCAAACGACTTGGTTCGAAAACCCGGACGAAGCGGTGAGTCACCTTTTGGATGGATCTCACCGTATTTCTTTACGGGGCTGTGTTTCGTCGGTGATTCGACAGGATTGTCTACTGCTCTGTCGGAAGAAATTACTCGGAGAGTTGACTGTACTATCGTGAGCGCGAAGGTGTGCATAAAGGGCCTGGCTGTTCGCTTTCGTGATATAGTCCTAATGGATTTATAGGACGCCGCGAAAAAGGGGAATGGCGTGAATACCGAGAAGGTTACGGCTCGACGTCTTACGGCCGAAGAGGTCGCAGAATTGGACCTCCAGGACGGCATCTTCGTCTCGGCGGAGATGGATGGCCTTCCTCTCGACTGCTACGCCCCGGCTTCCCTCACGAAGCCGGGTAAGAATTTCGAGGGAGGGTCCTTCACTGCGAGGACGATCTTCGGTGAGGAAATTCATGTTCTCCCGGACAATACCGAAGAGCGTGGGATCTGGATTGCCGACAAGGCAGGGGAAGAAATCGAGGTTCTCCAGAGCGCCGGCGTCCTCCTGAACCTCGCCCTCTTCGTGCCCGACGGGAACAAGGAATCTCTGGATTCGCTCTACTCCGCCGCACGGGACGCGTTCGGCGCGGGGATCGTTCAGCGCTGGAGCGAGGAAGCCGTCGCGGTGCCTGACGTCAAGGTCGATCTGTACGAGGAGCCGGCCCGGGGGCGGAAGAACACGAACAACCAGAATCGCGACCGCCGCGCCCTGGACATCTACCCGACCCGAGTGCGGTTCCTGGAGCCCAGCGACGGCTGGAGGTTCATTGTCGAACCGCACAAGGAGATCGTCGACGACACACCGACGATCTGACCCGATAGCAGGTTAGCCTCGATCTTTCGTGGGAGCCCGTCAGCTTGCTGACGGGCTCCTCTTCGTCTGTCGGGTCGTGTGGGCGGACCTGGAACCGGACCGGGCCGACCGGGGCGAGCTCGGCGATCCCCGGCCGGATCCGGTTCCGGGTCGTGCAGGGGAGGGGAGGTCGCGTGGGCCGGTGGCGCGCACTGCTGATGCGGTCCTCGGCGCGTCGCTGCCGGTGTCGCAGTGCCGGCTGGGAGACCTGAGTGTCCGCGGTTCCGGCGGCGAAGCGGGTGAACCGCAGGCCGTCCGCGTCGGTGAAGCGCAGCCGGGTGCCGAGGTGCGGCCGTTCCTCGCGGACGAGCAGCCGCCGGCCTGTCGGCCAAGCGGCGTCATGTATGCCATTGATACAGGTCGGACGGGTCCTGTGGCACACAAATGGAACGCGCCATGAAAGCGGTCTGGATAACAGACAAGCCCCAGGTCGCCGACCTGGGGCTCTTTCATGGAGCGGGTGACGAGAATCGAACTCGCGCTCCGAGCTTGGGAATCAGCGGCCATTCGGGATCGGTCCAGGCGCTGAAATGGGTGAACGGTCGAGATGGGCGTCGCGGGGCAAGCTGCTTTTCTTTCCGTTCTTCCCCGCTGGATCTGATGCGCTTGCAGTGCGGGGTCCTCGCATGCCGTATGCACTCCACAGCCTGTTCGCCCGTAAGGTGCATCGCGCAGGGCCATGAGACGCAATTCGGGATGACGTGTGTGATGTCGTGCGGTGCATCGGGCATCTTTCAATTGCCCTCCCGCCCGCGGCGCCGCATCGTCGCATTCTGTTGGCCGGACGTTCGCGGCGGGCGACTTCAGAAGGAGTGACATGCTCACGTGTAAGTCCCTCGCTCGGACCGCCAAGGTGCTCTGTATGGGCGCCGTCGCCACGCTAGCCCCTGTCGTGCTGGCCTCCCCTGCATCGGCCGCGACTCTGCCCGTGGCGTGCAGCGAGGCCGCCTTGCAGAGCGCCATCAACACCGCCAACAGCACCCCTGGAAGCGACACGCTCAATCTGGCGCCCCGCTGCACCTACCAGCTGACCACCGAGCTGCCCGCCATCACCTCGCCGATCGTCATCAACGGCAACAGCGACACGATCACCCGTGTGTCGGGAACGTTCCGTATCTTCACCGTCAACGGCGGCAATCTGACCCTGGTAGGAGCCACCCTCGCCAATGGCGACGCCACGGGCAGTTCGATCCAGAACGGCGCCGGTGGCGCCATCGTCGTCACCGGCAATGGCTCCCTGAGTCTTATCGGCGACCTGATCGCGAGGAATCACGCCAACTTCGGCGGCGGCATCAGCGTCTTCGGTGGCTCCCAGGCGCAGGTGAACGGGAGTGCGTTCACGGGCAACACCGCCGCGGTGAACGGCGGCGCCATCGCCAGCGACGGCAGTACGGCCGTCAGCTTCAGCAACCTCAGTGGGAACACGGCCGGCAACGTGGGCGGTGCCATCGCCAACACCGGGACGCTGACGGTCAACGGCAGCACCCTCATCAACAACAGCGCGCCGAACGGCGGCGGCGGTCTCGCCAACGGTGTACCCGCCCAGCCAGGCGGAACCTCCACCGTGACCGCCAGCGTCATCAGCGGCAACTCAGCCGGCGGCGTGAACCCCGGCGGCATCTACAACAACCAGGGCACCGTGACCCTGCGTATCACCGTGGTCATCCGTAACACCCCCAACAACTGCCTCAACAACCCGACCCCGGTCCCCGGCTGCCGCAACTGACCTCCGGCACCCTCGCCGACTACCGTCGCGCGGCCGGGTGTGCACCCGACACAGATCTTGAGACCCGCCGTGGCAGTGATGCCACCATGGGCTCAAATCCCGCACCCACCAAGCAGGTTGAAGGCCCCTGGCCAGCAACATCGGCCAGGGGCCTACGTCGTGCACGTTGCCTGTTGATGACCGCGATTCCCGTGAATCCTCGGTCTGTCAGGCACGGCTGGGGCACGGCCGCACACGGGTTGTGAGGTTGGTCCTCATCCTTAGGCCGCCATAGTGCCTCCTTGAGGATGTCGACCTCGCACTGCCACCCGCGCTGCTCCAGTCCAGTGCGCACGGCAGTAGCGATGTCTTCCATACGGCCTGGGTTCTCGGTCGCGACATCGAGGTCCTGGCTGAGCCGGTCGACCAGGCCGTGTGCTTGGACCGCGTAGCCACCGGTGAGCGCCAGAGGGTAATCACCGCGCACGGCGAGCACGTCTGCAAGCAGGCGGCGGTGCAGTTCTGTGAGATTCACGCAGCGGCCCGGGCGCTGTCGGCCAGTTCACCGAAGGCGCTCTCCCAGACCTCGCGGACATCCCGGCTGACCAGTGTGCGCAATGCGGGCCACAGGCCGACGAGAAGGTCCTGGTCGAGGTACTGGACCAGGACGTCGTGCTGGCCCTCGGCCAGGACGATGCGGTAGTAGCTCATCCGCAGCCGGGGCCGGTCGAGGTCGAACGTGGTCAGCCCTGACCACGCAAGGTGAGCGGCAGGCGTACCGGGCCGTGCTCGGGTCTCCACCTCCGTACCGCGATGCGCGGTACGGAGGAATCACCTGTACCCGGCCATCGGGAGCGGGCTCGAAGGCGTCCTGCTCGACGCCGAAGTGGCTGTCGCCCTCCTCGGTAACTCCGCACGCAACTGACGTGCAAGGAGACTGACTCGAGAATTCTGTTAACCCATGTAATCGAGGAACCTGGCTGGAGGGTTCGGTCGCAGGAGCGTTGCTGGGCCCGTTTTCACATGCTTCTTCGTCTCTGCTGTGATCGTGGCGGGGCAGGTAGCCTACCGCTCCGCCAGGGCGGACAGAGTGAGCACTGTGAATGCGCGTTTGTCCCGTGTGTCTTCTTCCTCGTACGGTCCTCACATCGGAAGCTCAACCGGCCCAACCTTCAGGAGCCGTCGTGCAGTTGGTACACGATGAACAAACCGGTCTTGTTACCCGAACCCAGATCGCGGAGCGCGCGGGCGTGAGGCGCCCGGCCGTGTCGAACTGGGCCCGGCGGCACAAGGACTTTCCCACCCCTGTGCGTTCCGGCGATACGGAGCTCTTCCACGAGGCCGAGATCGCGCGGTGGCTGATGAACCGCACCGTTCCCCCATCCCAGTTGCTCGACGGGGAGCAGGCGGGAACCACCTACGCCGACCGATTCCGCCGGACCAGCCGTGACCGACCGCCTGCGGAACCGAAAGCCGTGGGGAGCAGCGCTCAGCGCACCGGGACCGAGGACAAGAAGGCCGTCGACCAGCTGATGGGCCGACTCGCGGACCGGGTCCGAGGCCCGGCGACGATGGCGGACTTCGTGAATCTCTGTCTCATCGTGATGTACGTACGACATGCGGAACCGGACCAGTGGCGCCGGATCGAGGATGCCATGTCGGCAGGTCGAGGGGCCCGGGACGTGCAATCGCTGCTCCGTTCCCTCGGCGACATGGCCCAGGAGACGCTGCGCCGGAACGGTGACCGCACCGACATGCGCAGCAGCTTGCTGCAACTGGAACCGCGGAGCTGGGACGACCTCACCACGGCAGTACGGACGGCGGCCGGCACAGGCGTTGGGGCGTTCCAGCTCGTGTGGGAGTCGTTCAGTGCCCGGGAAGGGCTGCAAAGCTCGGAGTTCTGCAGCCCGGTGGGCCTGGCCTCGTTGTCCGCGGAACTCGTACTGACCCCGGGGCAGGAGGCCACGGTGCTGGACCCCTACACAAGGGGCGGAGAGATGCTGGCGGCCGCGTGCCGGCACATCGGAGGCGCGCGGGGGACCGTGTACGGCGAGACCCTCGACAACCGGCTGCAAGCCGTCGCGAGTCTGTACCTTCTCCACCTCGGCGTACGACCGAAACTGACCAGCACCCGGTCCGACCGATGGCCACCGAACCGCGAACACGGTGCCGACGTGGTGCTGACGAACCCTCCGTTCAACATGAGCGACGCACCCGGCCCCGGGCGCCGGACGGGAAACTGGCCATACGGACCACCACCACAGGGCAACGACAATTTCGCCTGGGTGCAGTACATCCTCGGCGCGCTGGTACTCGGCGGTCGAGCCGCGGTGGTCATGCCGGTGAAGGCAGGCAACTCGGTGAACACCGCCGAGCGCAGGATTCGCCGCGCCCTTGTCCGCAGTGGAGCCGTGGAGTGCGTCGTCACGCTGCCGTCCCATCTTTTCTCCGCGACACCCGTGCCGGTCTCCCTGTGGTTGCTGCGACGTGTGGAGCATCCGGTGAGAGAAGACGTCCTGTTCGTCGATGCCCAGGAGTTGGGCACAAAGGTCCGGCGTCGGCGCGTGCTGCGCGACACGGACTGCGATGCGATCACGGCCGTGGTCCGCCCGTGGCTCGACGGAGAGCAGCGCCCGGACGGTGAGGAATACGCGGCGCGCGCTGCCGACCGGGGCCTGTCGGCTGTCGTGGTGGCCCGTGCGGTCATCGCCGACGAGGAGTGCTCGCTGCGCCCCGCCGATTACTTGGGGGGCGGAAACTACGGCGCTGCCCCCGTGGCGGACCGGTTGCACGCAGTCAGTGAGGAGGCGGCAGGGCATACGGACATGCTCCGCCTGCTGGAGCAGCGATCGGTGGAAACGGGTAGCGGCTACCGCACGGGCTCGGAACCCGTCGGCTGGAACGCGGCAGTTCTCGAGGACCTGTGCGAGATCCGGCCCGGTCCGTCGTACACCCGCCTTCCAGCGGGGGCACGCACGGCGGACGCCGGTATTCCTCTTGTCTTCCCGCAGGATCTCGTCGGAGGCAGGATCGCGGACGAACCCCGGAACCGGGTGCCGTGGCAGACGGCCGAGCGCTTCAAGAAGTTCGAGTTGCTCCCCGACGACATCGTCTGCGTGCGTACGGGGGCCCAGCAGCAACCCGCGCTGGTCTCCGGCCCACAGGCCGGATGGCTGCTCAGCTCGAACGTGATGCGTCTGCGCGTACGTCCGAACGCCGAGATCGACCCTCTGTACCTCCACGCGTACCTGGGCCTCCGGTACGCGCGCGAGTGGATGTCCCACCGTGCCGCGGCCACGGCAGCCCCCTCGCTGAGCTCTGCGGCTCTGGGCCACCTTCCTGTGCGCTTTCCGTCGATCGGGCAGCAGCGGCGGAGCGTGGATCTTCTCGGCGAGCTCGGCCGACGCGCCGATGCGTACGCCTCGTACGTCTCGGCACTCGGTCGGCTGCGGACCGAACTCGCCGAACACCTGCTGCACGGCTCGGTCGAGCCGCTGTGACGGCCGACCACCGCCGATCTTTCCCACCCGTCCTTCCTCCTTCTCGCCCGTGACCCTCGAAAGGATCGAGTCCATGCCCGAATCGACAGCCCGTTCCGGACGTACGTGGCAGCTGTGGCTGGCGCTGTACGTTGCCTGCTCCATGGTGGTCGGCCTCGCCGTGAGCCTGTTGGTACTCCGGTCAGGCGTTGGCGCCACTGATGTCGTTCTGGCAGGGGGAGGCGGCTTCGCGACCTCCTTCGCCCTGTGCCTCGCACTGCCCGCGGCCGTGCGCGAACTCAAACGACTGGGCTGACCCGGACCGGCGGCCCGCACGGCTGAGCCCGGTCGACGGAGAACCTCAGGCCACGGACGCGGCGAAGTCGGCGACAGCCTTCTGCAGTGGTTCGGCCATGACCCCCGCACCGCCTCAGGTGCTCCTGCACATTCTGGGCAACACGAAAGCCCCAGGTCGCTGACCTGGGGCTTCATCATGGAGCGGTGACGAGAATCGAACTCGCGCTCCGAGCTTGGGAATCACCCGGTGCCTTGAGGGTCCGCATAGGATCTGAGCTGGGCAAACGTTTGCTGTGGGCCTCGGGCGAGGTGTTCGCCGCCTCCTTCTCGACTGCTGCGCACCGTCCCTGCCGGGACGTAGTGGCACGTGTCGGCCGCTGGCTGAGGGCCCTCTACCCGGCTATGTCCCCCTCGGGGTGCCCTGGGGTGAGGAGCCGCCGCAGTGCCGTCGGTGTGTGACCGAGGTAGTGGCGCATGGTCCGGGTGAGGTGGGCCTGGTCGGAGAAGCCCAGGTCGGCGGCGAGGGTGGCGAGGCCTTCCTCGCCCGCGTCCAGACGGTCGAGGGTGCGGCCGACACGGACCCGGTTGCGGTAGCGGGTCAGGGAGACTCCCAGCACGTGGGTGAAGGCGCGGCTCAGACGGTAGGGCGAGACGCCGAGGAGCTCCGCGAGCGGCAGCAGTCCCTCGGAGGCGGGGTGGGCCTCGCCGATCGCCTGCCGGGCCGCGGCGACGAGCGGCCCCTCGTCCCGGCCGGGGCGCGTGCCGGTCGGGACGGCTCTGTCGACGGCCTGTCCGACGGCGGCGGAGAGCAGCCCGAGGAGTTCTTCGGTCACAGCGTGGTCCACGTCGCCGGTGCGGGTGGACGCGAGGACGCGGCGGTGGGCCAGGTCGAGGCGGGCGTCCACGTACACGCTCTGCCGAGCCGGGCGGGCGTCCTCACCGGCCACGGCCCGCCACAGCGTGGGCGTCAGGCTGATCGAGGTGCACTCGTCGCCCCCGGTGGCCGGGTGCGCGAAACGCTCCTCCTCACCCGGCACGCCGAGATAGGCCGTCGTCGGGTCGATCTCGGCCGGGGCTCCGGCCACCTGCCTGCGGAACCGGCCGCGCTGCACGAGCACCACCCGGTAGTCCTCTCGCACCTCCGTCTGCGACCAGCGGGTGTGGTCGTCCCGGCAGCTCACCGCAGTGATGCGGAAGTCGGGCCGGGTGGCGAGGACGGTGGCGATGAGCACTCTTCGACGCTACGCCGAGGGTCTGACATCGGCCCCACCGCAAGGATCTTCAAGACCGGGATGGGAGGTGGCGAGCAAGCTGAGCGGCGTCGCAGGTCATTCCCTACCGCGCTCAAGGAGTCGCCGTCATGTCCGTTCTCGCTCAGATCAGCACCGTAGTCATCGATTGTGGTGACCCGGTTCGGCTCGCCGAGTTCTACAGCAAGGTCACCGGCTGGGAGATCACCTACAGCGGCGAGGACTACGCCTCCCTGGCCGGCGTGGAGCAGCCCGGCCTGGCGTTCGTACGCATCGAGGGCTACCAGGCCCCGGGCTGGCCCGACGATGCCAAGCACGCCCACCTCGACTTCACGGTCACCGACCTGGAGGAGGCGGCCGGCCGGATCCTCGCCCTCGGAGCGTTGAGGCCCGAGTTCCAGCCCGGCAAGGGCCAGTGGGTCGTCCTCACCGATCCCGAAGGGCATCCGTTCTGCCTCACCACCGGCGCCTGACACGTCCCCCGACAGGAGAAGGGCACATGGCTCACATCAACAAGGAATTCCTGATCGACAACTCCCCGGAAAACGTCTGGGAGGCCCTGCGCGAGGTCGGAGCCGTGCACCAGCGCCTGGTGCCGGGTTTCGTCACGGACACCCGCATGGAGGCGGACACCAGGATCGTGACCTTCGCGAACGGTGTGGTCGTGCACGAGTTGATCGTCGACATCGACGAGGCGTCCCGCCGGGTGGCCTACGCGGTGGTCGGCGGCTCGATGGCGCCGAAGCACCATCACGCCTCGATGCAGGTCCTCGCCGACACCGAAGGGCGCAGCCGTTTCGTCTGGACGATCGACGTGACGCCGGATGAACTCGCCGTCCCCATCAACGAGATGGCTGAGCAAGGCTCGCGCATCATGCGGGAGACGCTGAAGGCCGCTCCGGCCCGGCGGGCAGGTAGGAACCTCGGGGCAGGTGGTGCAGAGGTGATGCAAGGCGCTTAGACACGTCTAGACAACGACTGATCCCCAGGTCTCTGACCTGGGGATCAGTGTAAGAGCGGGTGACGAGAATCGAACTCGCGCTCTGAGCTTGGGAATCAACGGTTCTTGGGCTACCGAAGGTGCTCTGACCTGTGCTTTTCCAATGGACGGGATGGTTGGCTACGGTCCCTGGGAGCCGTACCTGACCGCTGTTGTCCGCTCTGCTGGGCACGGATGGGGCATGGCCACTGAGGTCTGAACGGCCCGATGCGCATCCTGCCGAGCGTCCAGCCTCCATGCGGCCATCAGTCTTCGTGCGGAGCTTCCAGCCCCTGGAGTCGTTCGCCGATGTCGTCGCCCCATGCCTGTGCCCACTGCCGCAGCCCGGTGATTGCTTGCTCGTCGAGCCCGTAGGCGGCGAATTCTGTGTCGTCGATCCACTCGGCTCCGCCCAGTCGGGCTTGTAGCTCGCTCAGGTTGAAGGAGTCGCGCGCATGGCGCCGTCCGAGCTCTTCGAGTCCGACATGGCTCCAGCGGTTCGCAGCGGCCCGCACGTCGATCAGGTCCCTGGCGAGTCCGCGGTCGGCCAGTGCGCGGACCTTGGTCCCAACGACATCTTCGAGGGACAGCACCAAGCCGTGTTCGGTGTGTACGGGTGGTCGCCAGAGTGCTTCCTTGAGGATGTCGACCTCGCACTCTTCGCGGCTGGCAGGGTCGGTGACGATCAGGCGTGCGGACAGCGGGTCTGTCTCCAGGGCTTCTACGTGCCATCCGCGCCGCTCCAGTCCGGTGCGCACGACGGTCGCGATGTCCTCCATGGGATCTGGGTTCTCGGTCGCGACATCGAGGTCCTGGCTGAGCCGGTCGACAAGGCCGTGTGCCTGGACCGCGTAGCCGCCGGTGAGCGCGAGAGGGTAAGCGCCGCCCACGGCAAGCACGTCTGCAAGCAAGCGGTGGTGCAGGCCCGTGAGGTTCACGCAGCGGTCCGGGCGCTGTCGGCCAGCTCGCCGAAGGCGCTCTCCCAGACCTCGCGGACATCAGGGCTGACCAGTGTGCGCAGTGTGGGCCACAGGCCGACGAGAAGGTCCTGGTCGAGGTACTGGACCAAGTCGTCGTGCCGGCCCTCGGCCAGCACGATCCGGTAGTAGCTCATCCGTAGCCGGGGCCGGTCGAGGTCGAACGTGGTCAACCCCGACCAGGCAAGGTGGAGCGGCAGGTGTACCGGGCCGTGCTTGGGACCGGCAAGCTCGGAGAGCGCTGCGGGCAGGCGCCGGACGAACTTGGCACGACGGAGGTCGGAAAGACGAGGCTGTGATGCCATGCATCGATTATCCAGGAAGAGCCGACGATGAGCCGCTCGGGCCGCAGACGTCACTCCTGCGAGCAGGACACCGGCCCGCTGCCCCGGCGGCGGCGCCGATGACGCCGCCGCCGCCCGCGATGCCTATCTCGGAGATCGGCGGTGGAACTCGGCCCCCAGCACCAGCGTGATGCCCACCCCCAGATCGCCCACGACGATCGAGAGCGTCTGGCCACCGGACTGGCTGTGGAGGAGGCGACGATACCGGCCACCGCACCGACCAGACCCGGCACCTCTGAAATGCTCTCTATCGAGTTCTGCCCGCTGTTCGCTGCGCGCGGTGGGGCTGAGTCCCACGATTTTCCGGAAGGGGAGAGCGTGTCGAAAACCGACCTTGTGGCGCTCGTCTTCGCTGCTTGGACAATGTCGATATGGGCCCTGACCATGACGGCAACGTCGCAGCGCCGAGGTAAAAGAACACTCTTGGAGCGGCTCTGCTGGACTCGCGCGCGGGTGCACGCACGACGTCGTCGCGCTCACTTGGTGCGCCAGATCCGCGACAGCTCCCTGGCGACACGTCCAGACTATCCAACGCTGGACTACTTGCAGCGCGAAGACGTCCTCTATCAGGTGTCGAGGAGGGCACTCGGCATAAAGGTGATCGTCCCCGTCTTGACATCCTTCTCAACGGGGCTAGCCCTTGCAGCAACCATCGAACGCACAGCCTGGCACGTCTGGCGCGACGCCCTCGCTGTCGGGGCCCTCGTGACGCCCATTCTGATCACTGCCGTGATTGCTTCACTTGTCTCGAACCAAGGCATGCAACGGTGGACAACCGAGGCTGTGACAGCCACGGTACGTAGGGCCTATGAGGCACTTCTCAAGCCTCTGGAAGTGAAGGGGAAGGTGCCTCCGACAGCATCGCCCTTCAACTCCCCGCATGTCGCGGCAGTCCAAGCGTTGGAGGACTTCGCCATTGCGCTGGAGAGATACGCCCTGCAACGTGCGCTTCCCGACGGCCGCAACCCCATGCCCCAGGTCGTGGCTCGATTCTCAGCAGCCGCCGCCCTCGTGCGCGAGCTTCGGGACGGGGTTGAACTTGATCGCATCGACGGTGCGAAGCGTGCTCTGCTCGGAGTCGAGAGAATCCTGAAAGTGCTCGCCAGTGGTCAGCTGCAAGATCTCGCGCCCGGTGACGCATCCGCCGACGAGCTGTTGCACAGCCACCGGGAGCGCAGAGCGTGGCGACAGCAGGTGTTGCGAGGATCTGCGTTCACCCTCTGTCTCGCCGGCATCGTCTTTGCCTTGGCCTCATCAGCTGTCGGCGTCGCCCTGGCTACGGCCGCCGCTGTGGCTGTAATGGCTACTTGGGACAAGATCCTTCGCCTCTCCACTGGCTTGGACGTGAATAGGCCAGCGAGCAGCTGACTGGCACTTTCAAACAGCCCTTGGCTCAAAGGGGAGCTCTATCAAACCTGAAAAGAGAGATGCTGCGGTGTGGGATGACCTTGTTGCCCGGTATGCGTGGGCTGATGCGGATGAGCTGGTGGTGTACACGTTCTCGGTGATTTCGGGGATGGCCGAGGACGAAGTGATCCGGGCCTTCGGCGGGGATCCCGCAGTCTCTCGGGCGATGACTTTCGACGAGGCTGCCGATGAGCAGGCGAGTCACCTCTACGAGGACTACGCGCTCCTGCGGGTCGTCACGGTGGATAAGCACGTCATCGCCATCGAGTGGGGCTACCGCGGAAGCATCCCGGAGATCGCCAGGCGCGCCTCGGTGAACGGGGGTGAGTTCTTCAGCGTTCAGCAGACGGTCAACGGTCACTCCCAGGTCATCCATGCGTTCGATGGTCGAGTGGATGGCATGTTCGACCCCGCCGACCTGGAAGACGCACCTTGGGTGGACCCCGTGCCCGAGATTCCCTCGTGGGCGACCGGCGTCGCCTTTCACCTGGGTGCTTTGGGCGCTGAGTCCTTGGCGCTGATGGAGCACGTTATGGGTGTACCGGTCGATCCAGCTCTGATGGGGGCGCCGCTCCGTACCGTGGTCCTTGCCTCTCCCGACGCCCTCTTCGGTGACCTGGAGGCAGCCTGGCTCCCCTGACCGTCGGTGCAGGAGAAGAGATTTGGCGTGTCGTGTGGATTCCTGGGGAACGTGATTGTTGCCCGGAGTCTATGAGGTCGGGCAACGAAAAGGGCCCCCGGCCATTGGCCTGGGGCCCTTTCAAAGAGCGGGTGACGAGAATCGAACTCGCGCTCTGAGCTTGGGAAGCTCATGTTCTACCATTAAACTACACCCGCGAAGCATGCCGCCTGAACGGCTTCTACCGTCCCATACTGTACCCCATCGCAGGTCCCCGGCGTTTGAGCCGTGGGGCCTTTTTGTTGCGTGCGGATGGTGGATGCGGGTGCCGTGGGCGGGAGTTGAGGGCGTAGCGTGGGTGGTCGGAGTGCCGCCTGGAGTGGCGTCCTGTTCATCCCCTAATGTGGCGTTCTCGTCCAAGGCTTGTTGGGGAAGGGACTTGATGGACTCCATGGAGCGCACCGTCGTCCGCTGTGCCGAAGGGCACGTTTTCGCTACCGCTTCGTTCCCGATGCAGCAGCTCGGGGCCGGGCGGATCGGGCCCGGGCGGCTCATTCGCTGTCCGCGCTGTGCGCGGTTGCGGCATGCCGTGCCGGTGGTGTTCGAGCAGCGTTAAGCGGTGGTGGCAGGCGCGCGGGCGGTCCCGGATTGGGGTGGGCCCGCGCGTTCTGCGTATCCTCGGGGCGTGCTTCTCTCAGATAAGGACATCCGGGCCGAGATCGACGCCGGACGTGTACGCATTGATCCGTTCGACGCGTCGATGGTGCAGCCGTCGAGCATCGATGTGCGGCTCGACCGCTACTTCCGGGTGTTCGAGAACCACCGCTATCCACATATTGATCCGGCCGTCGAGCAGGCCGATCTGACGCGCATGGTCGAGCCGGACGGGGACGAGGCGTTCATCCTGCACCCCGGTGAGTTCGTGCTCGCTTCGACGTACGAGGTCATCTCGCTGCCCGACGATCTCGCGTCGCGGCTGGAGGGCAAGAGTTCGCTGGGGCGGCTCGGGCTTGTGACGCATTCGACCGCCGGGTTCATCGACCCCGGTTTCTCCGGGCACGTGACGCTGGAGCTGTCGAATCTCGCGACGCTGCCGATAAAGCTGTGGCCGGGGATGAAGATCGGGCAGCTGTGCATGTTCCGGCTGAGTTCGCCCTCGGAGTTCCCGTACGGCTCCGAGCGGTACGGATCGCGGTACCAGGGCCAGCGCGGGCCGACCGCGTCGCGTTCATTCATGAATTTCCACCGGACCCAGGTGTGATGTCCCATGAGCGATGAGGCGAATGACGTGCGCGAGAACCTGACCTACGAGGGGTTCGGCCGTGCCGTGCGTGAGCTGGCGCAGACCGTGGCGGACGACGGGTTCGAGCCCGATGTCGTGCTCAGCATCGCGCGCGGCGGGGTGTTCGTCGCCGGCGGGCTCGCCTACGCCCTGGATTGCAAGAACATTCACCTGGTGAACGTGGAGTTCTACACCGGCGTGGGCACCACGCTGGAAATGCCGGTCATGCTGGCGCCCGTTCCGAATGCCATCGACTTCTCGGACAAGAAGGTCCTGATCGCCGACGACGTCGCCGATACCGGGAAGACGCTGAAGCTGGTGCGTGATTTCTGTATCGATCATGTCGCCGAGGTGCGCAGCGCGGTCATCTACGAGAAGTCGCATTCGCTCGTGAAGTGCGAATACGTGTGGAAGAAGACCGACCGCTGGATCAACTTCCCGTGGAGCGTGGACAAGCCCGTCGTACGGCGCAGCGGGCAGGTTCTGGACGCCTGAGCGGGATGGGGCGCGAGAAACCCCCGGCACATTCTGTGTGCCGGGGGTTTCGGTGTCTTCGGGCGGGCGGGCCGGTGGCGTCAGATCGTGCCCAGTTTGATGATCGACAGCAGGGCGATCAGCTGGATCGCGGACGCGCCCAGCGCCTTCGGCCACGGCAGGTCGTGCGATTTGCTCACCATCGAGGTGAAGAGCGCGGCCGAGGCCAGCCAGGTGATCCAGCCGAGAATCTGGACCAGGGAGTTCTCGCCGCCGAGGAAGAGCGCGAATATCAGGCGGGGCGCGTCCGTGATCGACATGATCAGCATGGACAGGCCCACCGTCGGCTGCCACGCGCCGTCGCCGCCCAGCTGACGGGCGAGCGTGTGCGTGACCGCGCCCAGGACCAGGCCGCCGATGACGAAGCCGAGGCCCGTGATGACGACGTAGGGCACCGCTGTGGAGATCGTCGCGTTGATCGCGTCGTCCCGGGCCTGGTCGAAGCCGAAGAGCGCGAGCAGGCCGTACAGGAACGTGACGATCAGCGCCGGACCCCAGACGGGGTAGTCGCGCATCTGCCAGAACGTCGGTCCCGGGCGCAGCACGATGCCGGTGAGCAGCTCCTTCCAGCGCAGCCGGGGGCCCGCGGGCTGGGCGGGGGCCTGGCCGGCGCGGTAGGTGTCGCCGGGGCCGTACGGATCCTCGCCGATGCTGAATGCCTGGGTGTGGCCGGGGGAGTTGGCGTACGGGTCGCCCTGCTGGGGGGAACCGTGGGGGTGCTGGGGCTGGTGGTACGGGTCGCCGAAGTACTCCGGCTCACCGTGGCCGCCGCCCTGGCCTCCGCCGTAGCCGCCGTTGCCGTTTCCGTAGCCGCCACCGCCGTAGCCGCCGTTGCCGCCGTTGTTGTACGGGGGTGGGGGCGGGGCCGTGTTGCCTCCTGCCGGGGGCCAGGGCTGCTGGCCGTACGGCGGCGGTGCCTGTGTGCCGTACGGCTGCTGCCGCGGTTGCTGTTGCGCTTGCTGCGGGGTGCGGTTGTCCCGGCCGCGTCCGATCCTGAATCCAGCCACGTCATCGAACGTACCTGGTCCGGGGCGGTGCGGTCAGAGGGCCTGGGGAACCTGCCCGCCATTGCGGCCGAGCTGTGACATCCCCTAGGGGAACCCCGGGGGCGGCCCCGGGGGACGGGAAAGCAGAAGCGGCCGGTCCTGCCCCCGAGGCAGGTCCGGCCGCTTCCGTCACGCGACTGAGCGGGCTACTTCACCGGTTCCGGCTCCGGCGCGTCCGCCTGCTCCGCCTCCCCGGCCGGGTCGGCAGGGGTCTTCACGGAGTCCAGCAGCAGCTGCGAGACGTCGACGACCTGGACCGACTCCTTCGCCTTGCCGTCGTTCTTCTTGCCGTTGACCGAGTCGGTCAGCATGACCAGGCAGAACGGGCAGGCGGTGGAGACGATGTCCGGGTCGAGGGAGAGGGCCTCGTCGACGCGCTCGTTGTTGATGCGCTTGCCGATCCGCTCCTCCATCCACATCCGGGCACCACCGGCGCCGCAGCAGAAGCCGCGCTCCTTGTGGCGGTGCATCTCCTCGTTCCGCAGGCCCGGGACCTTCGCGATGATCTCGCGCGGCGGGGTGTAGATCTTGTTGTGACGGCCCAGGTAGCACGGGTCGTGGTACGTGATCAGGCCCTCGACCGGGGTCACCGGGATCAGCTTGCCCTCGTCGATGAGGTGCTGGAGCAGCTGGGTGTGGTGGATGACCTCGTACTCGCCGCCGAGCTGCGGGTACTCGTTGGCGATGGTGTTGAAGCAGTGCGGGCAGGTCGCGACGATCTTCTTCGACGACTTCGGCTTCCTGGTCGAGTCGTCCTCGTCGTCCTCGCCGAACGCCATGTTCAGCATCGCGACGTTCTCCTGGCCGAGCTGCTGGAACAGCGGCTCGTTGCCCAGGCGGCGGGCGGAGTCACCGGTGCACTTCTCGTCGCCGCCCATGATCGCGAACTTGACGCCCGCGATGTGGAGGAGTTCGGCGAAGGCCTTGGTGGTCTTCTTCGCCCGGTCCTCCAGGGCGCCGGCGCAGCCGACCCAGTACAGGTAGTCGATCTCCGTGAGGTCCTCGACGTCCTTGCCGACGATCGGGACCTCGAAGTCGACCTCCTTGGTCCACTCGACGCGCTGCTTCTTCGCCAGGCCCCAGGGGTTGCCCTTCTTCTCCAGGTTCTTGAGCATCGTGCCCGCCTCGGACGGGAACGCGGACTCGATCATCACCTGGTAGCGGCGCATGTCGACGATGTGGTCGATGTGCTCGATGTCGACCGGGCACTGCTCCACGCACGCACCGCAGGTGGTGCAGGACCACAGCACGTCCGGGTCGATGACGCCGTTCTCCTCGGCCGTGCCGATCAGCGGGCGCCCGGCCTCCGCGAGAGCCGCGGCCGGTACGTCCTTCAGCTGCTCCTCGGACGCCTTCTCCTCGCCCTCCATCGTCTTGCCGCCGCCGGCCAGCAGGTACGGGGCCTTGGCGTGCGCGTGGTCGCGCAGGGACATGATCAGGAGCTTGGGGGAGAGCGGCTTGCCGGTGTTCCAGGCGGGGCACTGCGACTGGCAGCGGCCGCACTCGGTGCAGGTGGAGAAGTCGAGCAGGCCCTTCCAGGAGAAGTGCTCGATCTGCGAGACGCCGTAGACGTCGTCCTCGCCCGGGTCCTCGAAGTCGATCTCCTTGCCGCCGGAGGTCATCGGGAGCAGCTCGCCGAGCGAGGTCTCGCCCTTGGCGTCGCGCTTGAACCAGATGTTCGGGAAGGCCAGGAAGCGGTGCCAGGCCACACCCATGTCGGTCTTCAGGGCGACCGTGATCATCCAGATGAAGGAGGTCGCGATCTTCAGGCCGGCGAAGAAGTAGGTGAGGTTCTGGAGGGTGGAGACGTCCATGCCCTCCAGCCAGTTGACGACCGGGTACGAGATGAAGAAGGAGGACTCGTAGCCGTCGACGTGGTGCTGGGCGCCTTCGAGGGCGTGCAGCATGAAGATGCAGACGCCGACGATGAGGATGACGGCCTCGACGAAGTACGCCTGGCCGAAGTTGGACCCGGCGAAGCGGGACTTGCGGCCCGGCTTGCGCGGGTGGGCCAGCTGGCGGATGACGATCAGGGTCAGGATGCCGAGCACGGTCATCGTGCCGATGAACTCGACGAAGACGTTGTACGGCGCCCAGTCGCCGATGATCGGCAGGAGCCAGTCGGCCTTGAAGAGCTGGCCGATCGCGTTGACGATCGTCAGCAGCAGCGAGAAGAAGCCCACCGCCACGAACCAGTGCGCGACACCGACGATGCCCCAGCGGTTCATCCGGGTATGGCCGAGGAACTCCCTGGCCACGGTGAGGGTGCGCTGTGCGGGCTCGTCCGTGCGGGTGCCCGCGGGCACGTTCTGGCCGAGCCGCATGAAGTTGTAGATCTGCAGGAGGGCGCGGAGGAACAGGGCCACGCCGACCACGATCAGAACCAGCGACACGATGATCGCGGCGAGTTGCATTTGGGGGCTCCTCGGGCCTGCGAGGGTGGAATCCAGCGTCAATGAGCGAGTACTGGCGATTATCCGGGATTACTAAGCAGTAACTTAATCAGTCTGTGCTGACACTACCCACTTCTTCTGCCGCGCTGTAGCCGGACAGGCGGTGATCTGTGTCGCTCAGGCGTGCCTTTCCGCGCCGGGTGAGCCCTCGGGCCGCCTCGCGGAGCGGAGCGTGCACGGCTCTCGCCAGGATGGCCAGGTCCATTCCCACTCCGTGGTGCTCGGCGTAGTGCTGGTCCAGCAGTGCCGGCTCGTCCCACGGCATCCCGGAGCGGGAGCGCACCTGCGCCAGGCCGGTGAGGCCCGGCTTCAGTTCCTGCCGCCAGTGTCTCGCGGCGGGAGGGGTGCCCGGGTCCGTGCTGCGCCCCGCGTCCGCCTCGTCCGGGGTCAGGGGCTCCGGGCCGACCAGGGAGAGGTCTCCCCGTACGACGTACGGCAGCCTGGAGAGCAGGTCGAGCCGGAGCCTCCGGGTGCTCAGTGAGCGCAGTACGAAGACATGGCCGTCCTGCCCGACCCGGGGCGAGTGGGTCAGTACGCCGCCGGGGGGCCGTCGCGCCGCAAGGACGGCGGCGCCCGTGGCGAGCAGGGGAGAGGTCAGGGCCAGGAGGGCCGAGCCGAGGGTCAGGTCCAGTACGCGCTTGGCCGACGGTCGCTCCCGGTGCGGGTTCCGTCGTCGGGTGCGTGCCGCACTCCGCCTCTGCTGTGTCTGCATCGTTCGCACCTGCCAGGGGTTCACGGTGGATCGAGTGCCGGTTTTGCGTGGCTCACGGCATTTTGTGACAGAACGATCCCATGCGGCGATGATGGGGAGGGGTTGCGTGGCCGGGGGGCGGGGAGTGTCGTGCGTGATCGGCCCGCGCGCCTCGCGTGTGCTTTCCCGTGCAGGTCTCGCACAGGGGAAATCCGCAGGTGGTGCTAGGTGTCCGCACGATAGTTGAGTCGACTCGGCTCAGGTCTGTTGACAGTGGGACGGGTGTCATGCATCCTTGAGTCAGATCCACTCAAGTAGTCAAGCTGGAGGAATTGAAATGGCACGTGCGGTCGGCATCGACCTGGGCACGACTAACTCCGTCGTCAGCGTTCTCGAAGGCGGCGAGCCCACCGTCATCACCAACGCAGAGGGCGCCAGGACCACGCCGTCCGTCGTCGCCTTCGCGAAGAACGGCGAGGTGCTGGTCGGAGAGGTCGCCAAGCGCCAGGCAGTGACCAACGTCGACAGGACCATCCGCTCGGTCAAGCGCCACATGGGCACCGACTGGAAGATCGACCTGGACGGCAAGAGCTTCAACCCGCAGCAGATGAGCGCCTTCATCCTGCAGAAGCTGAAGCGTGACGCCGAGTCGTACCTGGGCGAGAAGGTGACCGATGCGGTCATCACCGTCCCCGCGTACTTCAACGACTCCGAGCGTCAGGCGACCAAGGAGGCCGGCGAGATCGCGGGCCTGAACGTCCTGCGTATCGTCAACGAGCCGACCGCCGCCGCTCTGGCGTACGGGCTCGACAAGGACGACCAGACGATCCTCGTCTTCGACCTCGGTGGCGGCACCTTCGACGTGTCGCTCCTGGAGATCGGTGACGGCGTCGTCGAGGTGAAGGCCACCAACGGTGACAACCACCTCGGTGGTGACGACTGGGACCAGCGCGTCGTCGACTACCTGGTGAAGCAGTTCGCCAACGGCCACGGCGTGGACCTGTCCAAGGACAAGATGGCCCTCCAGCGTCTGCGCGAGGCCGCGGAGAAGGCGAAGATCGAGCTCTCGTCCTCGACCGAGACCACGATCAACCTGCCGTACATCACGGCGTCCGCCGAGGGCCCGCTGCACCTGGACGAGAAGCTCACGCGCTCGCAGTTCCAGCAGCTCACGGCCGACCTCCTGGACCGCTGCAAGAGCCCGTTCCACAACGTCATCAAGGACGCGGGCATCCAGCTCTCCGAGATCGACCACGTCGTTCTCGTCGGTGGCTCCACCCGTATGCCGGCCGTCGCCGAGCTCGTCAAGGAGCTGACCGGTGGCCAGGAGGCCAACAAGGGTGTGAACCCGGACGAGGTCGTCGCCATCGGCGCCTCGCTCCAGGCCGGTGTCCTCAAGGGTGAGGTCAAGGACGTCCTGCTCCTCGACGTCACCCCGCTGTCCCTCGGTATCGAGACCAAGGGCGGCATCATGACCAAGCTCATCGAGCGCAACACCACGATCCCGACCAAGCGCTCCGAGATCTTCACGACGGCCGAGGACAACCAGCCGTCCGTGCAGATCCAGGTCTACCAGGGCGAGCGCGAGATCGCGGCGTACAACAAGAAGCTCGGAATGTTCGAGCTGACCGGCCTGCCGCCGGCCCCGCGTGGCGTCCCGCAGATCGAGGTCGCGTTCGACATCGACGCGAACGGCATCATGCACGTCGCCGCCAAGGACCTCGGCACCGGCAAGGAGCAGAAGATGACCGTCACCGGCGGCTCCTCGCTGCCGAAGGACGAGGTCAACCGGATGCGTGAGGAGGCCGAGCAGTACGCGGAGGAGGACCACCGCCGCCGCGAGGCCGCCGAGTCGCGCAACCAGGGCGAGCAGCTCGTCTACCAGACGGAGAAGTTCCTCAAGGACAACGAGGACAAGGTCCCCGGCGACGTGAAGACGGAGGTGGAGACCGCGCTCACCGAGCTGAAGGAGAAGCTCAAGGGCGAGGACACCGCCGAGATCCGTACCGCCACCGAGAAGGTCGCGGCCGTCTCGCAGAAGCTCGGCCAGGCGATGTACGCCAACGCCCAGGCCGACGGCGGCCCGCAGGGTGACCCGCAGCCGGGCGCCCAGGGCAAGGCCGACGACGACGTCGTCGACGCCGAGATCGTGGACGACGAGAAGGACGCCAAGGGCGGTGCGGTGTGACCGAGGAGACCCCGGGCTTCGAGGAGAAGCCCGACGTCCCCTCCGGCGCCACCCCTGACGGAGCTGAGCCGAAGGACGCCTCTTCCTCCTCTTCGGAGGAGGGGGCGGCCCCGGCCGGGGACGGAGTGCAGACAGTCGGCCTGACCGCGCAGCTGGACCAGGTCCGCACCGCGCTCAACGAGCGCACGGGCGACCTCCAGCGGCTCCAGGCCGAGTACCAGAACTACCGCCGCCGCGTCGAGCGGGACCGGGCCACGGTCAAGGAGATCGCTGTTGCGGGTCTCCTGTCCGAGCTCCTGCCCGTGCTCGACGACGTCGGCCGGGCCCGGGACCACGGCGAGCTCGTGGGCGGGTTCAAGTCGGTGGCCGAGTCCCTGGAGACGGTCGTCGCCAAGCTGGGCCTGCAGCAGTTCGGCAAGGAGGGCGAGCCCTTCGACCCGACGATCCACGAAGCCCTGATGCACTCGTACGCGCCGGATGTCACCGAGACGACCTGCGTGGCGATCCTGCAGCCGGGGTATCGGATCGGCGAGCGCACCATCCGCCCCGCGCGGGTGGCGGTGGCCGAACCCCAGCCGGGTGCGACACCGGCAGCGGCCAAGGAAGAGAAGGCAACCGACGAGGAGAGCGGTGGCACCGAGGAGGTCTGACATCCCGTCTGACCACCTCGCCGCACACCGCCCGGCCATGCGACCGGCCCGCCACAGCGGCGCGAGTTCGGGAGCGGACGGTGCCGCGTTGAAGTCGCCGAGCAGGATCTGCC
>NZ_JBSFBQ010000035.1:0-84075 GCF_053593015.1 Streptomyces sp. NPDC002403 | reverse complement strand
CTTGAAGGAGGAGAAGCCGTGCTCGCGGGCGAAGCGCCGGGCCTGGGCGACGACACCGGCCGGGTCGAGGGCGGCGCCCCAGTCGTCCTGTTCACGTGAAACATGACCCCACCCCTCTTGCCGGCTCCGGCGGAGGGCACTGTTTCACGTGAAACAGTGCCCTCCGCTCTGCCGTGCCCGGGACGCTAACGAGCCTCTCCGGTGTGCTTCCACCGGAACAGCAGCACGGCGACGACCGCGTAGAGAACCGCCACCCCGATCACCACCGTGACCGATCGCCCGTCAGGAGGGAGTATCAGGGCGGTGACCGCGGCGGCTCCCACGAAAGCGACGTTGAACAGCACGTCGTAGAGGGAGAAGACACGGCCACGGAAGGAGTCCTCCACCGCGGTCTGCACCACCGTGTCGGTCGCGATCTTCGCCCCCTGGGTGACCAGACCGAGGACGAACGCCGCGACCAGCATCGGTACGAGGGCGAACCACAGCCCCAGCGCGGGTTCGAGGACAGCGGCGCCCGCCGCGCACACCGCCATCCAGCGGAACCGGCCGAGCAGGCCCACCGCCCACGGTGTCAGTACGGCCGCGGCGAAGAACCCCGCGCCCGAGACCGCCACGGCCAGCCCGAGGAGGGCCAGGCCTTCGGACTCGCTGTCGGTCCAGGCGTACCGGCACAGCATCAGCACCATCACGGTCAGCGCTCCGTAGCAGAAACGCATCACGGTCATGGCGGCCAGCACCCGGGTTGCCTGCTTGCGCTCGGCCAGATGGCGCAAGCCTTCGGCCAGCCCCCGTGCCGTGGTGGCCAGGGCCCTTCTCAGCTCGATCCGGTCTCCGTCCCGATCCGGCCCCAGGAGTCCGGTCGCAAGGGCCAGGGAGGCCAGCGCCGAAGCGAGATAGAGCGTCGCGCTCAGCAGTACCACCGCGGCGTCGGAGTTCGCGAGCAGCAGCCGTACGACGAAGGCGAGGCCGCCACCCGCCGTGGCCGCGAGCGTTCCGGCAGTCGGTGAGAGCGAGTTGGCCAGGACCAGCCGGTCGCTGTCGACGACACGTGGCAGCGCGGCCGAGAGACCGGCCAGGACGAAGCGGTTGACCGCGGTGACGCACAGCGCCGAGGCGTAGAAGAGCCAGTCGGGTACGGAGCCGAGGACGAGGAGCGCCGTGCAGCAGGCGAGCGCGGCGCGCAGCAGGTTCCCGTACAGAAAGACCTGGCGGCGCGGCCAGCGGTCCAGCAGGACGCCTGCGAAGGGTCCGATGAGCGAGTAGGGCAGCAGCAGCACCGCCATCGCGGACGCGATGGCCCCTGCCGAAGCCTGCTTCTCCGGCGAGAAGACGACGTGAGCCGCCAGCGCCACCTGGAAGACACCGTCGGCCGACTGGGAGAGGAGTCGTACGGCCAGCAGACGACGGAAGTTCCGAAGGCGCAGAAGAACGCGCAGATCACCCACGACGGCCATGCGATCAAGAGTCACATACGTTGAGGGTCCCCGGACAGATTGCCCGGGGACCCTCAACGGTACGGAAGGGGCGAAGCGTTGCCGCTCGGCACCCGGCCGCATGGACGTGCCGTGTCCGGCTGCGTCAGTTGGCGACCTCGCCGCGGATGAACTTCTCGACGTTCTCGCGGGCCTCGTCGTCGAAGTACTGGACCGGCGGGGACTTCATGAAGTACGAGGACGCGGAGAGGATCGGGCCACCGATGCCACGGTCCTTGGCGATCTTCGCGGCGCGCACGGCGTCGATGATGACACCGGCGGAGTTCGGGGAGTCCCAGACCTCGAGCTTGTACTCCAGGTTCAGCGGAACGTCACCGAAGGCGCGGCCTTCGAGGCGCACGTACGCCCACTTGCGGTCGTCCAGCCACGCGACGTAGTCCGACGGGCCGATGTGGACGTTGTTCTCGCCGAGCTCACGGTCCCGGATCTGGGAGGTGACGGCCTGCGTCTTGGAGATCTTCTTGGACTCCAGGCGCTCACGTTCGAGCATGTTCTTGAAGTCCATGTTGCCGCCGACGTTCAGCTGCATCGTGCGGTCCAGGATGACACCCCGGTCCTCGAAGAGCTTCGCCATCACACGGTGCGTGATGGTGGCGCCGACCTGCGACTTGATGTCGTCGCCGACGATCGGGACACCGGCCTCGGTGAACTTGTCCGCCCACTCCTTGGTGCCGGCGATGAAGACCGGGAGAGCGTTGACGAACGCGACCTTGGCGTCGATGGCGCACTGCGCGTAGAACTTCGCAGCGACCTCGGAGCCGACGGGCAGGTAGCAGACGAGAACGTCGACCTTGCGGTCCTTGAGGATCTGGACGATGTCGACCGGGGCCTCGGCCGACTCCTCGATGGTCTGGCGGTAGTACTTGCCGAGACCGTCGTGGGTGTGGCCGCGCTGGACGGTGACGCCGGAGTTCGGCACGTCGCAGAGCTTGATGGTGTTGTTCTCGCTGGCACCGATGGCGTCCGCGAGGTCGAGACCGACCTTCTTCGCGTCGACGTCGAAGGCGGCGACGAACTCGACGTCCCGCACGTGGTAGTCGCCGAACTGGACATGCATCAGACCGGGCACCCTGCCGGCCGGATCGGCGTCCTTGTAGTACTCGACGCCCTGGACCAGCGAGGCGGCGCAGTTGCCCACGCCGACGATGGCTACGCGAACCGAACCCATTCCGGTTGCTCCCTGTGTGTTTTGGATGTTCCCGAAGGCCCCGCGGATCTGCGGGGACCTCACTTTGCGGTGTCGTCGGACGGATCCGGCGGGGTGTCACCCCGACGCCGGGGCAGGCCGCCCGTCTCTCCTGCTGTGTTCTGCTGAGCTTCGCCCCCGGGCGAGGACCGTCGCTGATCCCGTCCCGACCGCTCGCTCTCGATGAGCTCGTTCAGCCAGCGCACTTCGCGCTCCACGGACTCCATGCCGTGTCGCTGCAGCTCAAGTGTGTAGTCGTCGAGGCGCTCGCGAGTACGGGCCAGAGAGGCCCGCATCTTCTCCAGCCGCTCCTCCAGCCGGCTGCGCCGGCCTTCCAGCACTCGCATCCGCACCTCGTGCTCCGTCTGCCCGAAGAAGGCGAAACGGGCTGCGAAGTGCTCGTCCTCCCAGGAGTCGGGGCCGGTGTGCGAGAGCAGCTCCTCGAAGTGCTCCTTACCTTCCGCCGTCAGCCGGTAGACGATCTTGGCGCGGCGCCCGGCCAGCGACGAGGCGGGGGCGACGGCACGGCCGGTGGTGGGCGGAAGGTCGGCAGGGGCGGCCCCCGGCTCCTCGATCAACCAGCCGTTGGCGACCAGCGTCTTGAGGCAGGGGTAGAGGGTGCCGTAGCTGAAGGCGCGGAAGATCCCCAACGAGGTGTTGAGACGCTTGCGCAGCTCGTAGCCGTGCATCGGGGACTCGCGGAGCAGACCGAGAACGGCGAATTCGAGGATGCCGGAGCGTCTGCTCAACTTCGCCTCCTTCTCCGAGTGCGTCCGAGTGGGTCCGAGCACGTCCAAGGGCTCCTGCGGAGCCCTGTGCCGGGCTGATGTACCGAGCTGATGTATCGACTCGATACATCACGACGATAGATCGGTCGTCGCGATGCGACAAGAGGAGCCATCGTGAACGGCGTCACATCGCGAATTCATAGGCACCGACTTGCGTTGTTTGAGGTGAAGTTCGGCCCTAGGAGGGTTTTGACCGTGCGTAGTCTGTGCGGCATGCAGACCACCGGGAACCGCGTGACGCCCGCGCGCGTCAGTCTTCGCGGACCAGCCGGACGCATGGCGGACGAGCCTGGCGCAGGGCTGGTCCGTAATTCGGGGGGACCGGATCTCAACTGCCGCTTCCAGGCGCTCTCGCCTGCCCGAGGAGTAGTCGTTCGATGAGCGAGCACCGTCGCAAAACGCCGCAACCGCAAGGTGGCGGGCGTGCAGCGGCCAGACGAGCCGCCCAGCAGTCCTCAGGACGCCGGGCCGCGCCGTCACGTGGAGTAACTTCCGAATCACCTTCTGATTCGAATGGTGGGGACAGTCCGTACGGCGGACGCGCGGCGGCCCGACGAGCCGCCCAGCGCGGCGGCGCGGGCCGCGGCGGCGGTGGCGGTGGACGCCGTCGCGGTGGCGGTGGCGACGGCGGTCACGAGGGCCCCGGCAGGGGACGTGGCCGCTCGGGCCAGCGCCCTGCCAAGAAACGCTTCATCGACTACCCGCGCGCCGGGAAGTACGGCGTGCGGCGCTGGGTGCCGTCGTGGAAGCTGGTCTCCGGCCTCTGTATCGGCTTCCTCGGCGTACTGATGGGCATCGGCGGAATCGCGTACGCGATGGTCGGCCTGCCCAATGTGAACGAAGCCGCGAAGGCGCAGAACAACGTCTACCTGTGGGACGACGGTTCGCAGATGGTCGCCACCGGTGGTGAGGTGAACCGCCAGCTCATCACCTACGCGCAGATTCCCGACGCCATGCGGAACGCCGTGATCTCCGCCGAGAACAAGTCCTTCGAGCACGACCGGGGCATCGACCCCATGGGCATCGCCCGGGCCCTGTTCAACATGGCCACCGGTGGTGAGACCCAGGGTGGTTCGACGATCACCCAGCAGTACGTCAAGAACTCGCGTCTTTCCCAGGAACAGACCTTGAGCAGGAAGTTCCAGGAACTCTTCATCACGCTCAAGGTCACCAACAAGATGAAGAAGAACGCGATCATCACGGACTACCTCAACGTCTCCTACTACGGGCGGGGCGCTTCGGGGATCCAGGCGGCGGCCCGTACGTACTACGGCAAGGACGCCGTGGACCTGAATCCGAGCGAGTGCGCCTTCCTGGCCACACTCCTCAAGGGCGCGTCCTACTACGACCCGGCGGGCGCCCCCGAGGTCGATCCCAAGCAGGCGACGGCGAAGCTGAACGCCGAGCGGGCCGAGAAGCGCTGGAAGTGGATCCTCGACGAAGAGGTGAAGGACGGGCGTCTCGCGAAGGCGGAGCGGGACAAGTACACCAAGTTCCCGGCCCCCCTCGAGCCGAAGAAGAACGCCCAGCTGGGCGGCCAGACCGGATACCTGGTGGACCTGGCCAAGAAGTACTTCCTCGCCAACAACACCGAGGGTGTCACGGCGGAGATGCTGGCCCAGGGCGGCTACCAGATCCACACCACCTTCAACAAGAAGAAGGTCAACGAGCTCAACGACGCGGTCAAGAAGGTCTATGACAGCAAGATCAAGCCGAAGGAGCGCCCCGCGACGGACACCCACGTCCAGTTCGGCGGCGGCTCGGTGGATCCCAAGACCGGGGCCATCGTGGCGATCTACGGCGGTCAGGACGCGACCAAGCACTTCACCAACAACGCCGACCCCACCGGCGCACAGGTCGGTTCGACCTTCAAGCCGTTCGTGCTGGCTGCGGCGATGGAGTACGGCAAGCGGAACCCTGAACTCCCGGAGGACCAGGGTCTGTCGGATCGCACGAAGGTCTCGCCGCTCAGCATCTACAACGCCGATAACAAGCTGAAGATCAAGAAGTACAACGGCGAGATCTGGACCGACGAGAACGGCAAGGAGTGGCTGCAGGCCAACGACGGCGGTGAGTCGAAGGGCAACATCACCCTTCGCGAGGCGATGCAGTGGTCCGCCAACTCCCCGTATGTGCAGCTCGGCATGGATGTCGGCACCGACAAGGTGAAGGACGTCGCCATGGCCGCCGGGCTCAAGGACGACGAACAGATGGCGGATTCGCACGTGCCGTCGTTCTCCATCGGTACGTCCTCGCCCAGTGCGATCCGTATGGCCGGCGCGTACGCGACCTTCGCCGACAGCGGCATGCAGCGCGAGCCGTACTCGGTCTCCGAGGTGAAGCACGAGGGCGAGGTGATCTACCGGCACAAGGACGCCCCCAAGCGCGCCTTCGATCCCGCGATCGCCGACAACGTCACCGACGTCCTGAAGAACGTCGTCGAGAAGGGGACCGGTACCCCCGCCCAGCTCCCCGGCCGGGACGTCGCCGGCAAGACCGGTACGACGGACGACAACAAGTCGGCCTGGTTCGTCGGCTACACGCCGCAGCTGTCCACGGCCATCAGCATGTACCGGCTCGACGACGACGCGGCGAACAAGAACCGCAAGTTCGAGAAGATGTACGGCACGGGTGGCGAGAAGACGATCCACGGTGCGTCGTTCCCGGCCCAGATCTGGCACGACTACATGGCGGGGGCGCTGAAGGGTAAGCCGGTACTGACCTTCCCGGAGCCCGGACCGATCGGGGACAAGGTCTACGGCGGCGGTGCGCAGAGCCCCACGCCGACGCCCAGCGCGACGACGAACCCGTCTCCGACCACGTCGGTGGACAAGTCGCCCTCGATGCCCACGACCCCGTCGCCGCCCGCCACCCCCACCGAGACCTGCGATACGTGGGACTGGAACTGCCAGCACAACAACGGCGGGACCAGCACCGGTGCGAACGGCGGAGACACCGGTGGTGGCCCCGATCCGTCGACGACTCCCGATCCACCGACCGGCGGGAACGGAAACGGCGGGAACGGGAACGGCGGCAACGGCAACGGAGGGAACGGCAACGGCGCGATCTTCGGCGGACCGGCCGGATAGCGCCCGCACGGCCCGCCGGGCCGGCCCGGTCATGAGGGCCGCCGCACCACACGGTGCGGCGGCCCTCGTCGTATCCACAGCCCCGTACGGCAGGATGAGCGGCATGCCAAGCGCAGAAGACACGAGCGTGCACCAGCACCAGGAACGGTCCGTCGTGCGGCCCACGCACCAGGACGAGGTCGCCGCGGCCGGCAGCGAGCTGATCGGCGGCCGGTCGGGGCGCTGGACCCGGCTCGGCAGCACGGCGCTCACCCCCGTGGGCGTCGTCGCGCTGGTGGCCCTCGGGATGTTCGCGCTGGGCATGGTGCAGAAGCTGCCCTGCTACAACTGGGCCTGGTTCAGAGGCGCGGGTTCGCAGTACACGCACGCCTGTTACTCGGACATTCCGCACCTCTTCGCCGCGCGTGGGTTCTCCGACGGCCTCGTGCCCTACTTCGACCGGCTGGCCGGCGACATGCAGTACCTGGAGTACCCCGTTCTGACGGGCGTGTTCATGCAGGTCGCCGCCTGGCTGACGCCCGGCGGCTCCATCCAGCACCGCGAGCAGATGTACTGGATGGTCAACGCGGGCATGCTGATGATCTGCGCCGTGATCATCGCCGTCTGTGTCGCCCGCACGCACCGGCGCCGCCCCTGGGACGGGCTGCTGGTCGCCCTCGCGCCGGCCTTCGCGCTCACCGCCACGATCAACTGGGACCTGCTGGCCGTCGCGCTGACGGCCGCCGCGATGCTCATGTGGTCCCGGGGAAGGGCGCTGGCGTTCGGCGTCCTCATCGGGCTCGCCACGGCCGCCAAGCTCTATCCCGTGTTCCTGCTGGGGCCGGTGTTCGTCCTGTGCTGGCGGGCGGGCACATGGCGGGAGTTCGGCAGGGCGACGCTCGGGGCGGTGGTGTCCTGGCTGGTGGTGAATCTGCCGGTGATGGCGCTCGCCCCCGAGGGCTGGAAGAAGTTCTACACGTTCAGCGAGGAACGGGGCATCGACTTCGGATCCTTCTGGCTGATCATCACCCAGCGCACCGGCGAGAGCATCGAGGTCTCGACCGTCAACACCGTCTCGACCCTGACGACGGTCCTGCTGTGCGCGGCCATCGGCGCGCTCACCCTGATGGCGCCGCGCCGGCCCCGCTTCGCCCAGCTGGCCTTTCTCGTCGTCGCGGCGTTCATCCTCGTCAACAAGGTCTACTCGCCGCAGTACGTGCTGTGGCTGATCCCCTTGGCCGCCCTGGCCCGGCCGCGCTGGCGCGACTTCCTGATCTGGCAGGCGTGCGAGGTCATGTACTTCCTGGGGATCTGGATGTACCTCGCGTACACGACCAGCGGGGACAAGCACCAGGGGCTGCCCACCGAGGGGTATCAGCTGGCGATCGCCCTGCACCTGCTGGGCACGCTGTACCTCTGTGCCGTGGTCGTACGGGACATCCTCATGCCGGAGCGGGACGTCGTACGGCGCGACGGTTCGGACGATCCGTCCGGCGGGGTGCTCGACGGGGCCCCGGACGCGTTCGTGCTGGGGCGGGCGGCGCGTCCGCCGCACCACGCCCACGCCGCGGTGGAAGGGCCGCGGGTGGAGTGGGGCGCCGGGCACGGCCCGGTCGCCGACTGAGGGCCGGGTTCCTCCCGTACGGAGGGACCCGGAGCTGTCCTGGGGTCTTTCGTTCGGATCATGCCGGGCTCGCGGGGCCTGGCCTGATCCGAACGAAAGACCCTAGCGGTCGACGAGGCGGTCGAACTGGGTGGTCGTGTGGCGCAGATGGGCCACCAGCTCGTCGCCGACCTTCGGCTCCTGGGCATCCGACGGGACGAACAGGATCGACACCTGCATGTGCGGCGGCTCGGCGAACCAGCGCTGCTTGCCCGCCCAGACGAACGGCGACAGATTGCGGTTGACGGTGGCCAGGCCGGCGCGGGCGACCCCCTTGGCGCGAGGCATCACACCGTGCAGGGCCTTCGGGGCCTCCAGGCCCACGCCGTGCGACGTACCGCCGGCGACGACCACCAGCCAGCCGTCCGAGGCGGCCTTCTGCTGGCGGTAGCCGAAGCGGTCGCCCTTGACCACCCGCGTGACGTCCAGGACCGCGCCCCGGTACTCCGTCGCCTCGTGGTCGCCGAGCCACAGCCGGGTCCCGATACGGGCACGGAAGCGGGTCTGCGGGAACTGCTGCTGGAGCCGGCCCAGCTCCTCGGCGCGCAGATGGCTGACGAACATGGTGTGCAGCGGCAGCCGGGCCGCGCGCAGCCGGTCCATCCAGCCGATGACCTCCTCGACCGCGTCCGAGCCGTCCGTGCGGTCCAGCGGCAGGTGCAGGGCGAAGCCTTCGAGACGCACGTCCTCGATGGCCGCGTGCAGCTGTCCGAGCTCCTCCTCCTTGACGCCATGACGCTTCATCGAGCTCATGCACTCGATGACGACCCGGGCACCCACCAGCGCGTGCACGCCGTCCACGGAGGACACGGACCGGATGACGCGGTCGGGCAGCGGCACCGGCTCCTCGCCCCGGCGGAACGGGGTGAGGACCAGGAGGTCGCCGCTGAACCAGTCCTTGATGCGGGCCGCCTCGTAGGTGGTCCCGACGGCGAGCATGTCGGAGCCGAAGCGGATGGCCTCGTCGGCCAGCCGCTCGTGGCCGAAGCCGTATCCGTTGCCCTTGCAGACCGGGACGAGGCCGGGGAACTGGTCGAGGACGGATTTCTGGTGCGCCCGCCAGCGCGCGGTGTCGACGTAGAGGGAGAGCGCCATGGCCGGTCCGGAACCCTTCTGGTGGCTGCTGTGTGGGAGGTGTGTGGAGCCGAAGTCCCCATTGAAACCAATGAAGCCGGTTTCGTCACCGGGACGACGCGTATCGGACGAGGCGTATCAGCGGCGCGACATGTAGATGTCGAGCGCCTTGTGCAGCAGCTTGTTGAGCGGGAAGTCCCACTCGCCGAGGTACTCGGCCGCCTGCCCGCCGGTGCCGACCTTGAACTGGATCAGACCGAAGAGGTGGTCGGTCTCGTCCAGCGAGTCGGAGATGCCGCGCAGGTCGTAGACGGTGGCCCCCATGGCGTAAGCGTCGCGCAGCATCCGCCACTGCATCGCGTTCGAGGGCCGGACCTCGCGCTTGTGGTTGGCGGACGCGCCGTACGAGTACCAGACGTGCCCGCCGACGATCAGCATGGTCGCGGCCGCGACGTTCTCGCCCTCGTGCCGGGCGAAGTACAGCCGCATCCGGTTGGGGTCCTCGGTGTTGAGGGCCGTCCACATGCGCTGGAAGTAGCCCAGCGGACGCGGCCGGAAGTGGTCGCGCTCCGCCGTGATCTCGTACAGCCGCTGCCACTCGTCGAGCTCGGCGTAGCTGCCCTGGACGACCTCGACGCCGGCCTTCTCGGCCTTCTTGATGTTGCGTCGCCACAGCTGGTTGAAGCCCTTGTGGACGTCTTCGAGCGAACGATTCGCCAGCGGCACCTGGTAGACGTAGCGCGGCTGCACGTCACCGAAACCGGCGCCGCCGTCCTCGCCCTGCTGCCATCCCATCTTCCGCAGCCGGTCCGCCACTTCGAAGGCGCGCGGCTCGATGTGGGTGGCCTCGACGTCGCGCAGACGCTTCACTTCCGGGTCCTGGATGCCCGCCTTGATGGCGGGCGCGTCCCAGCGACGGATGATGACCGGCGGGCCCATCTTCACGGAGAAGGCGCCCTGCTGCTTGAGGTGCGCCAGCATCGGCCGCAGCCAGTCGTCCAGGTTCGGGGCGAACCAGTTGATGACCGGGCCCTCGGGCAGATAGGCGAGATAGCGCTTGATCTTCGGCAGCTGCCGGTAGAGCACCAGGCCGGCGCCGACGAGCTGTCCGCTCTTGTCGAACCAGCCGAGGCTCTCGGAGCGCCACTCCGCCTTCACATCAGCCCATGCCGGGACCTGCATGTGACTCGCCGCAGGCAGACTCTGGATGTATGCCAGATGCTGCTCTCGGCTGATGGTCCTCAGGGTCAGGCTCATGCGGGGCGCTCCTCGGCAGGTGTGTCCCCATCGGTCCAGGGGCTCCGGCTCTCGCGCCGAAGCCTACTGTGACCGACCGGCACGCCGTCTGGCCCTATGGGACCTCGCCTCCCGGCCACCGCCGCGCCCCGGGTTTCCGGGGCCCTGTACGGGGCAATGGCGCAGGTTCCCGGCACGGGAAACGGCGCGAGGCCCTGTGTGGGTCCTCGCGCCGTTCCGTGCGTCCTGTCACCGGACGCGGATCATCCGCTGTCCGTCGTGTGTCAGCCCACCACACCGCCGAAGAGGCCGCCGTGGGCCATGCCCAGGAAGAAGCCGATGGCGGCTGCGCCCATGCCGATGATCAGCGGGAACCGTTCACGCGTGGTCACCGAGATGTACTGCCCGTACGCACCCGTGAGGATCCCGATGAGTCCGGCCCACGAGCTGATCAGATGCAGGTTGTGGAACATCGCCGTCACGAAGGCGAGCACACCGAGGATCAGCGTCACCGCCACCAGGACTTCCTGGCGGGGATGGGGCTTGCCGTCCGTGGCGAGAAGGGAGACGGGGGGACGGGGTCGTATTGCCTGTGCCATGGAGTACCTCCTGGCCGAAATGGGGCGCGCGGTGGCGCCGGTCACACCCGATGTGTCCAGATTGCGTCTCCTGAGCACCGGATTTCAACCGGAAGCGGGTGTGCGGGTACTCTGTACGGTCTGCACCGGTGTCTGCCCGTGCCAGCACGTCGACCCCCTTCCGATGGAGGGTGTTGTCAGTGGCGGCTGTTCTACTCGGAGACACCGATGCTCACGCATCACGACCCTCCTGCCACGGAACGACCGTGGCCGCTGAGTCCAAAGGAGGTGGGTTCCACATGCGTCACTACGAGGTGATGGTCATCCTCGACCCCGATCTCGAGGAGCGCGCTGTCTCCCCGCTGATCGAGAACTTCCTCTCCGTCGTCCGTGAGGGCAACGGAAAGGTCGAGAAGGTCGACACCTGGGGCCGTCGTCGTCTCGCTTACGAGATCAAGAAGAAGCCCGAGGGCATCTACTCGGTCATCGACCTGCAGGCCGAGCCTGCGGTCGTCAAGGAGCTCGACCGCCAGATGAACCTGAACGAGTCGGTCCTCCGGACCAAGGTCCTCCGTCCCGAGTCCCACTGAGCATCTAGCTCAGTGGTCATCGGGTTCGAGTAGCAGCAAGCAGCCAGAAGCAATCCCCGCCGAGAGGTTCATCCATGGCAGGCGAGACCGTCATCACGGTCGTCGGCAATCTCGTCGACGACCCCGAGCTGCGCTTCACCCCGTCCGGTGCGGCGGTCGCGAAGTTCCGTGTCGCGTCCACTCCCCGCATCTTCGACCGGCAGACCAATGAGTGGAAGGACGGCGAAGGCCTGTTCCTCACCTGCTCGGTCTGGCGGCAGGCGGCGGAGAACGTCGCCGAGTCGCTCCAGCGAGGCATGCGCGTCGTCGTGCAGGGCCGGCTGAAGCAGCGGTCGTACGAAGACCGCGAGGGCGTCAAGCGCACGGTCTACGAGCTGGATGTCGAGGAAGTCGGCCCCAGCCTCAAGAACGCCACGGCCAAGGTCACCAAGACCACCGGTCGCGGTGGCCAGGGCGGCCAGGGTGGATACGGCGGCGGCCAGCAGGGCGGCGGCAACTGGGGCGGCGGTCCCGGTGGTGGCCAGCAGGGTGGTGGCGGCGCTCCCGCCGACGACCCGTGGGCCACGAGTGCGCCGTCCGGCGGTCAGCAGGGCGGGGGCCAGCAGGGCGGCGGAGGCGGCTGGGGCGGAAGCTCCGGCGGTTCCGGCGGCGGCTACTCGGACGAGCCTCCCTTCTAGGGCAGCTCGTACCCCCACTTCTTGATCACACAGGAGAAACACCATGGCGAAGCCGCCTGTGCGCAAGCCTAAGAAGAAGGTCTGCGCGTTCTGCAAGGACAAGACCCAGTACGTGGACTACAAGGACACGAACATGCTGCGGAAGTTCATTTCCGACCGCGGCAAGATCCGTGCCCGCCGCGTGACCGGCAACTGCACGCAGCACCAGCGTGACGTCGCCACGGCAGTCAAGAACAGCCGTGAGATGGCGCTGCTGCCCTACACGTCCACCGCGCGATAAGGGAAGGGTGACCGAATCATGAAGATCATCCTCACCCACGAGGTCTCCGGCCTCGGTGCTGCGGGCGACGTCGTCGACGTCAAGGACGGGTACGCCCGTAACTACCTGGTTCCGCGTGGCTTTGCCATCCGCTGGACCAAGGGTGGCGAGAAGGACGTGGCGCAGATCCGCCGCGCCCGCAAGATCCACGAGATCGCCACGATCGAGCAGGCCAACGAGATCAAGACCAAGCTCGAGGCCGTGAAGGTCCGTCTGGCCGTTCGCTCCGGCGACGCCGGCCGTCTCTTCGGCTCCGTGACTCCGGCCGACATCGCCTCGGCGATCAAGGCCGCCGGTGGCCCCGACGTCGACAAGCGTCGCGTCGAGCTGGGCTCGCCGATCAAGACGCTCGGCGGACACCAGGTGTCCGTGCGTCTGCACCCCGAGGTCGCTGCGAACCTCGGCATCGAGGTCGTTGCTGCCTAAGGGCACAGCTCACCTGAGCAGCTGAAGGGCCGCACCCCATGGGGTGCGGCCCTTCGTCGTTTCCGGCCGTGCGGTCCCGGCCGGGTTTCGTGGCCTTCCTGTTGTCCTTCTGCAATCTCCCCCGTTGCCCGGTTTCACGTGAAACCGGGCAACGGTCGGTGGCTCAGCGCGTGGCCCCGGTGACGATCCACTTGCCGGAGCGGGTGCGCAGCCAGAGCGTCACCAGGCGGACGGCCATCATCAGGGTCATCGCCCACCACAGCGTCGTCAGGCCACCTCCGATCACCGGCACCAGCAGTGCGACCGGGGCGAAGACCGCGAGCGTGACGAGCATGGCCCAGGCCAGGTACGGGCCGTCACCGGCACCCATCAGCACTCCGTCCAGGACGAAGACCACGCCGGCGATCGGCTGGGACAGCGCGACCACCAGCAGCGCCGGGACAAGGGCGTCCTGCACGGACCGGTCGCCGGTGAACAAGGGCACGAACAGCGGGCGGGCGAGGACGATCAATGCCCCGAACACCACCCCGGAAACGATGCCCCACTGCACCATGCGACGGCATGCCTCGCGTGCGCCCCTGGCGTCATCGGCTCCCAGGTAGCGGCCGATGATCGCCTGGCCGGCGATGGCGATGGCGTCGAGGGCGAAGGCCATCAGGCTCCAGAGCGACAGGATGATCTGGTGCGCGGCGATCTCGGTGTCGCCGAGGCGGGCGGCGACGGCCGTGGCGATCAGCAGGACGGCGCGCAGCGACAGGGTACGGACCAGGAGGGGAACGCCTGCCTGGGCGCTGGCCCTGATGCCCGCGGCATCGGGACGCAGTGAGGCGCCGTGCCGTCGCGCTCCCCGTACCACCACGATCAGATAGGCCGCGGCCATCGAGACCTGTGCGATCACGGTGCCCCAGGCCGATCCGGCGATACCGAGACCGGCACCGTAGACCAGTCCCGCGTTGAGGGCTCCGTTGGCCGCGAAGCCTCCGACGGCGACGTACAGCGGAGTCCTGGTGTCCTGCAGGCCGCGGAGGACACCGGTCGCGGCCATCACCACGAGCATGGCCGGGATGCCGAGGCTGGAGATCCTCAGATATGTGGTCGCGTAGGGGGCCGCCGTGTCGGAGGCCCCGAAGACGCCCACCAGCCAGGGGGCCGTGGGGAGAGCGACGGCGATGACGACGACGCCCAGCAGGAGCGCCAGCCAGATGCCGTCCATGCCCTGCCGGATCGCCGAGGCCAGATCGCCCGCCCCGACCCGTCGGGCCACCGCCGCGGTGGTGGCGTACGCGAGGAAGACGAAGATGCTGACGGCGGTGGTCAGCAGGGCGGCTGCGACGGCCAGGCCGGCCAGCTGCGGGGTGCCGAGATGGCCGACGATGGCGCTGTCGACCATCACGAAGAGCGGCTCGGCGACGAGTGCGCCGAAGGCAGGGACGGCGAGCGAGATGATCTCGCGGTCGTGCCGTCGGCGACTGGGCGGCGGTGGTGCCGGGGCCTGGATCATGGGGGTCAATCTAATCTTCCACAGGTAATGGATGCAATGGCTTAGTAGTCCTTACATTTGCGTAGGTTCGGCGTTCTCCTGTGTGTCGTTTGTCGTGATCTTGAACTGAGGTGGAAAGTTTTTCTCCCCCACAGGCCGTGGATGGGGAAAGGCCAGGTCAGCGCGGTGATGGTCCAGGCCCTATGAGTTTGTCCACAGTGCTGTCCCCCGCTCCGTGCACAGGTTCTGCGGAGTTCTCCACAACATCTGGTCGGTCGTCCACATGCCCTGTGGATAACCAGATTGGCTGACGGTGCCGAGCGGCCTACCGTGGACCGGCGCCCGCACCCCGTTCCCGCCCTGGAACCACGCGGAACTCGACGTGTCGGAACCGGAGTCGGGCGTCTTGTTTGTCGGTGCCGTGCCGTAAGAAAGAGTGGCATGGCGAGGTCCGCGGAGCGGACGGGAGGAGGTGGCCCGGTGAGCATTCCCGAGCCTTTGGACGACCCCTGGGCCGAGGCCGGTCCCAGTGACCGTCTGCCCGTCTCCCGGCAGCGTCGTGGTGAAGGCCGGGACCGCGGCGAGCAGCACGAGCGCGGCAGGGAGAGCGGCGGATGGGACGGCGGCTCTCCCGGTTTCGAGCGGGTGCCGCCCCAGGACCTCGATGCCGAGCAGTCGGTACTCGGCGGCATGCTCCTGTCCAAGGACGCCATCGCCGATGTCGTGGAGATCATCAAGGGCCACGACTTCTACCGTCCCGCGCACGAGACCGTCTACCAGGCGATCCTCGACCTCTACGCCAAGGGCGAGCCGGCCGACCCGATCACGGTGGCGGCCGAGCTGGTCAAGCGCGGCGAGATCACCAAGGTGGGCGGGGCGCCGTATCTGCACACCCTCGTCCAGTCCGTGCCGACCGCGGCCAACGCTTCGTACTACGCGGAGATCGTCCACGAGCGGGCGGTCCTGAGGCGGCTCGTCGAAGCCGGCACGAAGATCACGCAGATGGGATACGCGGCCGACGGCGATGTCGACGACATCGTGAACTCCGCGCAGGCCGAGATCTACGCCGTCACCGAGCAGCGCACCAGCGAGGACTACCTGCCGCTCGGCGACATCATGGAGGGCGCGCTCGACGAGATCGAGGCGATCGGTTCGCGCAGCGGCGAAATGACCGGGGTGCCGACCGGCTTCACCGACCTCGACGCCCTGACGAACGGCCTGCACCCGGGCCAGATGGTCGTCATCGCGGCCCGTCCCGCCATGGGTAAGTCCACGCTGGCTCTCGACTTCGCCCGGGCCTGTTCGATCAAGAGCAACCTGCCCAGCGTGATCTTCTCCCTCGAAATGGGGCGCAACGAGATCGCGATGCGTCTGCTCTCCGCCGAGGCGCGGGTGGCGCTGCACCACATGCGCTCCGGCACCATGACCGACGAGGACTGGACGCGGCTGGCCCGCCGGATGCCGGATGTCTCGGCCGCCCCGCTCTACATCGACGACTCCCCGAACCTCTCCATGATGGAGATCCGGGCGAAGTGCCGCCGTCTCAAGCAGCGCAACGACCTCAAGCTCGTGGTCATCGACTACCTCCAGCTGATGCAGTCCGGCGGCTCGAAGCGGGCCGAGAGCCGCCAGCAGGAAGTCTCGGACATGTCCCGAAACCTCAAGCTGCTGGCGAAGGAGCTACAGCTTCCGGTCATCGCGCTCTCCCAGCTGAACCGTGGCCCCGAGCAGCGCACGGACAAGAAGCCGATGGTCTCCGACCTGCGTGAATCGGGATCCATCGAGCAGGACGCCGACATGGTGATCCTGCTGCACCGCGAGGACGCGTACGAGAAGGAGTCCCCCCGCGCCGGCGAGGCCGACCTGATCGTGGCCAAGCACCGTAACGGCCCGACGGCAACGATCACGGTGGCCTTCCAGGGCCACTACTCGCGCTTCGTCGACATGGCGCAGACCTGACGGCTGCAGGTTTTCGGGCTCCGTGTCACTTTCTCCGCTGCCACGTCATGGCGACGGCAGTCCTGACGCTCCGGCTCACTCCGTCACGGGCAGGTACTCGGCGAGCAGACCCACGACGTCGCGCCAGGGCCGCCGCGCGTGCTGCGGATGGTGGGCGACGCCGGGGAGCACGGTCTGGTCGACCGGCGGGTGGTGAAACGCGTGCTGGGCTCCGCCGTAGACCACCAGGCGCCAGTCGATGCCCGCGGCCTGCATCTCGGCGGCGAAGGCGTCCCGTCGCTCAGCGGGCGCGAGGTGCCCGGTCATCGTCAGGCCGTCGGCCGGGTATGCGACCGTGCGTGTGGTGATCGTCGTCATGAGACCGGACCGTAGCGACGGCCGATCCCGGCCGGGCCGGTCTCCACCGTCGGCTGAACAGAGGGTGGGCGTGGGCCCGTGGGCGGTGAAATGGAGTCGCCACCGTCTGGTTCTGCGGGTAGTTGTGTGAGCATGACCTACTCATCCGAACAGTTGCTTCCGGGGACGCAGCGTGCTCTGCTGCACCGCATCGCCACCGCGCAGTCGGAAGGCCGCGCGCCCTCGCTCGTCGCCGCGGTACAGCGGCAGGGGCGGACCGTCTGGAGCGGATCCCGCAGTTGCGTGGACGGCCACGCTCCCGACAACGACACACAGTTCAGGATCGGATCCCTCACCAAGACCTTCACCGCGGTGCTGGTCCTGCGCCTGCGTGACGAGGGCCTGCTCGACCTGGACGATCCGCTGGAGAAGCATCTGCCCGGCACCGATGTCGGTGATGTGACGATCCACCAACTGCTGGGACACAGCGCGGGACTCGGTGCCGAGGCGCCCGGGCCCTGGTGGGAGCGGACCCCGGGCACGCTACGGCCCGAGCTGGCCGATGTGCTCGGCGAGCAGACGCGGATGCACAGTCCAGGGCAACGGCACCACTACTCGAACCCCGGCTACACGCTGCTGGGCGCCCTGGTCGAGAAGGTGCGCGGGGCGAGCTGGGCGGAGGTGCTGCGACACGAGATCCTCGAACCGCTCGGCATGAACCGCACCGGCCTCCACCCGCAGGCACCGCACGCGGGCGGCTGGGCCGTGCATCCCTGGGCCGATGTCATGCTGCCCGAGCCGGCCGAGGATCTCGGGCTGATGGCCCCGGCCGGCCAGCTCTGGTCCACCACCGACGATCTCCTGCGCTTCGCGACCCTCCTGGCCGAGGGGGACGACCGGGTGCTCTGCGCCGACTCCGTGGAGCAGATGCGTGAGCCGTCCGCGCCCGCAGAGCACGGAGACTGGCACTTCGCCTACGGTCTGGGCCTTCAGGTGGTGCGCATCGGCGGCCGCACACTCGTCGGACATACGGGATCGCTGCCCGGATTCCTGGCCGCCCTGTGGATCGGCGTCGAGGACGACGTGGTGGCCGTCGCGCTCACCAACACGACATCGGGTCTGCTGATCGGTGGGCTTGCCGCCGACCTCGTGAACATCGTGGCCGAGTCCGAGCCCCGCATCCCCGAGCCCTGGCGCCCGCTGCCGGAGGTGGATGCCGGGCTTCTCGCACTGACCGGCCCCTGGTACTGGGGCACGCGCCCGAATGTCCTGCGGATGGCCCCGGGCGGCGGGCTGGAGCTGGCGCCCCTGCAGGGCCCCGGCCGCGGCGCCCGGTTCACCGCACAGCCCGATGGCACCTGGATCGGTCTCGACGGCTACTACGCGGGGGAGACGCTGCGCGTGATCCGGAACAGCGACGGCAGTGTGAACCATCTCGATCTGGGTTCGTTCGTCTTCACGCGGGAGCCGTACGACCCGGCCGCCGCCGTTCCCGGCGGTGTGGACGAGGGCGGATGGCGGGGCCTGGGAGCCTGATCGTCCCGTTTCACGTGAAACGGGAGAACGGGAGTGGGCGGGCCGGTTCAGGCCGTCAACTCCCGTTCCAGCGGGGTGCGGAAGCGCGGTGTGACCCGTGTCTGACCCACCCACTGCGAGAACCGGGACGCTTCCGCTTCGATCGCGGCGGAGGCCTCCCGGCCGACATCGGACAGCAGCCGCCAGACCGGCTCGCCGTCGGCCCGCTGGGCCCAGCCGCCCACGATCCGCCCGTTCCACCACACGGTCGGACCGATGTTGCCGGACCGGTCGAAGAGAACGTCCCGGTGCCCGGCCGACAGATGGAATCCGCGATCGGACCATCCCATGGCGCTGGGGTCGAGAGCCGGAAGCAGGGCGGCCCAGGGCTCCGGGGCCGGTTCCGGCTCCATGTCCTTTGGCAGTACCCACCCCACGGCTCCGTCGTCCAGCCGGACCTCCTCGGCCCCGACGGCTGCCAGAGCCTTGCGGGCCGGCCCCAGCCCCCAGCCCGTCCACCACTTGAGATCGGCCTCGGTCGCCGGGCCGTAGGCGCGGAGCCATCGCCGGGCCAGTTCGGCCCGTGCCTGTGCGGGGTCCCCGGCCGGCCAGGGCTCGGAGGACGTCCAGCGGAACTGGCTGGAGGTCCAGGAACCGCGTGGCCGGTCCCGGCGGATGCGGCCTTCGGCCGCCAGGATCCGGATGACACGGGAGGCGACGCCCTGTACGCCCTCGGCCTTCTTGCCGGGGAAGACGGTGATCTTCGTACGCAGGGCGGCCACGGCGGCGGAGAGTTCGGTGCCGGTGGCGGTGCCGCGGTCGGCGAGAGCGTCCAGGGTCTGCTGTTCGGTGTCGGCGAGCCAGCGCTCGTCCAGGCCGTTCCCGTCGTCCGCGAGGTGCTTGAGGAAGGTCCGGCGCTCCTTGGCGGCAACGGCCCGGGCGTTCGAAGCATCGACGCAGGGGGCGAGTTCCCGCGACACGACGAAGAGAGTGTTCCGCATGGAGAGCTGCCTGACCAGCGAGACGTCCCCGTAGAGGGCCTGTTCCACCGGGGCGATGCCCACCTCGGACAGGCGGGCACAGGTGGAGAGGAAGACGGTGGCGGCATCGGTCGCGTGCAGCGCCACGACCGCGTCGGCAACGGAGACCGGGGAAGGGGCCCTTAGGGACGGGGCCAGGAGATGGCGCCGGCCGAGCCTGATCCTGCGTTGCTCGTCACTGATGCGGTGCATGGACGACCCCCTCCCGGGCTCCGGAGTGTGATTCAGAGTGCGAGCTTGAAGCCCACATGGCTGGCGGTGAAGCCGAGCCGCTCGTAGAAGCGATGGGCGTCGGTCCGGGTCGCATCGGACGTCAGCTGGACCAACTGGCAGTCCTGGCGCCGGGATTCGGCCACGGCCCACTCGATCAGCAGGGTGCCGAGGCCGCTGCCGCGTTCGTCGGCATGGATGCGTACGCCCTCGATGACCGAGCGGGTCGAGCCGCGGCGGGAAAGTCCGGGAATCACGGTCAGCTGCAGGGTTCCGACGACGCGGCCCTCGCGCACGGCGACGACCAGGTGCTGGTTCGGGTCGTCCACCAGCCGCCGGAACGCGGCGTGGTACGGGGTCAGGTCGTCCGGCGACTCGCGCTGTGCACCCAGCGGATCGTCGGCGAGCATGGCCACGATCGCGGGGATGTCGTCGTGGGCAGCCGGCCGTATTTCCAGATCGCTCATGATCGGCAGGGTACGCAGATCGTCCGGGCGGCGCGGGCTTTTGTCCTACGCCACAGGCGCCTCGCGACCACGCGGTGACTCAGGCGACCTGTACCGGGGCCCTCAGTTCCTCGACCGCCCTGACCAGCGGGGCCAGTTCGGGCGACTTCGCGGCCTCGTCCAACGCCGCGCGCAGCGCGCTGTCGTTGGTCGGCCGGGCCTCGGCGAGCAGGGCGAGGCCGGCCTCGGTGACATCGGTGTAGATGCCACGGCGATCGGTGTCGCAGAGATATCGCATCAGCAGTCCGCGGTCCTCCAGGCGGGTGACCAGGCGGGTGGTGGCGCTCTGGCTGAGCACGACCGCATCCGCGACCTGCTTCATCTGGAGATGCCCACCCGGGCCGTTGTGCTGCCTGCTCAGGACGCCGAGCAGGGAGAACTCCCGCACGCTGAGCCCGTGCCCGGACTGCAGCGCCCGCTCGATGCGGGCCTCGATCTTTCCGTGGAGCAAGGAGAGAGCGCACCAGCCCTGGGAGAGGGCGGTCAGTGCGGGGTCTGTCGCTGTCATGGGGTCTCTCCTCCGTGTAGGAGCCGCTTGCCACCAGGATAGGCGACCGCCGCAATAGCCCGCGTTTGCAATTAATCGGCGTCTGCAATTATTGTGGACGCTCGTAACATGCAGGCGCAATCTTCAGGGAAGGTGAAACCCATGCCGCTCGCGCTCCTAGCCCTCGCCATCGGGGCTTTCGGTATCGGGACCACCGAGTTCGTGATCATGGGGTTGCTCCCCGAGGTTGCCGCGGACTTCCAGGTCTCGATCCCGACCGCGGGGTTCCTCGTCACGGGGTACGCCCTCGGCGTCGTCCTCGGTGCCCCGCTGATGACGGCCCTCGGCACCCGGGTCACCCGCAAGCGCATGCTGATGCTGCTCATGGGCCTGTTCGTCGTGGGCAACGTGATCTCCGCGGTCGCCCCGGTCTTCGGCGTCATGGTCGTCGGCCGGGTGATCGCCTCACTCGCCCATGGCGCCTTCTTCGGCATCGGAACGGTCGTCGCGGCCGACCTGGTGGCTCCCCAGAAGAAGGCCGGGGCGATCGCCATGATGTTCACCGGCCTCACCGTGGCCAATCTCGTCGGTGTACCGCTGGGCACCTACATCGGACAGAGTGCGGGCTGGCGGACCACGTTCTTCGCCGTCGCCGCGATCGGCGTGATCGGCCTTCTCGGTGTCGCCAGGCTCGTCCCCGAACAGTCACGGCGCGAGGGCGTACGGCTCCGCGACGAGCTGGCCGCGTTCCGCAATGTGCAGGTTCTGCTCGCCATGGCGATGACCGTCCTGGGTTTCGGCGGAGTCTTCGCCGCGATCACCTACATCACTCCGATGATGACCGGGATCGCCGGATACTCCACGTCGTCCGTCACCTGGCTGCTGGTGCTCCTCGGACTGGGCATGGTGGGCGGCAATCTGATCGGCGGCAGGTTCGCCGACCGCCATCTGATGCCCCTGCTGTACGTGTCGCTGGGCGCCCTCGCCGTGGTCCTTGCCCTGTTCACGCTGACCGCTCACAACAAGATCACCGCAGCCGTCACCATCGCGCTGATCGGCGGCCTGGGCTTCGCGACCGTGCCGCCGCTGCAGAAGCGGGTGCTCGACCAGGCTGCCGAAGCCCCGACCCTCGCCTCCGCGGCCAATATCGGTGCCTTCAACCTCGGCAACGCGCTCTCGGCGTGGCTCGGTGGCCTCGTCATCTCGGCGGGCCTCGGCTACACCGCTCCCAACTGGATCGGCGCGGCTCTGGCGGCCTCCGCCCTGGCCCTCGCGGTCGTCTCCGGTGTGCTGGAACGCCGCACGGTCACGACCGGCCGGATCGTTGCCCGGCACACCCCTGAGCCCGCCCTCGCACCCGCGTCCCGGCGCTGAGATCCCCCTTCCACTCCGACATCCCCTTCCCGCAGAGCGCGGCACCTCACCGCGTCACATCGCACCAAGGAGCCCCCATGAGCACCACCACTGTCGCCGTCGCCCCGCTGACAACCGCGGACGCCGAATCGCTCGTCGACGCGGCCCGTACCGCCGCCGAGGCCGCAGGCGTCGCGGTTGCCGTCACCGTCCTCGACGCGGGCGGCCACCTGCTGGCCTTCCGCCGGGACGACCGGGCCGTCCTCATCGCCGGCGAGACCAGCACCCGCAAGGCGTACACGGCCCTCCAGCTCGACGCCCCCACGGCCGACCTCGTCGACGCGGTCCGGCCCGGCGGGCTCTTCCACACACTGCCCACCGCCCTCGACCGGCCGTTGCTCTTCATCGCCGGAGGTGTCCCCGTCCACCGCGACGGCCGGCTCATCGGCGCCATCGGTGTCGGCGGAGGCGCCCCCGACCAGGATCACGGCTTCGCGTCGGCCGCCGTGAAGGCTCTCGTCTGACGCACGCCCCGGGCCGCGCAGGTCTCCGCGGTCAGCCCGTCGCCACGGTCAGCGGGGCGTAGCGACGGGTCCAGTCGCCCGGCAGGTCCGAGATCCCATGGGTCATCACCGTGGTCACGGAGCCGGGCCGCAGGCCGCACTCCTCGAACCAGCCGAGCAGTTCGGTGTGGCGCGCGTCGATGTCCGCGCGCAGGGGCCGGTCGGTCGCCTCCGCGAGAGAGGCGACGAGTGCCTGAGCCGTGGCGGTGTCGCGCGCGATCAGCGGGCCGACCACATGGGCCCCGTCGCTCGGCCAGGCCGCCGCGTACCCGATGAGTTGCCCTTCGTCCCGGGCGACCCGGATGTGGTCGGCGTACGCGGGCAGCCGGGCGAGGACATGGGTCCGGTCGCTGCCGAAGACGTCCGAGTCCAGCCGGACCATGGCGTGCAGATCCTCCGCCGTGGCCGGGCGGACGGGCACGGCGGATCCGTCGTCGGTCGGCCGGAGGAAGCCGGTGACCCGCTGGGAGCGGCCCACGGCCGAGAAGCCGAGTTGCTCGTAGAGCGGTTGCCCCGCGGCTGTCGCGTAGAGGCTGAGCGGTGTGTCACCGTACTCGGCGATCACCCGGTTCATCAGATGCCGCGCGACCCCCTGCCGCGCGTATCGCTCCGCGACGAGCAGCATGCCGATGGCGGCCAGCCGCGGGCCGTAGGAGGTCACCACACAACTGGCCATCAGCCCCTTGCCCTCGGGATCGTCCACGCCGTAGCCGGTTCCGGCGGCGAGGAGCAGGCCCCACCGGTGCTCATCGCGTGGCCAGCCACGGTCTTCGCAGAGATCGGCGCAGGCGACCAGGTCATTCTGGGTGAGGCGCCGGAGAGGCAATTCGGCTGACGGGCGGGGCAGTGAGCTGGGCATGGAGGTCAGGCTGTCCGACGTGGTGTTCGCTCGTCCACCCCTTTACCGGCTCCGGCCGAGCGGCGCAGCCGGTGACCGCGCCGGGTCGGTCCCCAGGGCTTCAGTACCGATATCGCGGTGATGAAGAGGTAGGTCGCCGTTGCCACTGACGGCGCGACCACCAGGTCGACGTCGACGGTGCCACGCGTCGCGGCCTCGTCGATGCCGGGCCGCAGGGAGAAGACGGACAGTGCCACGGTGATCAGGGTGAGCCAGAACTTCGTCCAGACCCATCGGTGCCTGGCCAGCCCCCATGGCGTACCGAGCGCCAGAACGAGACCGCTGAACAGCGAGAACAGGGCGACCGGCACGATCAACCAGTCCCCGAAGACCTTCATGGCGCGGGTCGCGGCCCGGGCGGTGGCGGGGTCCGCAGTGGAGAAGGCCGTGATGGCGAGAGCCAGCAGTCCGACGGTCAGTCCCAGCCAGCCGACGGATACCGCGACATGCGCCACGAGGAGGCTGCGGCGGGCGGAGCGCTTGAGTGGTTTCACGTGAAACACGGTGCCGGGAGCGGGGCGATCGGGCGTCCGACGACGGGAGTAATTGCGCGTACTGGGCTCGGAGTACAGCACGCTCTCCTCTGCGGCCGTGACCGGCAGGCGAGTTGTCGTCCCGGCGGTTACGGATGCGCTCAGGGGTGCCTGTCATGCGTTCACGGCCCGCCCGCGTCCCCCGCAAGGCATGCTGGGCCGGGGGACCGCGGACAGTGGCCGAATGGCGACCGTCAGCAGGGCCCGATCGCGTCCGTGGACAACAACCGCGGGCCGTTCCGGCGCGTAAGGCGACCACGAGACGTACGAGGCGAGGCACAGTATGGATGCTCCGGCCACCGGGTGGACCGAAGACGGACCGCACAGATCTGCCGACGCGGTCCTGATCCATCGCACCCTGACCGAGATCTCGCCCGTCGCGGACCGGGCGACCTCGTACTTCTACGCGCTGCTCTTCATACGCCACCCCGAACTGCGTGACCTGTTCCCGGTCGCGATGGATGTCCAGCGTGACCGGCTCCTCCGCGCGATCCTCACCGCGGCCGACCGGCTGGACGATCCGCGTGCGCTGGCCGAGTACCTCGGCGAACTGGGCCGGGGGCACCGCAAGTACGGCACGCTGCCCATGCACTATCCGGCGGTGGGGGAGGCGCTCATAGGTGCCCTGAGCCGCTACGCGACCACCACCTGGGACGGCGAGACCGAAGAGGCCTGGGTGCGCGCCTACACCGCGATATCGCAGATCATGATCGACGCGGCCGCCGAGGACGAGCAGCGAGCCCCTGCCCTGTGGCACGCGGAGGTGGTGTCCCACGACCTCAGGACCCGTGACATAGCGGTGCTCACGCTCCGCCCCGACCAGGCCTACCCCTTCCTCGCCGGCCAGTACACGGCCGTGGAGACCCCATGGTGGCCACGGATCTGGCGGCACTATTCCTTCGCGTCGGCACCCCGCCCCGACGGCCTGCTCACCTTTCACATCAAGGCGGTTCCGGCCGGCTGGGTCTCCAACGCCCTGGTGCACCGGGCCCGGCCCGGGGACGTTCTGCGCCTCGGCCCGCCCACGGGCTCGATGACGGTCGACCACTCCACCCACAATGGCCTGCTCTGCCTGGGCGGGGGCACCGGCATCGCCCCCATCAAGGCGCTCGTCGAGGACGTCGCGGAGCATGGCGACCGGCGTCCCATGGAGGTCTTCTACGGGGCGCGCAGCGATCACGACCTGTACGACATCGACACGATGATGCGGCTCCAGAACACCTTTCCCTGGCTCGCGGTGCGGCCGGTGGTCGCCACCGGTCCGGAAACGGGAAGGGGCCTGATGAGGGGACTGCTGCCCGAGGCGGTGCGGCAGCGCGGCCCATGGCACGAGTACGACGCCTACCTCTCGGGCCCGCCCGGCATGATCCGCAGTGGCGTGGACGCGCTCAGGGGCACCGGAATGCCCGCCGAGCGCATCCGGCACGACTTCATCGAGGACCTGATCACGACCGGCCCCGCCTGACACGACCGGCCCCGCCTGACACGACCCGCCCACCCGCGATCCGCCCGCCCGTCCGCGGCGGCCGCCGCGGCCCCCCGGAGCGGAGGCGGTCAGCCCAGGTCGGGCGCGTGCATCGCGCGTACGCCCTCGATGTTGCCGTCGAGGTAGTGCCGCAGTGACAGCGGCACCAGGTGGACGGCGGCGATCCCCATACGGCTGAACGGCACCCGCACGATGTCGTACTCCCCGCAGGGATCGTCGATCTCGGGCCCGTGCCGCCGGGCCGGGTCCATCGACTCCAGCCGGCAGACGAAGAAGTGCTGGACCTTCACGCCCTTCACCCCGCCGCCCTCGATGTGCTCCACGGTGTCGACGAAGCAGGGGACCACATCGGTGATCTTGGCGCCGAGCTCCTCGTCCACCTCGCGGTGCAGGGCGTCGACCACGGTCGCGTCCTCGGGCTCGACCCCGCCACCGGGCGTGAGCCAGTAGGGATCCACCCCGGGCTTGGTGCGCTTGATGAGGATCAGGTCGTCGCCGTCGAGCAGGATGGCACGTGCGGTGCGCTTGACCACAGGACGTTCGGTCATGGCAAGAGCGTGGCCCGCGGAACCGGTTCTGAAACACCGGACGGGTGCCGGGCCGTCCTGCGGCTCACCAGTCGGCGGCGGCCCGCAGCAGCCACTCGTGAGCCCGCGCGATGTGGGGCAGCGCGAGCGTGCCGGTCCGCACGGCCAGGAAGTAGGTGCGCAGGGGAGGCACGGGCGGGTCCAGGAGCGCCACCACCTCGCCCCGCTCCAGAGCTCTCTCGCACAGATAGCGAGGCAGCACGGCGAGTCCGGCGCCCGCCGCGGCGCACTCCAGGACCGCCCGGAGATCCGGCACGATGACGGCCCCCGCGACGGCGGGCCGGCTCTCGAAGACCGAGGCCCAGTAACGGGAGACGAGCGGCAGGCTCTCGTGGACCTCCACGACCGGCAGCTGGTCCAGCACCACGGGCCCCTTGTGCCGCAGGGCCCCGGGCCCGAGGCGCCCGGCCCAGCGCGGCGCGGCGACCAGCACGTGTTCCTCGTCGCAGAGCGGGGTCGCGGAGAACAACCCGCCGCGCGGGCGGGCCGTCGCGACGGCCAGGTCGTGGTGGCCGGCGGCCAGCCCCTCCAGTACTTCCTCGGCTCCGGTGAAGAAGGAGCTGCGCAGCGCCAGTCCCTGGCCGACGAGAGGGGCGAGCGCGGGCAGGGCACGCATCGAGGTGAACTCGGGCGGTCCGGCCAGGTGCAGGGTCCGTACGCCCGACTCCTCGTCGAGCTCCGTCTCGGTGATCTCGATCAGCGCGTCCAGATGGGGCGCCGCCCGGTGCGCGAGTTCGTCGCCGATGGTCGTCGGGGTCACGCCGCGGGCCTTGCGCAGGAAGAGCGGGCGGCCCAGCTGCCGCTCCAGGGTCCGGATCTGCGAGGTGACCGCAGGCTGGGACAGGCCGAGCAGGGCGGCGGCCCTGGTGAAGGAGCCGGCCCGGTGCACCGTGACGAACGTGCGCAGCAGGGCCAGGTCCATGTCCTGCCCTCCTACCCTCACGACGCTTCGGACCCGTACAACTATAAATATGTCGATAGGTCTCTGTCGCTAACGTGATTGGACACTGACGGAGAGTCAACTAGCCTTGTTCGGGCGGTTCTTCGCAGGAGGAACCGGGGCGGTCCGAGCCACGAGGGGGGAGGCTCGGACCGCCCGGCCCTTGCCTGCCCGGTCCAGACGAAAGGCCCTGGCCCAGCGCCGCGTCCAGCGCCCGTTCCACATCCGCCACCAGGTCCGCCGGGTTCTCCGCGCCCACCGAGAAACGGATGAAGCCCTCGGGCACGGCGTCACCGCCCCATCGTGCCCGGCGCTCGGCGGTGGAGCGCACACCGCCGAAGCTCGTCGCGTCCTCGACCAGCCGCAGCTCGGTCAGGAAGCGCTCGGCCCGTTCGCGGTCGGGCAGCACGAACGACACCACGGAGCCGAAGCGCCGCATCTGCCGTACGGCCTTCGGATACGAAGGGTCGGTGGGCAGCCCGGGGTACCGCAGCCCGGTCACCTCCGGCCGCTTGCCCAGCGCCTCCGCCAGCGTCAGGGCGGTGGAGCACTGCCGCTCGATCCGCAGCTCCAGGGTGGCCAGCGAGCGGTGCGCGAGCCAGGCCTCCATGGGGCCCGGGATGGCGCCGACCACCTTGCGCCAGCGCCGCACTCCCGCGGCCAGCTCCGGATCGCGGCAGGTCACATGGCCGAGCAGGAGGTCCCCGTGTCCGGTCATGCCCTTGGTGTCACTGGCCACCGAGAAGTCGGCCCCCAGCTCCAGCGGGCGCTGGCCGAGCGGTGTGGCGAGGGTGTTGTCGACGGCCACCAGAGCGCCGGCCGAGTGCGCCGCCTCGACGAGCCGGCGTATGTCGCAGACGTCGAGCCCCGGATTGGACGGGCTCTCGATCCACAGCAGCCTGGCGCCGTCGAGGACTGCCAGCTGGGCATCGCCACCGGTCGGCGCGGTCCGCACCTCGACCCCGTACGCCTCCAGCTGCTCACGCACCAGCGGCAGGGCCTGATAGCCGTCGTCGGGCAGCACCACCACGTCGCCGGTGCGTGCCTGGGACAGCAGCACGGCCGAGATCGCCGCCATCCCGGAGGCGAAGACCGTGGTTTCGACGGGCTCCCCCGGTGCCTCCAGCTCGCCGATGGCGCGTTCCAGATGGGTCCAGGTCGGATTGGTGTCCCGGCCGTAGGTGTACGGACCGGTCGGTTCACCGGAGAGATGGAAGTGCGCGGCGAAGACCGGACCGGGCAGAGTGGGCTCGAACTGCTCCGGTTCGGGCAGCCCGGCCCGTACCGCCCGGGTTCCGTCACCCATGGTGCTCATACCGCTCCCTCATTTCTCTCTCCGGTGTGCCACCGGTCCTGCCCGCACTGTTTCAGCAGGCCACGGATCAGTCCTCGTCGGGCAGGATCACGTTCAGCGCCCACGACACGATCGAGATGATCAGACCGCCCAGCACGGCGGTCCAGAAGCCCTCGACGTGGAAGCTCAGGTGGAACAGCCCGGCCAGCCACGAGGTCAGCAGCAGCATGAGCGCGTTGACCACCAGCGTGATCAGCCCGAGCGTGAGGATGAAGAGCGGCAGGGTCAGCAGCTTCACGACCGGCTTGACCACGAAGTTCACCAGGCCGAAGAGCAGGGCGACCACGATCAGCGTGAGCGCCTTGCGGCCGGTGCTGCCACCGTTCAGCGTGATGTCCTGGATCAGCCAGATGGCCACGGCCAGCGCACCTGCGTTGGCGATCGTCTTGACTACGAAATTCTTCATGTGTCTGATCGTGGCAGACGTGATCGGTGGCGGACACCGGCAGTGCAGAGGCAAGGGGCGCACAGGCCATGAAGGCATTCAGACTGGACGAGCTGGAAGCGGAGCGGGCCGCCAACGACGGCGCGTATCTGCAGTTCGTGAAGGAACGGAACATGTCCGTCGGCCTGTACGCGCTGGACGCCGGTGAGCTCGACCCGCAGCAGCCGCACAACCAGGACGAGGTCTACCTCGTCGTCAGCGGCCGTGCCTCGATCACGGTCGGCATGGAAACCACGCAGGTGGGCAGGGGAAGCGTGGTGTACGTACCGGCCGGTGTCGCCCACAAGTTCCACCACATCACCGAGGACCTGCGGGTCATGGTGGTCTTCTCCCCGCCGGAGAGCTGAGCCGGTCCACCGGAGGGCGAGGGGCCGGTCTCAGGGATCCCTCAGGGGTCGATCAGGGGACTTCAAGGGCTGTGCGGCCCCCGTCGGCCCCCTCCGCGCCTCTAGCATCGAAGCAGGAACTCAGGCATCGAAGCAGGAACTCAAGGAGACGAGGTAGGGACGATGGCCGTGCGGGAGATATTCGCCGGTATGCCCTGGTGGGTGAAGTGGATCGCGGTGCCGGTCATCGCGATCGTCGTGTTCGGCGGTCTGATCGCCAGCGTGCTCGGGTTCGTGATCGAGGTGCTCTTCAAGGTCCTGGTCTTCGTGATCCTGGTCGGTGGGCTCATCTTCGTCGTACGCAAGTTCATGTCGTCGTCCTCCTCGCGCGGCGACTGGTAGGACGATCGGCGACCGGCCGGGGCGTTAGCCCAGGTGAGCTAAGCGGAAGGCGAAACGACGCCCCCCGCGGACCCGGCCGATACAGTGGCAGTTCGCTGCCAGCGCATGGGAGTTAACAGCCTGTCACCACAGTGACCCGTGGTTTGTACGGCGTTCGGTCTCCGGACCCCAGCCATGCGGCAGCCCGTGGGGGCGGCCCCCACAGGCGGGCTGACCACCCGTCACCATGCCTGGGGGTGACTGTTGACCACGGCATCGAGCACCGCTGCCCCGACGCTGATCGGTTCGGTGCAGCGAGCGCTGAGATTGCTGGAAGCCGTGGCCGCTCATCGCGACGGGGCGCCCGCGAAGCAACTGGCCAGGGAGGCGGGGCTCCCTCTTCCCACGGCCTACCATCTGCTGCGCACCCTGACGCACGAGGGCTATCTGCGCCGGGAGAACGGCGTCTTCCTCATGGGGACCGCGGCGGAACGCCTGGTCGGCGAGGGGACGTTGCAGAATCGCCGCGGCAGGATGGCCGAGTCGCTGGGCCGCTGGCGGGACATCATCGGAGCGCCGGTGTACTGCGCCGTCTACCGCGAAGGCGAGATCGAACTCGTCGCGGTCGCCGACACCCCCGCCAATCCCGCCGTCGACGAATGGGCCTCCTTCCGGGAGACCGGGCACGCCCATGCGATCGGCCAGTGCCTGCTGAGTCAGCTCGACGAGAAGGCCCGCGAGGACCACCTGGACCGTCACCCCGTGCGTCCGCTGACCCGCTACTCGGTGAAGGACCGCGCGGCACTCCTCGAACGGCTGCGGTCGATGGGGCGGATGGAACCTGTCATCGAGCGACAGGAGTACGCCCTGGGTACGGTCTGCGCGGCCATCCCGATCACAGCCGGATTCACCGCCGCCGCGATGGCGATTTCCGTACCCCTGGAGCAGGAGAGACGGTTGCTCCCCGCAGTCGAACAACTACGTGGCGAAGTGGCCAACCTCTTGCGTTCGTTCGTGTTCTCTATCAGTATCTGAAAAATCACTCCTTGTGATCTGCTATCGCGTGCACCACGATGGCGTCAATAGGGCCACGGGGGATCATTCCTGGCCAGATTCATCTACTGCGGGGTTGAACGATGCGCGAGTCGGTTCAAGCTGAGGTCATGATGAGCTTCCTCGTTTCCGAGGAACTCTCTTTCCGGATCCCGGTGGAGCTCCGGTACGAGGTCTGCGATCCGTATGCGATCCGGATGACCTTCCATCTGCCAGGTGACGCCCCCGTCACCTGGGCATTCGGCCGTGAGCTGCTGCTCGACGGCCTCAACAGCCCCAGTGGTGACGGTGATGTGCACATCGGACCCACTGAGCCCGAGGGACTTTCCGACGTACACATCCGGCTTCAGGTCGGCGAGGACCGGGCCCTCTTCCGGGCCGGCACGGCACCACTTGTGGCGTTTCTCGACCGGACCGACAAGCTTGTGCCGCTTGGGCAGGAGTGCACGCTGGGTGACTTCGAGGGCAACCTGGAGGACGCCCTGGGCCGGATCCTCGCCGAGGAACAGAACGCCGGCTGACGGGAACGGGCGCCGCCGACCGGCTCGCCGGTCGAACACGGTGCCTGCCGAATGGGTGAATTGTTCACCTGGCGGAGACGATCAGGGCTTCGTCCTACGACGACGGCCTCTCCTGGCCCGTACGGGTGCCGAAGCTCCGGCTTCCGCGCCGAGCCCTGTGCGGTCCGCGGAGACGACCAGCGCAGCGAGCACCGTCGTCACCGGCACCGAGGCGACCAGTCCGATCGAGCCGACCAGCGTTCGTACGATCTCCTCCGCCACCAGCTCGCTGTTGGCCACCGTCCCCACGCTGCTCTGCGCGATGGAGAACAACAGCAGCAACGGCAGCGCGGCGCCCGCGTAGGCGAGCACCAGCGTATTGACGACCGAGGCGATGTGGTCGCGTCCGATCCTGATCCCTGCCCGGTAGAGGCCACGCACGCCCAACGTCGGGTTCGCCTGGTGCAGTTCCCAGACCGCCGAGGTCTGGGTCACGGTCACGTCGTCGAGCACCCCGAGCGAACCGATGATGACACCGGCCAGCAGCAGACCGCTCATGTCGATGTGCGGGTACAGGCCGTGGATGAGGCCGGTGCTGTCATCGGTGTTGCCGGTCAGGCCGGCCCAGCCGATGAAGAGCGACCCGAGCAGTCCGATCAGCAGCAGTGAGATCAGCGTGCCGATCACCGCGACCGAGGTGCGGGCGGTCAGGCCGTGGCACATGTAGAGCGCGATCAGCATGATGGCACTGGCCCCGACCACCGCGACGAGCAGCGGATTCGAGCCCTGGAGAACGGCCGGGAGGATGAACAGGGTCAGCACGGCGAACGACACCGCGAGCGCGACCAGTGCCATCACCCCGCGCATGCGGCCCACCGCGACCACGACCAGGGCGAAGATCCCGGCCAGCAGAGCCATCGGGAACTTCCGGTTGACGTCCGTCACCGAGTACTGCAGATCGCGGGGCGCGTCAGGGGCGTACGACACCACCACGCCCTGACCCTGGCGCAACTGGCGCGGAGAGTCGGGCTGGATGATCTCGACGAAGGTGCGGCCCTTGTCGTGACCGGTCGTCACCTCGACCGTGGCCTTCTTGCACAGTCCCCTTCTGCTTTCCGAGGGCGATGTGGTGTCCCCGCCCAGGGGCGTCTGGACCGCGTTCACCTCCTTGCAGTCCACCATGTCGATGTTCACCACCTTTCCCTGCTGGGTCTGCCGGTCGAATCCGACGCCGGTCCGCTCGTGCGCCGGCGCACCGCCCGGCCAGAGCGCCACCAGGCCGACGAGGACGGCGGCGGCGAACGGGATCAGTACGGCCGCGATGACCTTGCGCAGATGTCTGGAGACGGGTGCGGCAGGGCCGTGGCTGTGCGAGTGGCCGTGCTGATGGCCCTGCGGTTCGTGGTCGATATGGAGGGACGTCACCGGCCGATCATCGCAAGAAGGGACGGGCCCTCTGTTCATCACGCCGGACGGGGCGCTAGCGTGGAGGGACCTTTGCACACGCGGGAGCTCGGAGCACCGGGCTGAGAGGGCGCTGATATCCGTACGTCCGTACGGGAAGGGCTGCGCCGACCGCCGAACCTGTTACCGGGTAATGCCGGCGTAGGGAGTAGGTCTCATGACCACAGCGGACGCACGCACGCCTGCCTCGAACCAGAGCGACGAGGCCGGGAAGTCCATCGGCTGGCACAAGGGGTACGTCCAGGGCTCGCGCCCGGACCTCCGGGTGCCGGTCCGTCAGGTGCACCTCACCAACGGCAAGGACGTGACGCTGTACGACACGTCGGGTCCGTACACCGATCCCACCGTCGAGACCGATGTCCGCCGCGGCCTCGCACCGCTGCGGGAGAACTGGATCGTCACCCGCGGCGACACCGAGGAGTACCCGGGCCGCCCCGCCCGCCCCGAGGACGACGGGCTCAAGCACACCCCGCCGCGCGGCGGGCTGCGCAACCTCGACGCGGTCTTCCCCGGCCGCCCGCGCCTGCCGCGCCGCAGCCGCGACGGGCGGCCGGTGACCCAGCTCGCGTACGCCCGCCGGGGCGAGATCACTCCGGAGATGGAATACGTGGCGATCCGGGAGAACGTCGGGCCCGAGGTGGTGCGGGAGGAGATCGCGGCCGGCCGGGCCGTGCTGCCCGCCAACGTCAACCACCCCGAGATCGAGCCGATGATCATCGGCAAGCGGTTCCTGGTGAAGGTCAATGCCAACATCGGCAACTCCGCGGTGACGTCCTCCATCGAGGAGGAGGTGGAAAAAATGACGTGGGCGACGCGCTGGGGCGCCGACACCGTCATGGATCTGTCCACCGGCCGCAACATTCACACCACCCGTGAGTGGGTTCTGCGCAACTCCCCCGTGCCGATCGGCACCGTTCCGCTCTACCAGGCCCTCGAAAAGGTCGACGGCCGGGCGGAGGAACTCACCTGGGAGATCTACAAGGACACCGTCATCGAGCAGGCCGAGCAGGGCGTCGACTACATGACGGTTCACGCCGGCGTGCGCCTGCCGTACGTCCCGCTGACCGCCCGCCGCAAGACCGGCATCGTCTCCCGCGGCGGCTCGATCATGGCGGCGTGGTGCCTCGCGCACCACAAGGAGTCGTTCCTGTACGAGCACTTCGAAGAGCTCTGCGAGATCCTCGCGAGCTACGACGTGACGTACTCGCTGGGCGACGGGCTGCGTCCCGGCTCGATCGCCGACGCCAATGACGAGGCGCAGTTCGCCGAGCTGCGCACGCTGGGCGAACTGAACGCGGTCGCCAAGCGGTTCGGCGTCCAGACCATGATCGAGGGCCCGGGCCATGTACCGATGCACAAGATCAAGGAGAACATCGACCTCCAGCAGGAGATCTGCGAGGAGGCGCCCTTCTACACGCTCGGCCCGCTGACCACCGATGTCGCGCCGGCGTACGACCACATCACCTCGGGTATCGGCGCGGCGATGATCGCATGGTGGGGGACGGCGATGCTCTGCTACGTCACGCCGAAGGAGCACCTCGGCCTGCCCAACCGGGACGATGTGAAGACCGGCGTCATCACCTACAAGATCGCGGCGCATGCGGCGGACCTCGCCAAGGGGCATCCGGGGGCGCAGGACTGGGACGACGCGCTCTCGGACGCCCGCTTCGAGTTCCGCTGGGAGGACCAGTTCAATCTGGCTCTCGACCCGGACACCGCGCGGGAGTTCCACGACGAGACGCTGCCCGCCGAGCCGGCGAAGACGGCGCACTTCTGCTCGATGTGCGGACCGAAGTTCTGTTCGATGAAGATCTCCCAGGACATCCGGCGCGAACACGGTGGTTCGCAGACGGAGATCGAGGCGGGCATGGCGGAGAAGTCCAAGGAGTTCGCAGCGTCCGGCAACCGGGTCTATCTGCCGATCGCGGACTGATCCGGGCTCGGGCCTGTCCGGCGGGCCATGGCCGGACAGGCCCGGGTGTTCGCTCCGGAGGCTCCGGCCTCCGGAGCGAACGGTCCCGCCGTTCGCCCGCGGGGAGCCGGTCAGTCCAGCTCGTGCTCGGGGCCGCCGAAGTCGGGGCTGGTGAAGTCCGGTGAGGTGAACGTGGGGCGGGGGCCCGCCGCCGGGCCGTCGCCCGGGCTGGAGAAGTCCGGCCGGCTGTAGCCGACCTTCGGGATGCGGTTCGCGGAGGGAAGCGGGGTGCGCGCGGCGGGAGCGGCCTCGGGGTCGGCGAGCGCGTCCCGCAGGAACGGCAGTATGCCGCGCTCCAGCAGGGCGTGGCGCCACGCCTCCCTGGCCCGTGCCACGTCCTCCGGCAGTTCGTCCTCCTCGTCGTCGGCGGGCTGCGAGTCGGAGCCGTTGCGCAGCGCGGTGATGAGCAGCCCGGCGGCGGCGGCCAGGATGGCTGCGGCCGTGACCGCTGCGAAGAACCAGCCGGCGGAGACCATGGTGGAGGCGAACGACGGCGGCGGGTCGAGCAGCCTCAGCAGATAGCCGGCCAGCAGGAATATGAACGCGGCGGTGCCGGCGAGCACCGGCGCCAGGACCGTGACCACGGCTCCTATGCCGGCTCCCGACCGATGCGGGCGGGCGGCGACGGATCCTGGGCCTGCGTCCCGGTCCTCCCCTTCGGCGGGGCTGCGCAGTTCCTGCCGGGCCTGTACATAGTGCTTGTACTCGGTGGCGGCCGTGGAGGTGATCAACTCCGTGGCGTCCAGCGCCATGGTGCGGAGCTGTACGGCGTTGAGTCTCTCGCCGACCGCGGCCAGATCCGGCCGTTCATGGGCATGGCGCAGTGCGTCGTCGAGGATCCGCTCGTACTCGGGTCGGTCCTCGGCCAGCAGGTGCGGAGCGCTGTTCATGTGCATCCCCCGATGCTCCGTCGGGCCTGAATGCCCGCTCAGGAGGGGCAGTTGGGCGGAAACGGAGGAGAGCCTGCTACTGATACGCCGATGGTAGAGCGCCCACGGCACGGGGTGACAGGGGGTTTCCGTAAATAGGCCCGGTGTTCGGCGTGTTCAGTTCCTGGGAGCGTCTTCCCGGAAGAACGTCAGTCATGCAGGGGCAGTTGGACGACCAGTAGCTTTCCGGCCATGGTCACTCCGCCGTCCATGGCGATGGCGAGCCCGTCCGCGTACACGTGCGGACCCTCGACCACGGGGCCGGAGCTGTCCTCGCCGTCCTCCGAACCGACCTCTCCGAGGAGGTACGGAATGGGGCTGTGACCATGGACGATGCGCTGTCCGCCGTAGGCGGCCATCAGCTCCCGGACGGCCTGCGGACCCGATTCGTCGCGGAAGGCGAACCGCTTGGTGAGCTTGCGGAAGAGGTCCCAGCACTCATCGGCGTCGTTACGCGTGAGGATGGCGTGCACCGTGTCGTTGACGTCCTCGATGGTGGTGCCGTATTCGAGGTAGGCCGTCGTGTCGGAGTGCATCAGTAGATGCCCGTCCTCCTCGACGATCGCGTCGAGCCGGGACATCCACTGGAGGTGGACGTCCTGGAGCCGCTCCATGTCGTTCTTCTGGCCGCCGTTGAGCAGCCAGGCGGCCTGGAACGTGGCGGTGCCCGCACCGGAGTTGACCGGGGTGTCGCTGAACCGCTTGGCGCCGAGGAGCAGCAGTTCGTGATTGCCCATCAGGGCCTTGCAGTAGCCCCCCGCGGCCGCGGCCTCGGCGGACAGGCGCATCACGAGGTCGATGACCCCGATGCCGTCGGGGCCCCGGTCGGTGAAGTCGCCGAGGAACCAGAGCCGGGCGTTGCCCGCCGACCATTTGCCGTCGGCGTCGATCAGGCCCTGCTCGGCGAGGGCGGCGTGGAGCTCGTCCAGATAGCCGTGGACGTCGCCGACCACGTACAGCGGGCCGAGGCCCTGGTCCGGGACGGGGCGCGGGTCGGGGACGGCCGCCACCTGCAGGGTGTCACCGCGGTTGATCACGGGAAGATCGCGCTCGGTGGGGGTGTACCCCTCCGGCGGCTCGCCGCCGGGCACGGCGTTGCCCGGGTGCGGTGGTGATGGCGGCACCGGGGTCTGGGCATAGGGCGGTACGCGGAAGTCGCGCAACGTCGCAGTCCGCACCACGGGTTCCTGACCGGCCCCCTGTGTCATCGACCCCTCCACCACCGTCGCGCCGCCGTACACCTGACGGGCCCTGCTGGTCGGGGCGGTCCGCGGTGTCGTGCGCCCATCATAGGAATGTGGATCGTGCTGTGTGACGCACCAGGGGTGGTGAATCCGGACGCACGTCGGGTTCACCAGCCGATTGGTCCGAAATCGCCTGATCAATCCCTTGCCGGCGAGCGGGGTGCGCTGACCGTGGTGCGGGGTGGACGGCGTTGCGAGGAGGTCCGCACGATGAGTTCGGTCGGTATGACCTGCTCCACCGGTCCGTCCTGATCCACGCCCTCGATGGCGTCGATCAGAAGCTGGACGACTGCCGTGCCGATTCTGCGCGGCTTGAGCGAGAGGGTGGTGATGGGGGGCTCGGTCGTCGCGTACACGGTGGACTCGCTGCAGCAGACCAGCAGCAGGTCCTCGGGGACGCGCAGGCCGTACCGGCGGGCCGCCGCCAGCAGATCGGTGCCGTTGGGGTCGAAGAGTCCGTAGACGGCGTCGGGCCGGTCCGGGCGGGCGAGCAGCCGGTCGGCGGCGACCGCGCCCGCGCACGGGTCGTGGGCGGGGTACGACTCGTACACCGGGTCCTGGCCCACGCGCTCGCACCAGTGGAGGTACGCGCTGGTGGAGAGGCGGGTGTACGTGTCGGTGGTGGTGCCGGTGAGCAGGCCGATGCGGCGGGCCCCGGCGGCGGCGAGATGGTCGAGCAGGTCGAGCACGGCGGCCCGGTGGTCGTTGTCGACCCAGGCGGTGACCGGGAGGGTGCCGGCCGGGCGGCCGTCCGAGACGACGGGCAGCCCCTGGCGCACGAGTTCGGTGACGACCGGGTCCTGGTCGGAGGGGTCGATCACGACGGTGCCGTCGAGCGCGACGTTCGACCAGACGTCGTGGCGTGAGGTGGCGGGCAGGATGACGAGGGCGTAGCCGCGGGCGAGCGCGGCGGAGGTGGCCGCTCTGGCCATCTCGGCGAAGTACGCGAATTCGGTGAAGGTGAAGGGTTCGTCCCCGTAGGTCGTCACGGTCAGGCCGATGAGGCCGGACTTGCCGGTACGGAGGGTGCGGGCCGCGGCGGAAGGGCGGTAGCCCAGGCGCTCAGCGACCTCGCGGACATGGCGGCGGGTGGCGTCCGGGAGCCTGCCCTTGCCGTTGAGCGCGTCGGAGACGGTCGTGATGGAGACTCCGGCGGCGGCGGCCACATCCCGGATTCCCGCTCGTCCCTGCCGGCCGCCGCGCCGGGGTGTGTCCGTCCGGCTCACCTGGTGCTTCCCTGCTGCTGTCATGGCGAGCCGATAGTAGGGCTCGGAGGGGCGGTTGGCCCGGTCGCATATTCACTCGTTGACAGGCACGTTTTTGCATGATCATTAACGGTCAAATGCCTTGAAAACCAAGGATGTTGACGGGCCTGACCGTAGTGTGTCATGTGCCGGAGTCGATGGGCCTACCAAATGGTCGATGTCTCGAAGAGGTCTCATCTCACCTCTTCGAGGGACGCGCGCCACGGAGTGAGCCACCGGCGCGCGCCGGAGGGGGAAGCGCTCCCCCCATTCCCGGTCGCACCGGACGATTGGGCGCCCGGAGCCATTCGCAGCCGCGCCCAATCCTCATAAGGTGAGCAGTATTGATGTGTACAGAGACGGTCGAGGAGGACCTGCGGTGAGCGAGACGAGCCCCAAGCTGCGCGCCGAGCTGGACGGCGTCCCCGCCTATGTACCGGGCAAGCCGGCCGCGGCCGGCGGACCGGTCGCGTTCAAGTTGTCCTCCAACGAGAATCCTTACCCGCCGCTGCCCGGGGTGATGGAGTCCGCCCTGGCCGCGGCCGCGAACTTCAACCGCTACCCGGACATGGCCTGCACCGGCCTGATGAACGAGCTGGCCGAGCGTTTCGGTGTGCCTCTGTCGCACCTCGCCACCGGGACCGGCTCGGTCGGTGTGGCGCAGCAGCTGCTCCAGGCCACCTCGGGCCCGGGTGACGAGGTCATCTACGCCTGGCGCTCCTTCGAGGCGTACCCGATCATCACGCAGATCAGCGGTGCGACCTCGGTGAAGGTGCCGCTGACCGACGACGAGGTGCACGATCTCGATGCGATGGCGGACGCGATCACGGACCGCACCCGGATGATCTTCGTCTGCAACCCGAACAACCCGACCGGCACCGTGGTGCGCCGGGCCGAGCTGGAGCGGTTCCTGGACCGGGTGCCGGGTGATGTCCTCGTGGTGCTCGACGAGGCGTACCGGGAGTTCATCCGGGACGTCGAGGTGCCGGACGGCATCGAGATCTACCGGGACCGGCCCAATGTGGCGGTGCTGCGGACCTTCTCCAAGGCGTACGGCCTGGCGGGGCTGCGGGTCGGCTTCGCCGTGGCCCACGAGCCGGTGGCGGCGGCGCTGCGCAAGACGGCGGTGCCCTTCGGGGTCAGTCAGCTCGCGCAGGACGCGGCGGTCGCCTCGCTGCGTGCCGAGGACGAACTTCTGGGGCGGGTGGGCTCGCTGGTGTGCGAGCGTCAGCGGGTGCAGCGGACGCTGGCCGGTCAGGGATGGACCGTGCCGGACTCCCAGGCGAACTTCGTCTGGATGCGGCTCGGGGAGCGCACCGCCGACTTCGCCGCGGCGTGCGAGCGGGCCGGAGTGGTGGTCAGGCCGTTCATGGGTGAGGGGGTGCGGGTCACGATCGGGGAGGACGAGGCGAACGACCTGTTCCTGAAGGTGGCCGAGTCGTACCGCAAGGAGCTGTAGGGCGGTCGCGCGGTCCGTCCGCGCGATCAGGGGATCCGGGCCCCGTACCTCGTCGACGAGGTACGGGGCCTTCTCGTTCCCCGGGGTCCGCGGTGCTCCCGGGGCGTCTGGTTCGGGCAGATTGATCGGAACGTCCCAAGAGGGGTACCCCGCCCGAACGTCGCGAAAGTCTGTGCGTCATAATGCTTGTGAATGTGAACGCGTTCACAAGCGTGTCCTGTTTCTCCCGTGATCAGTCGGATTTAAAGGGCAAACTGCCGGTGTGATTACGGCGACGTAAGGAGAAGACGACGTGGAGCTGGCTCTGGCGCCGGAAACCCTGGCGCGATGGCAGTTCGGTATCACTACCGTCTATCACTTCCTGTTCGTCCCCTTGACGATCTCTCTCGCCGCGCTCACCGCCGGCCTGCAGACCGCCTGGGTCCGCACGAACAACGAGAAGTACCTCAGAGCGACGAAGTTCTGGGGCAAGCTCTTCCTGATCAACATCGCCATGGGCGTCGTCACCGGCATCGTCCAGGAGTTCCAGTTCGGCATGAACTGGTCCGACTACTCGCGGTTCGTCGGTGACATCTTCGGTGCTCCGCTCGCGTTCGAGGCACTGATCGCGTTCTTCTTCGAGTCCACCTTCATCGGGCTGTGGATCTTCGGCTGGGACAAGCTGCCGAAGAAGATCCACCTCGCCTGCATCTGGATGGTCTCCATCGGGACCGTCCTGTCCGCCTACTTCATCCTGGCGGCCAACTCCTGGATGCAGCACCCGGTCGGCTACCGGATCAACAAGGAACGCGGTCGCGCCGAGCTCACCGACTTCTGGCACGTGCTCACCCAGAACACCGCACTCGCCCAGTTCTTCCACACCATCACCGCGGCCTTCCTGGTCGGCGGCGCGTTCATGGTCGGCATCGCCGCCTTCCACCTGGCGCGCAAGAAGCACATCCCGGTGATGCGGACCTCACTGCGGCTCGGCCTGGTCACCGTGGTCATCGCCGGACTGCTCACCGCCATCAGCGGCGACCAGCTGGGCAAGGTCATGTTCAAGCAGCAGCCGATGAAGATGGCGGCCGCCGAGGCCCTCTGGGAGGGCGAGGAGGGTGCGCCGTTCTCGGTCTTCGCCGTCGGCGACGTGGCCAAGGGCCACAACACCGTGGAGATCTCCATCCCGGGAATACTGTCCTTCCTCGCGGACGACAGCTTCACCTCGTACGTCCCCGGCATCAACGACATCAACAAGGCCGAGCAGGAGAAGTTCGGCCCCGGCGACTACCGGCCCAACATCCCGGTCGCGTTCTGGAGCTTCCGCTGGATGATCGGCTTCGGGATGGCCTCCTTCGCCCTCGGCATCCTCGGGCTGTGGCTGACCCGGAAGAAGTTCATGCTGCCGCCGGGACTGCGCACCGGTGAGGACGAAGTGCCGAACCTGGTCCTCTTCAAGAACAAGGCACTCAGCCCGAAGTTCGCCAAGTGCTACTGGATCCTGGCGCTCTGGACGCTGCTCTTCCCGCTGATCGCCAACTCCTGGGGCTGGATCTTCACCGAGATGGGCCGCCAGCCCTGGGTCGTCTACGGAGTGCTCCAGACCCGCGACGCGGTCTCCCCCGGTGTCTCGCAGGGCGAGGTGCTGACCTCGATGATCGGCTTCACCCTGCTCTACGCCGTGCTCGCGGTCGTCGAGGTCAAGCTGCTCGTGAAGTACATCAAGGCAGGTCCGCCGGAGCTCACCGAGGCCGACCTCAACCCGCCCACCAAGATCGGCGGCGACCATGACGACGCCGACCGGCCGATGGCCTTCTCCTACTGAGAGCAGAGGAGCTGAGAGATGGAACTCCACAACGTCTGGTTCGTACTCATCGCCGTCCTCTGGACCGGCTACTTCTTCCTGGAGGGATTCGACTTCGGAATCGGCGTCCTCACCAAGCTGCTGGCCCGCGACCGCAAGGAACGACGAGTCCTGATCAACACGATCGGGCCCGTCTGGGACGGCAACGAGGTGTGGCTGCTCACCGCGGGCGGCGCGACCTTCGCCGCCTTCCCCGAGTGGTACGCCACCCTGTTCTCCGGCTTCTACCTGCCGCTGCTGCTCATCCTGGTCTGTCTGATCGTGCGGGGGGTCGCCTTCGAGTACCGGGCCAAGCGCTCCGGTGAGAAGTGGCAGACCAACTGGGAACACGCCATCTTCTGGACCTCGTTGATCCCGGCCGTGCTCTGGGGCGTGGCCTTCGGGAACATCGTGCGCGGCGTGAAGATCGACGCCGACATGGAGTACGTGGGCACCTTCTGGGACCTGCTCAACCCGTACGCCATCCTCGGCGGACTGGTCACGCTCGCCCTCTTCACCTTCCACGGCGCCGTGTTCGCGGGACTCAAGACGGCCGGGGACATCAGGGAGCGGGCCGGCAGGCTGGCGCTGAAGCTGGGGATCGTCACCGCGGTGCTCGCGCTCGGCTTCCTGATCTGGACCCAGCTCGACAACGGGGACGGCTGGAGCCTGCTGGCGATGATCATCGCCGTGGTGGCGCTGGTCGCCGCGGTCGCCACGATCGCGGCGGGACGCGAGGGCTGGTCGTTCGCGTTCTCCGGGGTGACCGTCGCGGCCGTGGTCGCCATGCTCTTCCTGACACTCTTCCCGAACGTCATGCCGTCCTCGCTGAACGACGCCTGGAGCCTCACGGTCACCAACGCCTCGTCCACCCCGTACACACTGAAGATCATGACCTGGTGTGCGGGGATCGCCACCCCCATCGTCCTGCTGTACCAGGGCTGGACGTACTGGGTGTTCCGCAAGCGCATCGGTACGCAGCACATCGCCGAGGCGCACTGACCGCAGCCGGGACCTGACCGGCGGATCACGGCCGGGGGCGCGACGCCGGCCCTGATCCGCCGGGTGGACCCCAATCCAACGACCGAGCTCGCTAGGGGCTGTTTCACGTGAAACCGATCGACCCGCGTCTGCTCCGTTACGCCCGTGCCACCCGCCTCTTCCTGGCAGCCGTGGTGGCGCTCGGAGTCGTCGGCGCCGCGCTGGTCATCGCCCAGGCCATACTCATCGCCGAAGTGGTGGTGGGCGGCTTCGAGGACGGGCTGACGGTCTCCGGGCTGCGGACCCCGCTGATCCTGCTCGCCGCGGTCGCGCTCGGCCGGGCGCTGGTCTCCTGGCTGACCGAGCTGGCCGCGTACCGGGCCAGCGCGGCGGTCAAGTCCGAACTCCGCGCCCGGCTGCTGGCGCGGGCCGCGGCGCTCGGCCCCGGCTGGCTGAACGGACAGCGCACCGGCTCCCTGGTGGCGCTCGCGACCCGTGGCGTCGACGCGCTCGACGACTACTTCGCGCGCTATCTGCCGCAGCTCGGTCTCGCGGTGGTCGTCCCGGTGGCGGTCCTCGCCAGGATCGTCACCGAGGACTGGGTCTCGGCGGCGATCATCGTCGTCACGCTGCCGCTCATCCCGCTCTTCATGATCCTGATCGGCTGGGCCACCCAGTCCCGGATGGACCGCCAGTGGCGGCTGCTGTCCCGGCTCTCCGGGCACTTCCTCGACGTGGTCGCCGGACTGCCGACGCTGAAGGTCTTCGGCCGCGCCAAGGCGCAGGCCGAGTCCATCCGTACGATCACCTCGCAGTACCGCCGCGCCACGCTGCGGACCCTGCGGATCGCGTTCCTGTCGTCCTTCGCCCTGGAACTGCTGGCGACGCTGTCGGTGGCCCTCGTCGCCGTCACCATCGGCATGCGGCTGGTCCACGGCGAACTCGACCTCTACACCGGCCTGGTGGTGCTGATCCTGGCACCCGAGGCCTATCTGCCGATCCGCCAGGTCGGAGCGCAGTACCACGCGGCCGCCGAGGGGCTCTCGGCCGCGGAGGAGATCTTCGCGGTCCTGGAGACCGAGCCCCGGCAGGCCGGCACGGCGGATGTACCCGGTGTGCTGCGGCTGGAGCTGGAGGGGGTGACCGTACGGCACGAGGGCCGGACCGAACCCTCGCTGGACGGGGCCTCGCTGGTGGTGGACGAGGGGGAGACCGTGGCCCTGGTCGGCCCGAGCGGCGTCGGGAAGTCCACCCTGCTCGATGTGGTGCTCGGCTTCACCGCACCCGACGAGGGACGGATACGGATCGGCGGCGTCGATCTGGCGGCGCTCGCGCCCGAGAAGTGGCGGGAGCGGATCGCCTGGGTGCCGCAGCGCCCGTATCTCTTCGCGGGCACCATCGCGGAGAACGTACGACTGGCCCGGCCGGACGCCGACGACGGCGCGGTGACGGCCGCGCTGCGGGACGCCGGGGCGCAGGACTTCGTGGCCGAACTCCCCGACGGGGAGCGGACGCTGCTCGGCGAGGACGGCGCCGGCCTCTCCGCCGGACAGCGGCAGCGGCTGGCGCTCGCGCGGGCCTTCCTCGCCGACCGCCCGCTGCTGCTGCTCGACGAGCCGACCGCGAGCCTGGACGGCGAGACGGAAGCGGGGATCGTCGAGGCGGTACGGCGGCTGGCGGCGGGACGGACCGTGCTGCTGGTCGTGCACCGCCCGGCGCTGCTCTCGGTGGCGGACCGGGTGGTGACCCTCGAACCGTCCGCGACGCCGCGGCCGGCGGGGAACGGGACGGCCGCGACCGCGCCGCGCCCGGAGGGTGCCCGGTCCGGCCGGAACGAGGAGGCACCGGAGCCCGAGGTGCTGCGGGACACCGCGGCCCGCTCCGGCCGGGTCCTGGCACGGGTCCGGGAAGCCGCGGGCGCACAGCGCGGCCGGCTGGCACTGGCGCTGCTGCTGGGCAGCCTCGCCGTGGGCTCGGCCGTCGGGCTGATGGCCGTCTCCGGCTGGCTGATCGCCCGCGCCTCCGAACAGCCGCCGGTGCTCTATCTGATGGTCGCCGTGACCGCGACCCGAGCCTTCGGGCTCGGGCGGGCCGTCTTCCGCTACGCCGAGCGCCTGGTGTCGCACGACGCGGTGCTCAAGATGCTCGCCGAGCTGCGCGTCGCGGTCTACCGGGGCCTGGAGCGCGTCGCGCCCGCCGGACTGCGCCGGACGCGGCGCGGCGACCTGCTCTCCCGGCTCGTCGCCGACGTGGACGCCCTGCAGGACTACTGGCTGCGCTGGATGCTGCCCGCCGGGACCGCCGTGGTCGTCGGAACGGCGGCCACCGGTTTCGTCGGCTGGCTGCTGCCGGCCGCAGGCGTCGTGCTCGCCGCCGGGCTGCTGCTGGCCGGGGTCGCCGTGCCGCTGGTCAGCAGCGCGTGCTCCCGCCACACGGAACGTCGGCTCGCCCCCGCCCGCGCCGAACTGGCCACCCGGATCACGGACCTGCTCGGCGGGACCGCCGAGCTCACCGTCGCGGGTGCCCTGCCCGCCCGCGCGGAACGGGCCCGCGAGGCCGACGGCGTACTGACCCGCATCGCCGCCCGCGCGGCCACCGCCACCGCACTCGGCGCCGGCCTGATCACCCTGATCACCGGCCTCACAGTCGTCGCCACCGCACTCGTCGCCCTTCCCGCCGTGCACGACGGGCGGCTCGCGGGCGTGGAACTCGCGGTGGTCGTGCTGACCCCGCTGGCCGCCTTCGAGGCCGTGACCGGGCTGCCGCTCGCCGCGCAGTACCGCAGGCGGGTCGAGCGGAGCGCGGAGCGGGTGTTCGAGGTGCTGGACGCGCCACTGCCGGTGAGCGAACCCGGAAGCCCGGCCGAGGCACCCGCGTCGCCCTTCCCGCTGGAGGTACGGGGGCTGTCGGCCCGCTACCCGGGAGCGGAACGGGACGCCCTCGACACCGTCGACCTGACGCTGACGGCCGGCCGGCGCATCGCCGTCGTCGGGCCCTCCGGCTCCGGGAAGACGACCCTCGCGCAGATCCTGGTCCGCTTCCTGGACGCGCGGGCGGGGACGTACCGGATCGGTGGGGTCGAGGCCGGTGCGCTGGAGGGTGACACGGTCCGGCGGTACGTCGGGCTGTGCGCCCAGGACGCCCATGTCTTCGACAGCTCCATCCGGGAGAACCTGCGGCTGGCCCGTACCGGCGCGACGGACGAGGAACTGCGCGCCGCTCTCGGCCGGGCCCGGCTGCTCGACTGGGCCGAGGCGCTGCCCGACGGGCTCGACACCCTCGTCGGCGAGCACGGCGCACGCCTCTCCGGCGGACAGCGCCAACGCCTCGCCCTGGCCAGGGCGATCCTCGCCGATTTTCCCGTTCTCGTCCTGGACGAGCCCGCCGAGCATCTCGACCTGGCGACCGCGGACGCCCTGACGGCGGATCTGCTGGCCGCCACCGAGGGGCGCACGACCGTGCTGATCACCCATCGTCTGGAGGAACTCGAAGCCGTCGACGAGGTGCTGGTGCTGGACGCCGGCCGGATCGTGCAGCGCGGTCCGTACGCCGATCTCGCCACCGGGGAAGGCCCCTTGCGGCGGATGCTGGAGCGGGAGCGGGAGACCGAGCGGCTGCCCGGCGGAGCGAGGGGTGCGCGGGAGATCACGCGGGTGCCGGAGGAAGCCGTGGGCGCGCGGGGGTGAGCCGGGCGGCTCGACGGCCGTCGGGGGCGAGCCGGGCGGTACGGCAGCCGTCGGGGGCGAGCCGGGCGGTACGGCAGCCGTCGGGGGCGAGCCGGGCGGTACGGCAGCCGACTTTCCTCCCCAATCAGGACTAACTACTCTCGGGGTATGCCGGAGCAGGACCCGAAGGACTCACTCGAAGCCGCCACCCAGGCGACCCGCAGCCTGCAGGGCCTGTCCACCGAGATCACCGCCCGCATCCCGCAACTGCTGGAGGCCATGCGCTCCGTCGGCGCGGGCCTGGAACTGCACTCCACCCTCGACCGGATCTGCGAGACGGCCGCCGAACTCACCCGCTCCCGCTACGCCGCCATCGGCGTCGTCGACGAGGAGGGCGAGGGGCTCTCCGACTTCGTCACGTACGGGGTGCCGGACGAGGTGGCGGAGGAGATCGGCCACCGCCCCGACGGGCACCGGGGGCTGCTCGGCGCGCTGATCCACGACCCGGTCCCGGTGCGGCTCGCCGATCTGACGGCCGATCCGAGGTTCGCCGGCTTCCCGCCCGGCCACCCTCCGATGCGGACCTTCCTCGGCGTCCCGATCCGCGTGCAGGGAGAGATCTTCGGAAACCTCTACCTGGCCGAGAAGGAGGGCGGCGAGTTCAACGACTACGACCTGCACATGGTGCGGGTGCTTGCCACGGAGGCCGGGATCGCCATCGGCAACGCCCGGCTGTACGAGGCGGCGCGCCAGCGAGAGCGGTGGATCGACGGGTCGGTGGCCGTGACGACCGCCCTGCTCTCCGGCGGGGACGCCGACGACGCGCTCTCCGTCGTCGCCGAACAGGCCCGGCGGCTCGCCGACGCCGCCGCCGGGGTCGTGCTGCTGCCCACCGAGGACGGCGGGCTGGAGATCGTCGCCGTCTCCGCGGACGACCCCTCCTCCTCGCTCGGGGTGATCATCGGGCCCGACAGCCCGGTGGCGGCGAAGCTGCTGGGCGGCGAGGCGGTCTTCGTGGACGATTCGGCCACCGACCCCCGCATGGTCACCGGTCTGGCCCATCGCTACGGACCGAGCATGCTGCTGCCCCTGCACAGCGGCGGGCGGGTGCTCGGTGCGCTCGCCACCCCCCGCGGCCGGGGCGGCCGACCGTTCACGGAGGCGGAGCGGACCCTCGCCACCCAGTTCGCCTCGCAGGCCGCCCTCGCACTGATGATGGCCGAGGCACAGCGGGACCGGGAGCGGCTCGCCGTCTACGAGGACCGGGACCGGATCGCCCGTGATCTGCACGACTTGGTCATCCAGCGGCTGTTCGCCACCGGGATGATGCTGGAGAGCGCCCAGCGCCGGTCGGTGGTGCCCGAGGTGCAGACCGGGGTGGGCCGGGCGGTCGACGAACTGGACGTGACCATCCAGGAGATCCGCACCGCGATCTTCGCGTTGCAGCAGGAACCCGCCGAGGCGCCGTCGGGGCTCCGCACCCGCGTCCTGCGCGAGATCAACATGGCGGCGGTCCCGCTGGGCTTCAAGCCCTCGCACCGCTTCCTCGGCCCGGTCGACTCACTGGTCGGCGAGCTGACCGGCAAGAACCTGATCGCGGCGCTGCGGGAGGCGCTGTCCAACGCCTTCCGGCACGCCGAGGCATCGCTGATCGACGTGGTCGTCGACGCGACCGTCACACTGCCCGACGGGCGGGACGCGGTGCGGCTGTCGGTCGCCGACGACGGGGTGGGCATCCCGGCGGGCGGCCGGCGCAGCGGGCTGCGGAACCTGGCGCGCCGGGCGGAGTCGCTCGGCGGCGCGAGCTGGTTCGGACCCGGGATCGGGGAGGACGGAGGCGGTACGACTGTGGTGTGGGAGGCGCCCCTCTGAAGGCCCGCGGGACGGGCCGGGCGGCATTCCCTCTCCGGAGGGGCTCAGCGTCCGGCGCCGGACGCCAGACGCTCGGCGATGATCCGCTCGATGACGACCGCGACGCCGTCCTCGCCGTTGGTGCCGGTCCGGCCGGTGGCGGCAGCGAACGCGGCCGGGTGGGCGTTGCCCATCGCGTACGAGGTGCCCGCCCAGCTCAGCATCTCCACGTCGTTGGGCATGTCCCCGAAGGCGACGACCTCGGCGGGCGAGATGCCGCGCTCGGCGCAGCAGAGCTCCAGCGTGCTGGCCTTGGAGACCCCGGGACCGCTGATCTCCAGCAGGGCCGTGGGGCTGGACCGGGTGATGGAGGCCCGGTCCGCTGCCGCCGTACGGGCCAGGTCGAGGAAGTCGTCCGGGGTCAGTTCGGAGTGGTGGGCGAGGACCTTGAGCACCGGGACGCCGGTGCCGGGCGCCTCCTCGTGCAGCAGCTTCTCGGCGGCGGCGATCGAGGCGCACGGGTCCAGGTGGAAGGGCGGGTAGTCCGGTTCGTAGTGGATGCCGGTGGCCAGCTCGACGGCGAAGGTGGTGCCGGGAGCGGCGGCGCGCAGCGAGTGGACCACATCGAGGGCGATGGGGCGTTCCAGCGGGCGGACCTTGACCAGCTCGCCGCCGGCGTGCAGATCCGCGACCGCCGCGCCGTTGGCGCAGATCGCCAGGCCGTGGCCGTGCACATGGTCGCTGACGACATCCATCCAGCGGGCCGGGCGTCCGGTGACGAAGAAGACCTCGATACCGGCCTCCTCGGCAGCGGCCAGCGCGGCGACCGTACGGTCGGAGACCGTCTTGTCGTCACGGAGCAGGGTGCCGTCCAGGTCGGTGGCGATCAGCCGGATTGCGGCAGGCGAAGGCGAGTCGGTAGCTGAGGTCACCCGCCCATTCTCGCGCACGAGAGTGCACGGGCGTGCGGAGGGGCGCACATCTGAGGATGCACGCCCCTGACCAGGTGAACATGCCTGGTGCATATGCCAGCGGGTTCCCGGGACGGGTCGGTCAGTGTCCGAGCTGGGCCAGGCCCTCGGTGGCGATGCGCTCGAAGACCTTCTCGTCCGCCGCGAAGTCGGAGTCGGGGATCGGCAGGTGGATGACGATCTCGGTGAAGCCGAGCGCGAAGTGGGTGCCCGCGAAGTCGACGAAGGCGTCGAAGGACTGCAGCGGGCGGTCCGGGGTGAAGCCGGTGAGAAGGACCTTGTCCAGCTCGGCGGCATCCCGGCCGATCGACTCGCAGGCCGTGTCCAGCTTGGTGAGCTGTCCCCGGATGGCCTCCACGGACTGCGCGGGGGTCCCCGTCTCGTACAGCTTCGGGTCGCCCGTGGTGACCCAGGCCTGGCCGTACCGGGCGGCGAGCTTCATCCCGCGCGGGCCGGTCGCCGCCACCGCGAACGGCAGCCGGGGCCGCTGCACGCAGCCGGGGATGTTCCGGGCCTCGTTCGCCGAGTAGAACGTGCCCTCGTACGACACCGAGGGCTCACGGAGCAGCCGGTCGAGCAGCGGTACGAACTCGTCGAAGTGGTCGGCCCGCTCGCGCGGCGTCCACGGCTCCTCGTCGCCGCGGCGCAGGGTCGTGGCGTCGAAACCGTTGCCGCCGGCGCCGATGCCGAGGGTGAGGCGCCCGCCGGAGACATCGTCGAGCGTGATGAGTTCCTTGGCGAGCGTGACGGGGTGCCGGAAGTTGGGGGAGGTGACGAGGGTGCCCAGACGGAGGTGCTCGGTCGCCGTGGCGGCGGCGGTGAGGGTCGGCAGGGCGCCGAACCAGGGGCCGTCGCGGAAGGTCCGCCAGGCGAGGTGGTCGTAGGTGTAGGCGGCGTGGAACCCCAGTTCCTCGGCGCGCTGCCAGAGCTTCTGGCCCTCGCTCCAGCGGTGGATCGGCAGAATCACAGTGCTCAGACGCATGGATACGACCATACGGGGCCGGAAAGCGCCGGGGTCGGTTCGTGCGTATGTGCGATGTTCCGGCGCGGCAGGGCACGGGCGCGCGACAGCGCGCGGCACGGGGCGCCGGACAGGATGCCGGGCCAGGGTGCCGCGGGTCAGTCGCGGAAGCGCAGGAACTCGGGTGGCACGGCGGCAGTGAGCCAGACGCCGTTGGCGCTGACGTGGAAGACGTGGCCCGCGCGGTGCATCGCTCCCGCGTCCACGGACAGGACGACGGGGCGGCCGCGCCGGGCGCCGACCCTGGTCGCCGTTTCGCGGTCGGGCGAGAGGTGGACGTGCGTGCGGTTCATGGGCCGCAGGCCCTCGCCCCGGATCGAGCCCAGCGCGTGGCCCACCGTGCCGTGGTAGAGGTACGCGGGCGGTTCGGCCGGCGGCAGGGCGAGATCCACCGGGACCGTATGACCCTGGCTCGCGCGGATCCGGCCGTTCTCGACGGCGAAGCGCTGCTTGTCGTTGACAGCGACGACATGGTCGAGCTCGGCCCGGGTGAGGGGGAAGTTGTTGCGGGCCGTGGCGCGCAGCAGCGTGTCGATCGGCACCCAGCCGTTGGCATCGAGCGTGATGCCGATCCGCTCCGGCTGATGGCGCAGGTGCTTCGAAAGGTACTTGGACACCTTGACGGTGCGTCTTTCATCCATGCCGCCAGGGTGCCCGCGAGGGCCTCCCCGGTGCATCCGGGTTTCGCTCACGATGTGCCGAAGTAATTTTCGTCCAGAGGTTTGATCCACAGTCAGTTTGACTTATCCACAGGCTAATTGGCGATTCTGTGGACAAGTCAAGGCAAAATCAACTGTTTTGACCAACTTGCCCCGGAATGACGTTAGATGAAACAAGTGAGTCCAATGTCCTTGCTTGGACTTCGCGTTCCGCCGCCGCCGCGACGAAGGCCGAGACGTTCTCCGGCCCAACCAGCTGTTGAACGGCCCGGATTGTCTCCGGCGGAAGATCTACTCTCTGCGGCGCGAGTGACGGGGAATCCGCACTGAGCGGGGTGCCGGCGCCGAGATGGTGGTGCAGATGGAGGGTGGCGAACGTCCTCATCGCACGGGCCAGTTCGGCATCCACGGTCTGCTGGGCGAGCGGACGCAGCCTGCGCACCATGGCAGCCGCCTCGGCCGCGTCCGAGTCGTTCGGCGGCCGATGGCCCAGATAGCGCGCGAAGACGTGTTCGGTGGTGAACTCCAGGAAGCGGGAGGCGATCTGCTCGACCTGGCCGCGAAGTTCCCTCAGATGTCCGGAGATTGCTCCCAGAGGCACACCCGCCGCATGCAACTCGACCGCCACGGCCAGTTCCTGGGGGCTCGGCACCAGGAACTCCCCGTCCCTGCCCGGCACCGGTTCGAGCACACCGAGCTCCACCGCCTCGGCGACCGCCTCGTCGTCCGACGTGCCGCCGAACTTCAGATCCAGCTCGTCCCGGGTGATCCGGTCGGCCTGTTCGTCCGTCCAGGGGCCGTGCACCTCGGCGACCAGCCCGAGCACCCCGCCCAGTCCGCGGCCGGTGTCCCAGGCGTCCAGGAGCTCCTTGATGCTGGCCAGGGTGTAGCCGCGGTCCAGCAGATCGGCGATCTGCCGGAGCCGGGCGAGATGGGTGTCCCGGTACACATTGGCCCGGCCGCGCCGCTCCGGTGTCGGCAGCAGACCGCGGTCCTGGTAGGCGCGGATCGTGCGGACCGTGGCCCCGCTCGCGTGCGCCAGGTCCTCGATCCGGTACTCGGCGGCGGCCTGCCGGTCCGCCGCCGACGACCGCCCGGGGCCGCTCACAGCGGCGGCTTCAGCCGGGCGATCCCGCGCAGCGCGCCGGGACTGAACCGGGACAGCAGCCGGGCACCGCGGGCCTCCGGGGTCACCGGCACCACGGCCTGGTTGCGCACCACCGCCTTGAGGATCGCGTCGGCGACCCGCTCCGGCGGGTAGTTGCGCAGGCCGTACAGCCGGCCGGTCCGCTTCCGCAGGCGCTTCTCCTCCGCGGCGTCGGCACCGGCGAAGCGCGTCGTCGCGGTGATGTTCGTGTTGACGATGCCGGGGCAGATGGCGCTGACCCCGATCGACCGCTCGGCGAGCTCGGCCCGCAGACATTCGCTGAGCATCAGCACGGCCGCCTTGGAGGTGCTGTACGCGGGCAGCGCCCGGGACGGCTGATAGGCCGCGGCGGAAGCCGTGTTGACGATATGGCCGCCCTGGCCGCGCTCGGCCATCTGCCTGCCGAAGATCCGGCAGCCGTGGATGACCCCCCACAGATTCACGTCGAGGACGTTCTTCCAGTCCTCGCTCGTGGTGTCCAGGAAGGAGCCGGACAGACCGATCCCGGCGTTGTTGACCAGGACGTCGACGATTCCGTACTCGGCGGCGACCTTCTCGGCGAGCTTCTCCATCGCCTGTTCGTCACTGACGTCGACCGCTTCGCCCCAGGCGGCCGGGGAGCCGATCAGCCGGGCCATCTCGGCCGTCCTGGCCGCTCCCTCCGCGTCCCGGTCCACGGCCACCACCCGGGCACCCGCCTCGGCGAACGCGAAGGCGGTGGCCCGGCCGATGCCTCCTGCCGCGCCCGTCACCAGGACGAGCCGGCCGCCGAACCTGTCCGCGTACGCCCCGGTCGGGGCGATGTCCTGCACCGGGCCGCCGTTCTCCTTCGCGGCCTCGTTCGCGGCGACGAACTCGCTGATCCAGGCGGCGAGCTGGTCCGGCCTGGTGCGCGGCACCCAGTGCTTGCCGTCCAGTGACCGGCGCACCAACTGCGGTGCCCACAGCTCCAGCTGGTCGTAGAGCTTCTCCGAGAGGAAGACGTCACCGGTCGGCGTGATCAGCTGGACCGGCACATGCGCGTAGGCGTCGGTGCGCGGCCGGCTCAGCCGGGCGCGGACGTTGTCGCGGTAGAGCCAGGCGCCGTGTGCCGCGTCGTCGGGCAGCGAGGGCGTCGGGTAGTCGCCCGCCGGTACCTTCTCCAGCCGCTGGAGCATCCGCGGCCACCGCTTGCCCAGCGGGCCGCGCCAGGCGAGCTCGGGCAGGACCGGCGTATGCAGCATGTAGACGTACCAGGACTTGGCGCCCTGGCCGAGCAGCTGGCCGACCCGGCGCGGGGTGGGCCGGGTCATCCGCTGCTTGATCCAGTGCCCGAAGTGGTCCAGCGAGGGGCCGGACATCGAGGTGAACGAGGCGATCCGCCCCTCGGTCCGCTTGACCGTGACGAACTCCCAGGACTGCACCGAACCCCAGTCGTGCCCGACGAGATGCACCGGCCGGTCCGGGCTCACCGCGTCGACGACGGCCAGGAAGTCATCGGTGAGCTTCTCCAGGGTGAAGCCGCCGCGCAGTGGCTTCGGGACCGTGGACCGGCCATGACCGCGCACGTCGTACAGCACGACGTGCCACTGGTCGGCCAGTCGGCTCGCCACCTCCGTCCAGACCTCCTTGCTGTCCGGATAGCCGTGCACCAGAACGACCGTCGGCCGCCCCTCCTCGCCCAACTCGGCGACACACAGCTCGATTCCGCCCGTACGCACCCGGCGCTCGCGCGCCCCCGGCAGATCCAGCAGACTCATGCCGCCACCCTTTCCTCGGCCCAGCGCCGCACATGCGGCAGATCGTCGTCCAGCCAGAAGGCGCTCTCTTCGGGGTCCTTGGAGTCGGTGACCACCAGGATCTCCTCGAACTTGGCCCCCGTGCCCCGGAATCCGAGATGCGGCTCGACCGCCCACAGGCCGGGCTGCGGCGGATGGTCGGAGAAGTGGTACGGACTCCACAGCGGCGACCAGCCGTCCCGGTGCCCGTGCAGCGCGTCGCTCATCAGCCCCTTGAGGGACTGGGTGCCGAAGCCGAACACGTGTGGGGACCAACGGCGTTCGGCAACGCGGTCGACCTTGTGGGCGATGACGCCGAAGGGATAGGCGCGATGCCTGTTGGCGTAGCCCTGCCTGATCATCAGGCGGTCGACGTCCTCGTATATCTCGCGCAGTGAACGCCGCTCGCGTACCTCGCGCAGTATCAGCTCGCGGTGGGCCTCCAGGTCGGCCAGCAGCTTGTCGTGCAGGGGGTTGAGCCCCAGACAGCCGGAGTAGCCGATGTCGGCCGTGAAGCCCTTGTACACCGGAGCCATGTCGAGGATGAAGGGCATCCCCGGCTCCAGCTTCCGGTCGGTCGGGAAGAACTGCAGGGGAATCCTGAAGCCGGCGAACGCCGTGCGGTCCCCGAACCAGGCGAAGGGGAGGTGGAACCAGTCCCGCACCCCGCGCTCACGCAGCCAGTCGCGCTGCATACGGGCCGCCTCGCGCTCGGTCACCCCCGGCCGCAGCCGACCCGCGACCGCTTCCGCGCAGGCGTAGGCGAGGCTCTGCACTTCTCTGAACCCCCGCAGATCCGGGGCCCTTTCGTCCTTCACTGCCGAAGCCATGCCACCGTCCGTTCCCTGCCGTGTGCGGTACGTGCCCGTAACGTGACACTGATGAATGTGACAATGTCCGACGGCTACGTCAAGGGGTGTGCGGAGACCTGTGGACAACTCGGCCGGACCCCCTCCCCGGCCGTGGATGTCATACCCCGTGGTGGCCCCCTACGGGTCCGTACATCTGGAGTCGGAGGCCGATCCAGCCGCCAGGGCTGACGACTGATGTGGCCCGCGCCACTACCTTCGGACTGTGACTGTGATCGCGACCGAAAGCCTGAGCAAGCGGTTCCCCCGGGTGACCGCACTTGACCGGCTCTCCCTGGACATCGGCCCCGGTGTGACCGGCCTGGTGGGTTCCAACGGAGCCGGCAAGTCCACATTGATCAAGATCCTGCTGGGTCTGTCCCCCGCCACCGAAGGCCGGGCCGCCGTGCTCGGGCTCGACGTCGCCACCAGTGGTGCCGCCATCCGGGAACGGGTCGGCTACATGCCTGAGCACGACTGCCTGCCGCCGGACGTCTCGGCCACCGAGTTCGTCGTCCACATGGCGCGGATGTCCGGGCTGCCGCCGACGGCGGCGCGTGAACGTACCGCCGACACGCTCCGGCACGTCGGCCTCTACGAGGAGCGCTACCGCCCCATCGGCGGCTACTCGACCGGCATGAAGCAGCGAGTGAAGCTGGCACAGGCGCTGGTCCACGACCCGCAGCTGGTCCTGCTCGACGAGCCGACCAACGGCCTCGACCCCGTCGGCCGCGACGAGATGCTCGGACTGATCCGCCGCGTCCACACCGACTTCGGCATCTCGGTCCTGGTGACCTCGCACCTCCTGGGCGAGCTGGAACGCACCTGCGACCATGTCGTCGTCATCGACGGCGGCACACTCCTGCGCTCCAGCTCCACCAGCGACTTCACACAGACCACTGCGACCCTCGCGGTCGAGGTCACCGACAGCGACACCCACCCGGACGGCACCGACGCGCTGCGCCAGGTCCTCAGCCGGGCCGGCGTGAAGTTCATCGGCCAGGACGGGCTCGACGCACAGGGGCTGCCCGGCGCGGGCCACATCCTGCTGGTCGAGGCGACCGGCGAGGAGACGTACGACATCGTGCGCGACAGTGTCGCCGGGCTCGGACTCGGCCTCGTACGGATGGAACAGCGGCGCCACCACATCGCCGAGGTCTTCCGTACCGACGGGGCGTCCGCGTCCGCAGCCGTGGCGCAGAACGCGTCCGCGTCCGCGGAACGCAGCACAGCAGAAGGGGAGCGGTCGTGATGAGTACCGAGACCGGGACCGTGGCCGGGAGCGAGACCTCCCGCATCCACAACATCGGGTACCGCTCCTACGACGGCCCGCGGCTGGGCCGCGGCTATGCGCGGCGCTCGCTCTACTCGCAGTCCCTGCGAGGTGCGTTCGGACTCGGCCGTTCCGCCAAGTCCAAGGTGCTGCCGATGCTGCTCTTCGGCGTGATGTGCATGATCGCGGCGATCATCGTCGCCGTCGCCATCGCCGCCCCCGGAACGACGGCCCTGCCGATCAAGTACACCTCGTTCGCCATCTATCTCCAGGCTCTGATCGGCCTCTTCCTCGCCGCACAGGCACCGCAGTCGGTCTCCAGGGACCTGCGGTTCAAGAGTGTGCCGCTGTACTTCTCGCGGCCGATCGAGCGGGTCGACTACGTCCTGGCCAAGCTGGCGGCCATGGCGTCCGCGCTCTTCATTCTCACCGGTACACCGCTCCTCATCCTCTATGCGGGCGCGCTGCTCGGGAAGTTCGACTTCGCCGACCAGACCAAGGGATTCGGACAGGGGTTGGTATCGGTGGCGCTGCTCTCGGTGCTCTTCGCCGCACTCGGCCTGGTGATGGCCGCGCTGACACCGCGCCGCGGCTTCGGCGTCGCCGCGGTGATCGCCGTACTGACCATCACCTACGGCGCGGTCTCCACGGTCCAGGCCATCGCCTGGCAGACGGGCTCCTCCGGGGCCATCGAGTGGCTGGGGCTCTTCTCCCCCATCACGCTGATCGACGGAGTGCAGACCGCGTTCCTCGGGGCCGGTTCGGCCTTCCCCGGAGGGGAAGGCCCGGGAGTCGGGGCCGGCCTGGTCTATCTGATCGTTGTTCTCGCGCTCGTCGCCGGCTCGTACGCCGTACTGATGCGCCGCTACCGGAGGGTCGGGCTGTGACCACCATCGAGATCGACCACACCTCGCGCTGGTTCGGCAATGTGGTCGCCGTCAACGACGTGAGCATGACGGTGGGCCCGGGAGTCACCGGTCTGCTCGGCCCCAACGGTGCGGGAAAGTCCACGCTGATCAACATGATGGCCGGCTTCCTCGCCCCGTCGACGGGCACGGTCACGCTGGACGGCCGGGCGATCTGGCGCAACGAAGCCGTGTACAGGCAGATCGGGATCGTGCCGGAGCGGGAGGCCATGTACGACTTCCTGACCGGCTACGAGTTCGTCGTCGCCAACGCCGAGCTCCAGGGGCTCGGCGAAGCGGAGGCGCGGAAGGCGCTGGCCACGGTCGAGATGGAGTACGCGCAGGACCGCAAGATCTCGACGTACAGCAAGGGCATGCGCCAGCGCGTGAAGATGGCGTCCGCCCTGGTCCACGAACCGTCGGTGCTGCTGCTCGACGAGCCGTTCAACGGAATGGACCCGCGCCAGCGGATGCAGCTGATGGAGCTGCTGCGGCAGATGGGGGAACAGGGCCGTACGGTGCTCTTCTCCTCCCACATCCTCGAAGAGGTCGAGCAACTCGCCTCCCACATCGAGGTGATCGTGGCGGGACGGCACGCGGCGTCCGGCGACTTCCGCAAGATCCGCCGGTTGATGACGGACCGCCCGCACCGCTATCTCGTACGTTCCAGCGACGACCGCGCCCTCGCCGCCGCGCTGATCGCCGACCCGTCGACGGCCGGCATCGAGGTGGACCTGGGCGAACAGGCCCTGCGGATCCAGGCGGTCGACTTCGGACGCTTCACCGAACTGCTGCCGAAGGTCGCGCGGGAACACGGAATTCGTCTTCTGACCGTTTCGCCGTCCGACGAGTCCCTCGAATCGGTCTTTTCCTATCTCGTAGCGGCCTGAGTAGTGGCCTGAAAGGAGCTGTGAAGCGTCATGTACGACCCCACAGTCGCCCGGCTCACCTACCGGGCCCTGCTCGGCCGGCGCCGGGCCGCCATCCTGTTCGCCCTGCCCGCACTGCTGGTGGCCATCGCCTTCGCGGTACGGGTGCTCACCGGGTCCGACGACCAGGTGGCCTCGGACGTGCTGGGCGGCTTCGCCATCGCCACGATGGTGCCGCTGATCGGAGTGATCGCCGGAACCGGGGCCATCGGTCCCGAGATCGACGACGGCTCGATCGTCTATCTGCTGGCCAAGCCGGTGAAGCGGCCGACGATCATCTTCACCAAGCTGATCGTCGCCATCGCCGTGACGATGGTCTTCTCCGCGCTCCCCACGCTGATCGCGGGCCTGATCCTCAACGGCAACGGCCAGCAGATCGCGGTGGCCTACACCATCGCGGCACTGGTCGCCTCGATCGCGTACAGCGCGCTGTTCCTGCTGCTGGGCACCGTCAGCCGGCACGCGGTCGTCTTCGGCCTCGTCTACGCGCTGGTGTGGGAGGCCCTGTTCGGCACCCTGGTGCCCGGAGCACGCACGCTCAGCGTCCAGCAGTGGTCCCTCGCGGTCGCCGAGAAGGTCGGCGGGGCGGGCGCGATCACCTCCGACGTCGGGCTGCCGACCGCGACGGTCCTGCTGGCGGCCGTCACGGTGGTGGCGACCTGGTACGCGGGCCAGAAGCTGCGCACGCTGAAGCTGGCCGGCGAGGAGTGACCGGGGGTCCGCCTCCCGGCCCGTCCTCCCGAGCGGCCCGTTCCTGACCGCTCCGGCACCCGTCAACCCTCGTCCTCCGGACGGGGGTTGACGCATTTCGAACAGTCGTACGCGTAACTGTACGGTTATCGGTTCGTTGAGCAGGGTGCGTGGAGGCAACTGGGATCTGTGGCGTCGTGGCTTTCGTGAAACAGGGATTGCCGATGCCGGCGAGGGAGTACCCGCCGGGTCGGTCATTGAGTGAGTGGCAACCGTGAGCGTCCTCCGCCCCTCCGGCCCGGGACAGGGCTGCCCGTCGTCGTTTCACGATCGGAAGGCATGCCCATGCCCACAGAAGTCGCCCTGCTCGAATCGCGCGCGCTGCGCGTGGAGCAGATGGAGCGCGTCGATGTCCTCGACAAGGTCAAGAGCCTTGTCATGCTCCCGGACGGAATTCACCTTCGCACAGAGGATGTGGCCCGGTACTTCGAAGTATCCACAGAGGTCGTCAAGAAGATCACCCAGCGGCACCGGGTCGAGGTCGAAGGGAACGGGCTCAGGCTACTGCGCGGCTCTGAACTGCGGGAATTCCATAGGGACATGTTGTCCCTATGGGGTGGTGCAGAGGGCGAAAGTTATCCACAGGCTGCCACGCGGCTCACCCTCTACACCCGCAGGACCGTCCTCAACGTCGCGATGCTTCTTCGCGACAGCGACATCGCCCGATGCGTCCGTACATATCTGCTCGACGCCGAGCAGGACCTGCGCGCGGGCTACGCCTCGCTCGAACACCGCGTCACCCGGGTGGAGAGCTGCCTGGCCGGAGTCGGCACCGCGCTCCAGGAGCTCGGCCCCGTCCTCAACCGGATGTCGCACCGGCTCGACAGCCTCGACCGGAGGCTGGACGTCACGCATCAGGTCGTCGGAGCCATGAGCGTGCGGCTGGGCCACATGTCCGAGGACATCGTCCGTATCGACGGCAGGACGGATGAACTCGCCCGCACACTGAAGGATCTGAGCCGCCGCAACACCGAACAACGCTGATCCGGCAGGAGTTCGCGGCTCTTCGGCACGGCCCGGAAAACGGGTGGCGCCGAAGAGCTGCCCCCGGCACAGTTGTCGGTGCGGCACACGCCGACAGGAACAGCACACGCCGACAGGCACGCCACAGACCGGGAGAGGAGCGCGACGATGACCAGGAGTCCGAGTCCGTCGAGTTCCCCGCAGGGCGGACCCGAGCAGGCGCCGGAGTAGTCACCGACGACTCCACCGTGCCGCGCTCGGAGCAGAACGCCCGGGGCGGCTTCTGCGCGCATCGCGCGGCCGCCCACCCGGAGGATTGGCCGAGTGGTAAGGCAGCGGCTTGCTAAGCCGTCGTCGGGGCCGTTGACCCCGCGCGCGTTCGATCCGCGCATCCTCCGCCGCAGCAGGGCCGCGCGCCGGCACGCGACCCCGTGTCCGCACTTCTACGACCGGAGCAGCTGCTCCAGCACCACGGCGATGCCGTCGTCCTCGTTGGACGCGGTGATCTCCTGGGCCACGGCCTTCAGGTCCTCGTGCGCGTTGGCCATCGCCACGCCCCGCCGCGCCCAGGCGAACATCGGGATGTCGTTCGGCATGTCGCCGAAGGCCAGGGTGTCCGCGGCCTTCATGCCCAGCCGGCGCGCGGCCAGCGAGAGCCCGGTCGCCTTGCTCAGCCCCAGCGGCAGGATCTCCACCACTCCCGGACCGGCCATGACCACGTCCACGAGATTGCCGACGGCAGCGCGCGCGGCCTTCGCCAGTGCGTCGTCGTCCAGGTCGGGATGCTGGAGGTAGACCTTGTTCAGGGGCGCGGACCACAGCTCGGCCGGGTCCTCCACGAAGACGGCCGGAAGCGGACCTTCCTGCACCCGGTAGCCGGGGCCGACCATCACCTCGCCGTCGAGCCCGTCGCGGCTCGCCGCCAGGGCCAGCGGGCCGACCTCGGCCTCGACCTTGGACAGCGCGAGACCGGCCAGCTGCCGGTCCAGCGTCAGCGAGGTCAGCAGCTTGCGCTCGCCCGCGTGGTAGACCTGCGCGCCCTGGCCGCAGACGGCGAGCCCCTCGTAGCCGAGGTCGTCCAGGATGTGGCGGGTCCAGGGGACCGACCGGCCGGTGACGACGATGTGCGCGGCACCGGCCGCGGTGACCGCGGCCAGTGCCTCACGGGTGCGCTCGGAGACCGTGTCGTCGCCACGCAGCAGTGTGCCGTCGAGATCGGTCGCGACGAGCCTGTACGGAAAGGTCACTTGGCGACCGGCTCCAGAACCTCGCGCCCGCCCAGGTACGGCCGGAGCACCTCGGGCACCCGCACCGAACCGTCGGCCAGCTGGTGGTTCTCCAGAATCGCCACGATCGTGCGCGGTACGGCGCAGAGCGTGCCGTTCAGCGTGGACAGCGGCTGGAGGACCTTCTTGCCGTCGCGGGTGTCACGCATCCGGACGGACAGGCGGCGGGCCTGGAATCCGTTGCAGTTCGACGCCGACGTCAGCTCGCGGTACTTGCCCTGCGTCGGGATCCACGCCTCGCAGTCGAACTTCCGGGAGGCCGATGCGCCCAGGTCGCCGGTGGCGACATCGATCACCTGGAACGGCAGCTCAAGAGCGGTGAGCCACTGCTTCTCCCAGTCGAGGAGCCTGCGGTGCTCCGCCTCGGCGTCCGCCGGGTCGACGTACGAGAACATCTCGACCTTGTCGAACTGGTGCACCCGGAAGATGCCCCGGGTGTCCTTGCCGTACGTGCCGGCCTCGCGGCGGTAGCAGGGCGAGAAGCCCGCATAGCGCAGCGGCAGCTTCTCGGCGTCGATGATCTCGTCCATGTGGTACGCGGCGAGCGGGACCTCGGAGGTGCCGACCAGGTAGTAGTCGTCCTTCTCCAGGTGGTACACGTTCTCCGCGGCCTGGCCGAGGAATCCGGTGCCCTCCATGGCACGCGGGCGGACCAGCGCCGGCGTCAGCATCGGGACGAAGCCGGCCTCGGTGGCCTGTGCGATCGCCGCGTTGACCAGGGCCAGCTCCAGCAGCGCGCCGACGCCCGTCAGGTAGTAGAAGCGCGAGCCGGAGACCTTGGCGCCGCGCTCCATGTCGATGGCGCCGAGCTTCTCGCCGAGCTCCAGGTGGTCCTTGGGCTCGAAGCCCTCGGCCCCGAAGTCACGGATCGTGCCGTGCGTCTCCAGGACGACGAAGTCCTCCTCGCCGCCGACCGGCACGTCCTCGTGGACGATGTTGCCGATCCGGAGCATCAGGCTCTTGGCCTCGGCGTCGGCCTCGTCCTGTGCGGCGTCGGCGGCCTTGACGTCGGCCTTCAGCTGCTCGGCCCGCTTGAGCAGCTCGGCGCGCTCGTCGGGCGAGGCCTTGGGGATGAGTTTGCCGAGCGATTTCTGCTCGGAGCGGAGTTCGTCGAAGCGGACACCGGACGACCTGCGCCGCTCGTCGGCGGAGAGAAGGGCGTCGACGAGCTCGACGTCCTCTCCACGGGCGCGCTGGGAGGCGCGAACACGGTCGGGGTCCTCACGGAGCAGGCGAAGGTCAATCACCCCTCCAGGCTACCGGTGTGCACTTACTCCGCTCGAACCGATATTGCCGAGCGTGTCACTTTGCCCTAATTGCCTGAATTGGCAATGCTGAGGGAGATTGTGCGGCCGGGGTGGATCCCGATCGTCAATAAAAAGAGCCTACTCGCCTAAATGGGGCAGATGGCTTCACTCGTCTTGACGTATCCCCCTTGCTCCGGGCGGCAGTTGATCGTTACTTGTCCACAGGCCCCTGGGCTTCCGAAACTTATCCACAGGCTGTGAGGAAGTTCTGTGGATGCCGGAAGAGGTCATTCCGAAAGCCGCCCGATGGCTCGCGGATTTCCCGTTCAAACCCGCTTCAGACGCTCGTTCGGGTGGGAATTTACCGTCCTAAAGAGTTGATCAATGGAATTGGGGTGAGACGGGGTGGCCCGGGTGGCCTGCCGGCCTGTGGATGCATCTGGGCCGACTGGACCAATATGTCGACCATGTCGCACGAGGGTGTCGACTTGTCCCCAGGTCGAGAACCGCACCTGTGGATAACTCTGTGGATACCGAAGATCGGGAGATAGGACCAGCGACGAGGGCGTGCCGAGACCAGAAACTCCCGGCGGGCCCGGCTCCTGACCGACTCCGTCGGCCTCCGGCGGGCCCGGTCTCCCCGGCTCCGTCCGTCAGCCCCGGCCGTCCAGGTTCCTGGCCAGCCAGTCGGAGGCCTCCGTGAACTCCGTGTCCGACGTCCCCGCGCGCAGCGGCCGTACGTCCTGCAACGCCACCCCTGCCCGCGGGTACGAACCCAGGAACCGCACCTTCGGGCAGATCCGCTTCAGCCCCATCAACGCCTCGCCGACCCGGCGGTCCGCGATGTGCCCCTCGGCGTCCACCGCGAAGCAATAGTTCCCAATGCCGGCTCCCGTCGGCCGCGACTGGATCAGCATCAGGTTCACCCCGCGCACGGCGAACTCCTGGAGCAGTTCGAGCAGCGCACCGGGGTGGTCCTCGCCCAGCCAGATCACCACCGAGGTCTTGTCCGCGCCCGTCGGCGCCGCGGGCCGGGCCGGGCGTCCCACCAGGACGAAGCGGGTCTGCGCGTTCACCGCGTCGTGGATCTCGGTCACCAGCGGTTCGAGGCCGTAGGTCGCCGCCGCGAACTCGCCGGCGAAGGCGGCGTCGTACCGGCCCTCCTGCACCAGCCGGGCCCCGTCCGCGTTGGAGGCCGCCGACTCCCACACGGCGTCCGGGAGATGGGCGGCCATCCAGTTGCGCACCTGCGGCTGTGCGGCCGGGTGCGCGGTGACCGACTTGATGTCGGACAGCTTCGTGCCGGGCCGCACCAGCAGCGCGAAGGTGATGGAGAGCAGCACCTCGCGGTAGATCATCAGCGGTTCGCCGGTGGTCAGCTCGTCGAGCGTCGCGGTGATGCCGCCCTCGACGGAGTTCTCGATCGGTACGAGGGCCGCCGCGGCGGCCCCGCTCCGTACCGCGTCCAGAGCCGCCGGTACGGAGACCATCGGGACGAGTTCGCGGGTGGCGGCTTCCGGGAGCGTACGGAGGGCGACCTCGGTGAAGGTGCCTTCGGGGCCGAGATATGCGTAGCGCGTGGCGGACATACCGTCACCCTAATGCGCCCCGGTGGCTCAGGACTCCAGTAGCCGCTGCCCCACGTACTCGCCGTCCGCCGCACCGCCCGGTACCGCGAACAGGCCGCTCGCCTCGTGCCGGATGAACGGCGACAGGGCGTCGCCCCGGTCCAGCTTGCGCTGCACCGGAACGAACCCGCGCAGCGGATCCGCCTGCCAGCAGATGAACAGCAGACCGGCGTCCGGGATGCCGTCCGCCGAGATGCCGTCGTGGTACGAGAAGGGGCGCCGCAGCATGGCCGCACCACTGTTCTTCTCGGGGGACGAGATCCGGGCGTGGGCGTTGTCCGGGATCAGGAGCTTGCCGTCGGAGCCCGCCCGGTCGAGGTCCATCGCGGTGGTCTCGGTGCCGCCGCTCAGCGGAGCGCCGTCCTTCTTCCGGCGCCCTATGACCTGCTCCTGCCGTGACACCGGGAGCTTCTCCCAGTCGTCGAGCAGCATCCTGATCCGGCGCACGACCGCGTACGAGCCGCCCGCGAGCCAGTCGTACGCCGCCTCGGTTCCGCCCGGGACGAAGACGCGGCGCTCGAAGTCGCTCTCGGCCGGCTTCGGGTTGTTGGTGCCGTCGACCTGGCCCATCAGATTGCGGGCGGTCATCGGCTGGGCCGTGGCGCCGGGGGCGCGGTTGAAGCCGTTCATCTGCCAGCGGACCCTGGCCGCCGGGGCGGCCTCCTTCTGCACGGCACGCAGTGCGTGGAAGGCGACAAGGGCGTCGTCCGCGCCGATCTGGACCCAGAGGTCACCGTTGGAGCGCTCCGCGTCGAGGCGGTCGGAGGAGAAGGGCGGCAGCGGGTCGAGCCCCGGCGGGCGGCGGTCGGTCAGGCCCGTGCGTGCGAAGAAGGTCCGGCCGAAGCCGAAGGTGACGGTCAGCGAGGACGGTCCGGCGTCCAGCGCGATCCCGGTGTCGTGGTCCGGTCCGTCCGCCGCGCCGCTCCCGGCGGGCTCGCCGGCCATCAGGTGCTCGGCCGTGGCCGACCACCGGCGCATCAGGGCGATGGCCTCCTTGCGTCCGGCACCGGGCACCAGGTCGAAGGCGACGAGATGGCCGCGTGCCTGAAGCGGAGTGGTGATCCCCGGTTGATGTTTCCCGTGAAACATCACCCGGGTGGAGCCGACCGCGGTCAGCGCGGCGGGCTCGGCGGGCCGGGTCGCGGCGAAGCCGGTGGCGCCGCCCGCCGCGCCCAGCATCAGCCCGGTCGCACCGGCCGCGCCCGCGCTGCCGATCAGCCGGCGCCGGGAGATGCCCGCGTTGCCGCGGACACCGTCGTCCCCGCTGCCGGATGCTTTCCTGTCGTTGTCTGCGCTCACGATCCTGCTCAACCGATCTTCACGTTCTTGTCGATGGTCGTCTGATCGATGTCCGACGTACGTACGGTCACGGCGACCTTCCAGTTGCCCGCCATCGGGATCTGGACGCCCTCGGCGGTCCAGTGGCCCTCGGTCAGCCGGGCGGGGAGCACGGGCAGCGGGCCGATGTCCTTGGACTCCAGGGTGAAGGCGACCTTCACCTCGGGGACGTCCATGGCCTTTCCGTCGGCACCGTCGATCCAGATATGGAGTTCGTTGGCTCCGGGACGGGCGGGGGTGATCTCCATCCGCACCGTTCCCCTGCCCTTCTCGCCGCCCGTGTCGAAGGGCAGCTTCAGGCTGACCGGGCCTTCGTTCGCGGGGGCGGCCACCGCCGTGGACGCGCGGGCCGCTTCTTCCTCGGTACGCGCCGGCTCGGTCGAGGTCAGTACGGTCGTCACCGCCAGCAGCGCCACGGCGACGCCCACTTCGGCCAGCACCGACCGGCGCAGCCCGGACCGGTCGGGGTCGGCATCGCGGATCCGCTTCTTCTCGGCGGTGGCCACGGCGGCCCGCTGCCGGGCGAGTTGGGCCGCCCGCGCGGGGTCGTCCTCGGCCTTCTCCGGCGCCTGTGCAGAAGACCGCTTTCCGTCCTCGTCCTCGTTCCCGGACTCCGCTGCCGCGCTGCCCCCGCCCGTGACCAGGCGAGCCGTCCAGCGCCGCGAGAACCAGGCGATCACGATCAGGACGGCGACCAGCCCCACCTTCACGAGCAGCAGCTGCCCGTATCCGGTGCCGGTGAGCGCGGACCAGGTGCCGACCTGGCGCCAGGACTGGTAGATGCCGGTCGCGGCGAGCACGATCACGCTGCCGAACGCGATGCCGGAGAAGCGCCGTACCGCCGTCGCATCGATGTCGGGGGTCCGGTAGAGCGCGACCAGCAGGGCCGTGAGACCACCGAGCCAGGCGGCGACGGCCAGCAGGTGGAGCACGTCGACCGGCATGGCGATGCCGGGCTGGATTCCGGTCGAGGCGTGCTCGGCGAGCGCCCATGTCCCGGCGATCCCGGCCGCGATCACCGTGCCGCCGATGGCCAGTCCGAAGGTGAGGTCCCTCTTCTCGCGCTCGTCCTCGCGCTTGGCGTAGGCCCCGAAGAGCACGGCGACGAAGAGCGCGGAGGCGCCGAGCAGCAGCAGCCGGGAGACCAGTGCGGCGCCGGGCTTGGTGTCGAGCACGGCCTTCAGCCCGTCGAGGTCGAAGGCGTCCGCGAGCTTCCCGGATCCGGTGTACGGGTTGCGCAGGAGCAGCATGGCCAGGGTGGCGACGGTGAGGGTCATCCAGCCGCGTGCCACCAGGCGCTGGAGCGGACGGGCTCCGGCACCGCGCTGCCAGCAGGCCAGTACGAAGGCGGAGCCGCCCGCCAGCAGGATGAAACCGGCGTACGCGGCGTAGCGCGCGATGTCGTACAGCGTGCCGACGAGGCCGCCACCGGCCTGCTCCGCCGGGAGCGCCACGGCGGTCTTCGAGGGTGCTCCGACGGAGAAGGTGAAGGCGCCGGACACGGGGTGGCTGTCCGCCGAGACGGCCTGCCAGGCGACGGTGTACGTCCCGTCGGGCAGGCCGGAGTGCAGCGATACGCCGTACTTCACCGTGGAGCCGCTCTGCAGATCACGTGGTGCGGCGCCGGTGTCGGCGCGTTTGCCGGCGGGGTCCAGGATCCGGATGGAGTCGTCGCCGAGGGCGACCTGCTCGGAGAAGGTGAGCGTGACCTCCTTGGGGGCGGTGGCGACCACCGCCCCGTCCTGCGGATCGCTCCCGGTCAGTGCGGCATGCGCGGACGCGGGGCCCGCGCCTCCCAGCAACACGCCGAACACCAGGCCGACGAGGACGGCGAGGAGCGCGGCCGCGGCGAGTGGACGGCGTGTCGTGGGAGGGGACGGGGGCGGTCCGAAGTGCGGGGCGGTGGCTGTCATGACGAGTCAGTCCCTCACTGCTTCTTCGGGTTGTAGGTGGTCTCCTTCACGGGAAGGTCGACCTTTATCGGGTCGGCCTTCTCGAAGTGCAGTTCCACGGACACCTTCTCGCCCTGCTCGGGCCGCTGCTTGAGTTTCATGAACATGATGTGGCTACCGCCGCGCTGCAGATCCAGCTCGCCGCCCGCGGGTATGTCGAAGGACGTCACCATGCGCATGGTCTGGTTCTTCGTCTCGTGGATCGTGACGTCGTCGGAGAGCGTGCTGGTGACGGAGGTGAGCCGGTCGGACGCCCCGCCGCTGTTCTTCACGACGAGGAATCCGGCCGCCATGTCGCTGACGGGCTGCGGCATGAACGCGCCGGTCACCTTCAGCTCAGGCTTGCTGTCCGAGGACGAGCAACCTGCCAGCGTCAGCCCCGCGGTGAGGGCGACGACACCGGCGAGGGCGGTGCGGCGGTTCACGGGTTCTCCCCCTTGAGGATCTTGGGGAGGTCCTTGGTGTAGTCGTCGGGGGAGGTGTCCTCGCTGTAGACGAGGTAGCCCTTGTCGGTCTTCGGGGAGAACGCGATGACCTGGGACCCGTGCATCGAGACGACCGTGCCGTCCTTCTCCTTCTTCGGAGCGTCGATGCCGATGCCGATCTGGCGTGCGCCCGCCTGGATGGTGGGGAAGTCGCCGGTGAGGCCTATGAAGGAGGCGTCCTGGGACTTGAGCCAGCTGCCGAGCGAGGACGGGGTGTCCCGCTCGGGGTCGGTGGTCACGAAGACGACCTGGAGCTTGTCCTGGTCGGCCTTGGGCAGCGACTTCTTGGCGATGGCGATGTTGCTCATGATGAGCGGACAGACATCGGGGCAGTTGGTGTAGCCGAAGTAGATCAGGGTCGGCTTGCCCTTGGTCTGCTCCCGGAGGTCGTACTTCTTGCCGTGAGTGTCGGTGAGGACGAGAGCAGGCTTGGTGAACGGCTGGTCCAGGACGGTCGCCGCCTTGGTCTTCGCCTCGACCGAAACGTCGGCGATGGGCTTCTTGGCGCTGTCGTCGCTGCTGCCGCAGGCGGACAGGGTGAGCGCGGCCGCGGCGACGAACGCCGCGGCCAGCACCGTTTTCTTAGGCATGGAGCACTGGTTCCTGAGGGTCGGTGGGACGGGTGGAGCTGTGGTTCACGCGGTGCGGCGGCGGCCGGCGAGAACGCCGAAGGCCACCCCGGCCACGCCGATGACGATGCCGACGATGCCGAGGACGCGGGCCGTGGTGTCGCTGGAGGACGCGTCCGAGGCGGCTGTCGTCTGCTTGTCCGCCGCCTCGGCGCCGGCGCCCTTGGCGTCGGCGGCCGAGCCGTGCTCGCCGGTGGCCGGCGCGGTCAGTGCGAGGACGGGCGCCGGGCTCTCGGGCTCGTCGGCGCCGGCTTTCTGCTCCTCGATCCAGCGGACGACTTCCTTGTTGTCGTACGTCTGGATGGCCTTGAACACCAACTGGTCGGCGTCCTCGGGGAGCTGGCCGATGGAGAGCGGGAACTGCTGGAAGTCACCGGGGCGGATGCCGCGCGCGTCCTTGTCGCCGGTGGCGGTCCAGGTGACCTTGGAGACGGCCTCGTTGATCTTCTGGCCGTGCATCTCCATCGGCTTGGCGAGCTTGCTCTTGGTGACCTCGATGTCCCAGCCGGGTACGGCCTGCGGCATGACGGAGGCCAGCGGGTGGTCGGTCGGGAAGCTGACTTCGAGCTTGGTCGTCGAGGCGTCGTCGCGCTCGTTGGGGACCTTGAAGTTGACGGTGGCGTAACCGCCCTTGGCGGCCTCGCCCTGCGGCTGCACGCTGACGTGTGCGGAGGCCGTACCGGCGAGGAGCAGGACGGTGGACGCGGCGAGGCCGCCGGCGAGGGCGATGCGGGAAACGTTCATGACAGGGATCACTCCACGAAGCACGAAGGAAAGGTGGTCCGGCGCGCGGGTGCGCGCCGGCATCACGACACCTCTTCCCCCCGAACGGCGTGCATGTGCCGACCGGGCAGCGCACGGAGTGGTCCGTACACCGGGTGGAGGGTGTCGCGTCAGGCCGCGAGCGCGTACGCGGATGGCGGACCGCGCCTGATCACCTGGTGCTGCAGGGGGTCCCCGGTGGCGGGGGGCGGGGCGTCGACCGCCGTACGGAGGGTGAGCGGCCCGGTCGTCGGGTTGCCGGGAAGCCCGGCGCGCAGGGCGGTGACGAGAGCGAGCGCCGCGCGCAGCGCGCGCAGCCGGGCCCCGGCCGCGATCTGCTGGGCGCCGTGCGCGGACAGCCGGACCAGCCGGAACAGGGCGATCTCGCCGCGCCGCAGCAGCCAGCCGGTGGCCGCCGCGGCCAGCAGGTGGCCGAGCAGCATGGGCAGGTCGGGCAGCAGGGCGGCGAGAGCGGCCGGATCCGTGCCGGACGCGGCGGCCACGTGGTGGTCGCCGGCCGTCACCGACGCCGGGTCGATGCCCGCGGTGGTGACGATGCGGTGTGCCTCGGCGGCGCTCAGCTGCGCCGGTCCGGCCCCGCACACGAGGCTCGCCGCGAACCGGATCAGCGAGTCGTCGCCCGTCGCGGTGTTCACCGGGGTGCCGTGCGTGCCCATGCCGAACAGGGCGTGCAGGGCGATCTGTCCGCCGGCCAGCGCGGCGGCGATGGACGGCAGCGAACGCTCGCGTCCGGCGAACGGTGCCACCGCCGCGAACGTCCCCAGGAATCCCGCGAGCAGGGTCCACCAGGGGACGGCCGCGCAGGAAGCCAGGGAGTGACCTGCCGCGGACAGCGCGACGCAGACCGCGGTGAACACCGCGGCCCTCAGGAGCCGCAGACCGGCTCCGGCGCGTGCGACAGGCATAGACATGGCGGGGCCATCATCGCACCGAGTCCCCGGGCCCGGTACGGCAGGTCCGGAAGGTCGCCATTCGTCCGGCGGGGCCGGCCGGGCGGACATACACGGGTGTACGGAGAGCTGGTATCCGCCGAATGAGCGGTCTCACATCCGGTCTGTGCTTACTCGTGGCGCCGGGCGGCAATAGGTATCGGTATGTCGAGCCGCGGCCAGGAGGCTGGAGCATGAGCATCTGGTGGTCCCTCCATCTGCGGCGCGAGGCTGCGAGCGTTCCGCTGGCCCGCCGCTTTCTGCTGGGCACCATGGAGACCGCGGGCGTGGACCCGGACATCTCCTTCGATCTGTCGGTCGCGCTCAGCGAGGCCTGCGCGAACGCCGTCGAGCACGGCGGTGATCACAGGGCCGGGGACGACTGGGCCGACCAGGGTGTTCCGCAGGACCCGTGGGACGTGTGGGACGAGCTGCCCGGGGCCGCCTCCGGGCAGTACCGGGTCACCGCCTACCTGGACGGCGAGAAGTGCCGCATCGAGGTCGCCGACTCGGGCCCCGGCTTTCCCGCCCGGGGCCCCCTTCGCGCCGCGGCGCGGCAGCACGGACCCCAGCAGTACCCGCCGCTCACGGCCGAGGACGGGCGGGGGCTGTGTCTGATCGAGCAGCTCGCCGACCATGTGCACTTCGGCAACCGCCCCGGCAGCGGTGCCGTCGTCAGCTTCGACAAGGTCCTGAAATGGCGGAAGGACGCCCTGCTCATGGTGTCCTGAGCAGGGCGCCCTCCGGCGCGTTCCGGATCAGCCCTTGAGCCGGGCCATCCACTCCTCGACCTCGTCGGCCCGACGCGGCAGCTTGTCGGAGAGGTTCCGGTTGCCGTCCTCGGTGACGAGGATGTCGTCCTCGATCCGGACGCCGATGCCCCGGTACTCCTCGGGCACGGTCAGGTCGTCGGTCTGGAAGTACAGACCGGGCTCGACCGTGAGGCAGACACCGGGCTCCAGCGTTCCGTTGACGTACGTCTCGGTGCGCGCGGCGGCGCAGTCGTGGACGTCCATGCCGAGCATGTGACCGGTGCCGTGCAGGGTCCAGCGGCGCTGGAGCCCCAGCTCCAGGACCTTGTCCACGGACAGGTCGCCCAGCAGGCCCCACTCGACGAGCTTCTCGGTGAGCACCCGCTGCGCGGCGTCGTGGAAGTCGCGGTAGTCGGCACCGGGCCTGACGGCGGCGATGCCCGCCTCCTGGGCCTCGTACACGGCGTCGTAGATCTTCCGCTGGAGCGGCGTGAACGTGCCGTTGATCGGAAGGGTGCGGGTCACGTCGGCGGTGTAGAGGTCGTTGGTCTCCACGCCGGCGTCGAGCAGCAGCAGCTCGCCGGAGCGGACCGGGCCGTCGTTGCGCACCCAGTGCAGGGTGGTGGCGTGCGGGCCGGCCGCGCAGATCGAGCCGTAGCCGATGTCGTTGCCCTCGATGCGGGCGCGGAGGAAGAAGGTGCCCTCGATGTAGCGCTCGCTCGTCGCCTCGGCCCTGTCGAGGACCTTCACGACGTCCTCGAAGCCGCGCGCGGTGGCGTCGCAGGCCTTCTCCAGCTCGGAGATCTCGAAGGCGTCCTTGACCAGGCGGGCCTCGGAGAGGAAGACGCGCAGCTCCTCGTCGCGCTCCGCGGTGACCTTGTCGGTCAGCGCGGCCTCGATGCCGGCGTCGTGGCCGCGGACGTTGCGGACCGGGCCGGTGGCCTCGGTCAGCGCGGCGGGGAGCTCGCGCACGTCCTTCGCCGGGATGCCCAGCAGCTGCTCGGCCTCGGCGAGGGAGTGGCGGCGGCCGACCCACAGCTCGCCCTGGCCGTCGAGCCAGAACTCGCCGTTCTCGCGGTTGGAGCGCGGCAGCAGGTGGATGGTCGCCTCGTGACCGTCCTCGGTCGGCTCCAGGACGAGGACGCCGTCCTGGGTCTGGTCGCCGGTGAGGTACGCGTACTCGGTGGAGGCGCGGAAGGCGTACTCGGTGTCATTGGAGCGGGTCTTCAGGTTGCCCGCGGGGACGACCAGCCGTTCGCCGGGAAAGCGCGCGGAGAGCGCGGCGCGGCGGGCGGCCGTGTGTGCGGCCTGGGCGATCGGTTCGAGGCCGTGCAGCTCGGTATCGGCCCAACCGGACTTCATGTTCGCGGCGAGTTCATCGGAGACGCCCGGGTACAGGCCGTTCTTCCGCTGCTTGACCGTTTCTTCTTCCTCGGTCTCCGGGTTCTCCGGGGTGAGCTCCTCAGCCACGATTTGTCTCCTTGATACGACACTGGACCCCGTCCATCGTACGGGCGTACGGAAGGGGGCACAGGGCCGGAAGACCTGTTACACGGCCGGGCCGGGGAATCGCGCGGGGCGTCAGTCGAAACGCGCGGCCAGGACGACGACGTCCTCCGCGTCCTTGCCGCGGTCGAGTCCGTCCGGCAGGACGGTGCGCAGCACATGGTCGGCCACGGCTCCGGCGTCCTGGCGCACCGCCTTGGGCACGGAGGCGGCCGCGGAGTGGAGCCGGGCGAACGCCCGGTCCGTCGAGTCGCCGGTACGGCGCAGCAGTCCGTCGGTGCAGAAGAGTACGGTCTCTCCGGGCGCCGGGACGATCTCCACGCTGGGCGCCTCCCAGCAGGCGAGCATGCCCAGCGGCGCGGAGACCGAGGTCTCGACGAACTCGGTCCGCCGGTCGCCGATCAGCAGTGGCGGAGTGTGGCCCGCGCCGGCCAGCAGGATCTTGCGCTCGGCCGGCTCGCAGTAGGCGAACAGCGCGGTCGCCGTGCGGGCCGGTTCGGTGAGCCGCAGCAGCAGTTCCAGATCCGAGAGCACAGCGACCGGGTCCTCGCCCTCCATCACCGCGTACGCCCGCAGCCCGGCCCGCAGCCGTCCCATGGCGGCCAGGGCGCTCGGCCCGGAGCCGTTCACCGAGCCCACGGCGAGACCGAGCGCGCCCTCCGGCAGTGCCAGCGCGTCGTACCAGTCGCCGCCGCCCTGCGGCGCCCGGCGGTGGCGGGCGGCCAGCTGGACACCGGCGACCCGGGGCAGCCGGCTGGGCAGCAGTTCCTCCGTGATGGTGGCGACATCGGCCCTGGCCCGCTCCAGCTCCAGCAGCCTGGCCAGGTGTTCACCGGCGTACCCGGTGTAGAGGCCGGCGAGATGGCGCTGGCGTTCCAGTGGTTCGGCGGGTTCGTCGTACAGCCAGACGGCGGCGCCGAGCCTGCCGGTCGCCTCGGCGGTGATCGGTACGGCGTAGCTGGCGGCGTATCCGAGCCGGGCGGCGACTTCGCGGCGGCGGGGGTCCAGGCCGGTGTCGCCGGGCAGGTCGGGGGTGGTCAGCGCTCCTTCGGTGTCCGGGAGCCCTTCCAGGATCCGGCCGTAGGAAGTGGCGGTGCGCGGCACCGTCTCGATCAGTCCGAGCTCGGCGTGGGCGAGCCCGAGGCCGGTGGTGCTGACGGGGCCGCGGCGGTCGGACGGTTCGAGGACGACCAGGCCGCGGCGGGCGCCGACCAGGGTGGCTCCGGCGTCCAGGAACTCATGGAGCGCGTCGTCGAGCGTGCCGGTTCCGGCCAGCCGCTCGGTGAGTTCGTGCAGCGTGGTGAGGTCGGAGACCCAGCCGGCGAGCCGGTCCTGGATGAAGGCTCCCGGGGCGGACGTCACTTCGGGCAGGGACCCGGCAGTGTGATCTGAAACCGGAACTGTGGGATTGATTCCAGCCACTTTCGGCAGGTGTGGGGCGCTCATGGTCGTCGGCTTTCCGACCAGTGCTTTCTGTCGAATAGCATCGCAAACCCCCATGTCATTCTGCGCCGCTATCAGTGCATCCGCATGTACACGTGCACCACATGTACACGCACAAGTGAGGCGATGTCCAGCATTGTCCCCACGGTAAATGTGGTGTCCAAGAGACCGTCAAGTTGGCCAAAAATTGCACCCTGCGACGGGTATTTGCGGTCGACTGGGCGTGCTCGACAGGGGGTGTTCTCGGGGTGAAGTCCTCAAGAGAGCGTCATTTCGGGCATGCTGGGTACGTAATCGATGAAGGCCGGGGGCAGTTCTGATCGCCCCGGAACCCGGCAGGCGGCCCGGACGTCCTCTCTTGTGACGGCCGCACCCCCACCCCTGAGTGGCGGGGATTGCACCTCGGGACGGCAGGCGCGATCCCTGCGCCGCTCCCCGCCATGCTGGTCCGGACCTGCTCGTCCGGACCCGTCTCGCACCGCTCGACCCGGCCAGGCCCATGCTCGGTACCGACGACCCACCCGTACCGCAGACTTGAAGAGCATGTACGCACAGTGAAGTGATGCACACGTACAGCAACTCACACGTGGTGTGATGTGGACCCTCGGCGTTCAACGGAAAGGAACGAGCGCTCATGCGCGAGATCCTCGGAAGGCGACGCAGGCTCCGGTTCCGGCGCAGGGGAAGGCCCGCTCGGCTCGATGCGGCCCTGACCTGTGCCACCGCATGGCAGTGGCCCGTGCTTCCCGGAGTGGGATCGGAGGCGGCCGGAGGCCGCGGGGGCCGCGGCCGTGGCTGCGCCTGTCCCGATCCCGAGTGCGCCGTGCCCGGCGCACACCCCTTCGACCCCGGTCTCCTCGCGGCGACCACCGACGAGCGCATGGTGCGCTGGTGGTGGGCCAACCGGCCCACCGCCCCGATCCTCCTGGCCACCGGCGGGCGTGCCCCGTGCGCGCTGAGCCTGCCGGCCGTGGCCGCCGCCCGGGCGCTCGTCGAGCTGGACCGGATGGGCGTACGGCTCGGACCCGTGGTGGCGACGCCCACCCGGTGGTCCCTGCTGGTCGCCCCGTACGACCTCGAACGGCTCGGTGAGCTGCTGTACGCCCAGGACTGGGTGCCCAGTTCGTTGCGTTTCCACGGCGAGGGCGGCTATCTCGTCCTTCCGCCGTCCGAGGTGGGGGCGGGGCAGGTGCGCTGGGAGCGGGCTCCTTCGCCGGAGCCCGGGCCGCGTCCGCGCGGAAGGGGCCCGGCTGCGGTGCCCACCGCGCCATGGCTGCCGGATGTGGGCGCGGTACTGGAAGCGCTGGTCGAGGCGAGCAGCGGCGCCCCGGACGGCGGCAGCCGGCTGGCGTACTGACGGCGCGGTGGTCGGTGATGGCGGGCGCGCATCGTGCCCGCCATCGGAGTAATGGGATGAGCCGTCCGGCCCCGCATTCCACCGGAATGTCCGGCGGACCGTCAGAAACGCATGCGAAGCCGACGGGCGGGGCCGCGTGATGGGCCGGGTGATCGATATCCGGCGTTCGTTATCCGGGTGGCGGGTACGGGCTTCGGCTGTGATCCGGATGTGATCCTTATGTGATCCCGGCCCATGTCGCGCAATGCAAAGCCTGCCGCTGCAAAGTCCGGCGGCGTAAGGCTTTCTGATGGCCTTTCCGGAGTGCCCGGGACGGGTTTATCGAATATGTATTCGAGTGGGTTCGGGGCGGGATATTCCGTGGAGATCTTCCGGATTCCGGCATCTGTCCGGGGCCGGTCGGGCCCCGCCCCGGCTCGCCGGCGCGGCGGGCGTAGGGGCTCCGGTGGTGGTCGGGGGCCATATGAAGGTGCCGGTGGCGGCGGGGCGGTCACCGGCCCGCAGTGCTCGATGAGGCGGGGGCGTACCGGCGAGGGGCTCGTGCGCGGGCGCGTGCGCCGCGTTGCGCGCTGTGCGCCGTATCCGGAAATGAGGATGCCCGATCGCTGGCGACGGGGGATGCACCAGCGACCGGGCTTCTAGAACGGTAACAAGAGATCTGCCGTTCGCAAATTCGATCTCGCGTATTCGGACAGGGATTTACCTGCGAGTACCGCGAGTTGTGACGCGAGTCACCCGATGGGTCCGATGGACCCGGGGGTTGTCACGGTCAGCTGAGTGTCACCTGGCGGTTGGTGAGACCGCCGCGGGCCCGCCGTTCCTCCGCGGTGAGCGGTGCGTCCGAGGCGAGTGCCTCGGCCAGCCGCTCCGCGAATTCGGCCGCGGGCTTTTCGCACTCCTCGGCACCCATTCCGCTCGGCAGGTCCCAGACCGGGACCATCAGCCCGTGCGCCCGGAAGGAGCCGACCAGCCTGGTCCCTTCGCCCAGCGAGGAGGTGCCGGCGGCGTGCAGCCGGGCGAGCGCGTCGAGGAGCTGCTCCTCGGCGTGCGGCATGACCCAGCGGAGGTGGTTCTTCTCCGGCGTCTCGCACCAGTAGGCGGCGTCCACACCGGCGAGCCGCGTCGTCGGGATCGCCGCCTCGTTCGCGCGCTCCAGGGAGGCGGACACCTCGGGCGTGGCGTTCTCCGCGTCCGGGACCCAGAACTCGAAGCCGGAGTGGACGACGGGCTCGAACGCCGCGTCGGGGTCGAGCACATCCTGCAGCCGCGGAGCGTCGGCCGGCACGCGCTGCGCCGCCACCGGCGAACCGGGCTCGGCCTCCAGCGCCCGCCGCAGGATGTCCGCGAGGTCCCGGCTGAGGTCACCGGAGGGGGTGTCGTTCTGCAGGGCGAGCAGCACCGAACCGTCGTCGCGGCGCAGCGCCGGCCAGGCCATCGGCAGGACGGTCGCGAGCGTCACCGAGGGCACGCCCTCGGGCAGCCCGCCCTTCAGTGTCAGCTCGACCGTGGCGGCGGGCACCAGTTCGCGCAGCGCGACCCAGTCGCACTCGCCGGCCAGACCCTCGAAGGGGCGGTGGACGAGCTCGGTCACGGCGTGGGCGGCGGCGCGGCCGTGGCATGCCTTGTAGCGGCGGCCCGAACCGCACGGGCAGGGCTCGCGAGCCCCGACCACCGGGATCTCGCCATCCTTGAGTTGCTGCTTCCCGGCCTTGGTCTGAGGGCGCTTCTTGGCCATGGTGGGCTTTCTCCCGTTTGCGACAGTGCGGTCTGGGCCGCGAGCCTAGCCGCCCCTGTCGCGTGTGGGACACACGCGCCCGCACGTCCGGCGGTACGGAGTGCGGAACGCACCGCTCCGTGCGCACACGCCCCGATGTCCCGGCGCTGACCGGTGGCCGATGACCGATGCCCCGACGATGCCGTGACGGTGACCGTGACCGTTGCCCCGCCGCCACCGCTGCCGGTGTCCGTGCCGGAAGGTCAGCTCACGTCGTCGAAGGCGTCCGCGAAGCCGAGCCCGTCGAGCGACACGCCCGCCCCGGACACGCCCGCCCCGGACACGGCCGGTCTCGAAACGGCCGATCTCGAAACGGCCGGCGCGGCCGGTCTGCCCGGCACCCCGGACACCTGCCCGTGCCCCTCGTTGACGAGGACCCAGACGGTCACTTCACCTGACGAGCTGTCGCGCACGCCCCACTCGTCGGCGAGCGCGTTGATGATGTTGAGCCCGCGACCGCCGCGCGCCGTCACCGACGGTGTGGCCGGAACCGGACGGGTCGGACCGCCGCCGTCCGTCACTTCGACCGTCAGCCCGCCCTTCCTGTCGACCCGCCATGCGGCGCGGACATCGCCGTCACCCACATCGGTGTGCCGGCCCAGCGGCCTGCCGTGCCGGCAGGCGTTGCTGAGCAGTTCGGAAAGAATCAGTACTGCATCGTCGACGACCGAATCCGACACCCCGTGGCTGCGCAACTGCTCGCGCATCCGGTGCCGCGCCTGGCCCACGCCCGCAGGGCCATGGGGAACGGCCATGCTCGACGACGTGGGCACTTCCTGTGCCACCACCAACGCCACCCCCGAGACCTCCTTTGCCCCACGCCACGGAGTGGATGCCCTCCTGGACTGGACCGGAAACCGGCCAATGGACTGCCGGTGACGCACTCGTAACGATCGAATACGGTTCGAATGCGCCGGTGTACTCCGTGTAACTGATGTTAAGAGCGTCCCAGTTGTGACAGAACCTGTTTCGGGCGGTTCGTGATGATTGCTTCGACCCCCAGGTCGACGCAGAGCTGGACGTCCTCCGGTTCGTTCACCGTCCAGACATGGACACGGTGCCCCGCGCGGTGCAGCCGTTCGATGTATCCGGGGTGGTTGCGTACGATCCGCATCCCCGGCCCCGCGATCCGCGACCCGGCCGGCAGCCGCCCGTCGCGCAGCCGTGGCGAGACGAACTGCATCAGATACACGGTGGGCAGGGTGGGGGCCGCTGCCTGGACGCGGTGCAGGGAGCGCGCCGAGAAGCTCATGATGCGTACCGGTGACGGGCCGCCGACGGGCGGGGCGTCGAGCTCGAACTGTTTGAGCAGATGCAGCAGCCGCTCCTCCACCTGGCCCGCCCAGCGGGTGGGGTGCTTGGTCTCGATGGCCAGCTGGAGCGGGCGCCCGGCGGCCCGGGTCTCGACGACGAGTTCGAGCAGCCGTTCCAGGGTGAGTACGGAGGTGAGCTCGCCCGGCACCGGATCCCAGTCCGGGGACTCCGACTCCTCGCGGTCCTTCCAGGAGCCGAAGTCGAGGGCGGCGAGCGCGGAGAGCTCCAGGGCGGAGACGGCGCCGCGGCCGTTGGAGGTGCGGTTCACCCGGCGGTCGTGTACGCATACGAGGTGGCCGTCGGCGGTGAGCCGTACGTCGCACTCCAGGGCGTCGGCGCCGTCCTCGATCGCCTTCCGGTACGCGGCCAGGGTGTGCTCGGGGGCGTCGTCGGACGCGCCCCGGTGTGCGACGACCTGGGCCGGACGGTGCGTGGATTGCTGTCGTGCGTGGGTCACCGATTCATCGTGTCACCGCCGGGCGGCCACTGTGCACACGTCGCGGGACGGATCCGCGTACCCCTGCGCCGTGCGTGTGCCGCGTCCGGGCCGGGACTGCGCCGCGTGCTGCGGTGCGTCTTGCACCGGGGGATCGTTTTGCCCGATGTAAAGATTGGTGTGCAGATGCACAGGTCCTGCTTACAGTGGCCTGACGTGCCTTGGGAAAAGCTGTCACCGGACACGTACACAGCGGATCTCTTGCCGAATATTGATGTGGAACCGAGGAGTAAAGAGCTGTGAGCACAGAGAACGAGGGCAACGAGGGCACTGCGGCCGAGGCCGCTCCGTCCGTTCCGTCCGTACCTCCCGTGCCGGCCGACGCTCCTCAGGGGTCCCCCGGGAGCACGCCCGCGCCGGCCCCCGCCCCGGCCGAGGAACCGACGGCCCAGGCCACCACGCCCATGGCCTCCGTCCCGGCGACGCCTCCCCACACTCCGCACGCACCCCAGGCACCCCACGGACCGCAGTCGGCCGCCGAGGCCAACTGGCCGCCGCCTCCCGCAGTGCCCGCGTACGCCTCCCACGGTGCGAGCGGCGGCGGTGGCGGTCCGGTCTGGGGCGCCCCGCCCCCGCCCCAGCCGTACGGTCCCGAGGCCCCGCGACGCAAGCGGGGCATGGGCGGCCTGGTGGCGGCGGTGGCCGCCGCGGCGCTGGTCGCCGGCGGCATCGGCGGCGCCCTCGGCTACTGGGCGGCCGACCGCAACACCTCCGGCTCGACCACGGTCTCGGCCTCCGGCAACCCGCAGGACCTCAAGCGCGATCCCGGCACGGTCGCCGGCGTGGCGGCCAGGGCGCTGCCCAGCGTGGTCACCATCGACGCGCAGGGCGGCGACGGCGAGGGCGGTACGGGCACCGGCTTCGTGTACGACAAGGAGGGCCACATCCTCACCAACAACCACGTGGTGGCCTCCGCGGCGGACAGCGGCCAGCTCACGGCGACGTTCTCCAACGGCAAGAAGTACGGTGCCGAGGTCGTCGGCCGGGCGCAGGGCTACGACGTCGCCGTGCTGAAGCTGAAGAACCCGCCGTCGGGGCTCACCCCGCTGTCCCTCGGCAATTCGGACCAGGTCGCGGTCGGAGATTCCACGATCGCGATCGGCGCCCCGTTCGGCCTGTCCAACACGGTCACCACGGGCATCATCAGCGCGAAGAACCGCCCGGTCGCCTCCGGCGACGGTTCCGGCGGCAGCAACTCGTACATGAGCGCCCTGCAGACCGACGCCTCGATCAACCCGGGCAACTCCGGCGGTCCGCTGCTCGATGCGCGCGGCGCGGTCATCGGCATCAACTCCGCCATCCAGTCGACCGGCAGCAGCGTCGGCCAGACCCAGGCGGGCTCCATCGGCCTGGGCTTCGCGATCCCGATCAACCAGGCGACCAACGTCGCCCAGCAGCTGATCAAGACCGGCAAGCCGGTCTACCCGGTGATCGGCGCCACGGTCACCATGGACGAGAAGACCGGCGGCGCGGTCATCTCCGACCGGGGCGCGGGCGGTACGGAGGCGGTGTCGAAGGACGGCCCCGCGGACCGGGCCGGCCTCAGGGCGGGCGATGTCATCACGAAGTTCAACGACACCGTGATCGACAGCGGCCCGACCCTGATCGGCGAGATCTGGACCCACAAGCCCGGCGACCGCGTGACGCTGACCTACCAGCGCGACGGCCGGACGGCGACGGCCGAGGTCACCCTCGGGGAGCGCAGCGGCGACAACTGACCGGCCCCGATCGGCCACCGCACCCGGTACCGGGAGGGCCCCGCACCCCTGGGCCCTCCCACGCATCCGGACGACGGCCGACTACCGGTACGCTGTAGGCGCTCCGTCACAGGTGGACGGAGCAGGGGTGGGTTGCCCGAGCGGCCTAAGGGAACGGTCTTGAAAACCGTCGTGGCAGCGATGTCACCGTGGGTTCAAATCCCACACCCACCGCAGTGGTTGAGAGCCTCCGACCAGCAGCATCGGTCGGAGGCTCTCGCGTTCCGGGCCGGGGCGGGGGTGTGGAGGCACCCGTCCGGTACCTGGTCGGCGGGATCCCCATCGGCGCTCTGGTCCGGTCGTTCGTGCCGGGAGTGCTCCTGGGGGTGCTGCGCGGCCGTGGCCGAGGGCCGACCCGTCCGAACCGCGGGCCGAGCCGTTCCGCCACGCACCGCAGATGGACGTCCCCGACCGGAAGGCCGGCCGGGGACGTTCCGCTGTGCGTTTCCTGTGTACGGGCGCCGCTGCGGTACGCAAGGTTCCGGACGGACTGGAGGAGATCGGGGGCCCCGTGGAGGTGTGACCCAAGTCCCGTTTATCCGAGGGCCGTTCGCTGACCAGGGGTGCAGCGGTGACGGCCGGTGCGGCCGGTCGATCGGCACGGATCGATACCAGCCATTCACGCCGGTGGCACGGGCTGTGGGTGACGATTTTTGTCGCGGGATGTGGCACCACGTGGCGCCCGTCCTACTAGATTGTCAAAGCACCACGAGACCGATCATGATTTGCGCTCCATCGTTCATCAACTGCCATTTGGTAGTCAGTCACTACGAAGAACCCTGGTGAACACCATGTCCAGGCAGGCTGTCGGACCGCACCACCGCGCACGGCCGGGCTGACAGTGCTGGACGGCCGCGACGTTCGCAGTTGTTCCTGACCTGATCCGGTTGTCCGGGGACCCCCACGTTCCCGGCCGAGAGTATGAGGCACGTTCTGTGAAGGTTCGTACGAGGCGGTCGGCCACCTTGATCTCCGGGGGACTGGCGGCGGTGCTGTTGGCGGGTTGCGGCTCCGAAGACCAGATCTGGCCGTTCGAGAGCAAGGACACGATGGTCGTCGGCATGTCCGACGGCATCCTGGCGACGGATCCGGCCGCGGGGTACGACCCTGGCTCCTGGCTGCTGTTCAACAACGTCTTCCAGTCGCTGCTGAGCTTCCCGCCCGGGGGTTCCATACCGGTGCCGGAGGCCGCCGACGAGTGCGGATTCTCGGACGGCAGCAAGACCTACACCTGCACCCTGCGCGACGGGCTGAAGTTCAGCAACGGCCACAGCCTCACCTCGGCGGACGTCAAGTACTCCTTCGACCGGGCGATCAAGATCAACGACCCGGCGGGCCCCGCGCCGCTGCTCTCCACCATCTCGTCGATCAGCACCCCGGACGACAAGACCGTCGTGTTCCGGCTCAAGGTGCCCGACGCGACTTTTCCCAGCAAGATCGCATCGGGTGCCGGCTCCATCGTGGACCGCCGGGTGTATCCCAAGGACAGTCTGCTCAAGGGCGGCAAAACGGTTGGCTCCGGTCCTTACAAGCTGGACTCCATAGACAAGTCGGAGGCCGAGTTCTCGGTCTACTCCGGCTATCACGGCACCGCCGAGGTGAAGAACTCCGGCGTGACGATGAAGCTTTTCCAGGGTGATCAGCAGGCGCTCAAGTCAGCCCTGGAGAAGGGCGACGTCGATATCGCGTACCGCGGTCTCACCGCCAAGACGATAGCCGCCCTGGACACCTCGCCCACCGCCGAGAAGGACGGCCTCGACGTCGTCCAGGGCAGCAGCGCGGAAGTCCAGCACATGGTCTTCAACGTTTCCGACCCGGTGGTCGGCAAGCTCGCCGTGCGCAAGGCGATGGCCTATCTCGTCGACCGGTACGCCCTGGTCAGCAAGGTCTACCAGTCCACGGCGACCCCGCTCTACTCGATCGTCCCGGTCGGTATCACCGGGCACGGCAACTCCTTCTTCAATACGTACGGGGACAGCCCGCAGCCGCAGAAGGCGAAGGAAGTCCTGAGGGACTCCGGAATCACCGACAAGGTGCGCATCACCCTCTGGTCCACGCCGAGCCGATACGGTCCCGCCACCGACGACGAACTCCAGACCATCGCCGACCAGCTGAACGAGAGCGGGCTCTTCGACGCCAGCATGAGGTCCGTCCCCTTCAACGAGTACGAGAAGGGAATCGCCGAGGGCAAGTACGGCGTCTACGTGAAGGGATGGGTGCCGGACTATCCCGACCCCGACAACTTCACCCAGCCGTTCTTCGGCGACGGAAATGTCCTGTCGAACAATTACGAGAACAACGACATCACCAAGCAGATCATCCCGCAGACCTCGTCCATGACCGACCGGTCGAACACCCGGACGCCGTTCATCAAGCTCCAGGACATCGTGGCGCGTCAGCTGCCGCTCCTGCCGCTCTGGCAGGGCAAGCAGTACGCGGTCGCCAAGGACAACGTCCGGGGCCTGCAGAACTGTCTGGACACCTCGACCGTCTTCCGGTTCTGGGAACTCAGCACCGCCGACTGAGGTGATCACCTGAGGGGTGCGAACACCGTTGCACTGACGGCTCGATCATGTCCTTGCGGACGGCCTTCACGAATTGTGCGATCTCCGCCACGAGCACATCCCAGCCAACCGGCGAGGTCCACACGCCTGGCGCGGAGACGGAGCCGACTCGCCATCCCTCGGCAGGTCCCGCGATCCCGCACCTCGCCCGATTCCGCGCAGGACATCGAGTCGAACTCGAAGTCATCGCGGTCGCCGTCCAGCCAGCCCGCCAGGGCACGCGCTAGTTCAGCCACGGGGAACAATTTCTCCGCCATCACCACGTGGTGACCGCCCCGGATGACCAGGTCGGCCTCAATGTCTACGAGCAGCACCCCAAGAGGCGCCGTTCGGCGAGACGACGACGGGGCCCGCGCCGCTCTCGGCCATGTGCGGACCCCGGTGGCACTGTGCGGTCAGCCGCTGGTGCGGCGCAGGAGGACGAGGTTTTCGGCGGCTTCCGCAATGCCTGCCGCAGCGGCGCGAACGTACCAGTGTTCCGCGCCGACGAGGTCTCCCCGCTCGCGCAGAAGGTTTCCGAGGTTGAACATGGCATCCGAGTGCTGTGCCCCGGCTGCTTTGCGGTACCAGGTCTCCGCCGCCTCCAGGTCACCGCGCTCGTAGGCGAGGAGGCCCAGGGAGAATGCTCCGCCGGGGTGTCCGGCCTCGGCACAGGCTCGACTCCATCGCTCGTTCTCGGTCTGGTCGCCGCGTTCAGCCGCCAGGTAGGCGAGGTTGTACATGGCCGACGCGTCGCCTTCCTCGGCGGCGCGCAGCAGTTGTCCATGGCCGGCGTCGTCGCCTTGACCGATCAGGAACATGGCGTAGTCGTTCGCGGCTCCGGGCACTCCGGCCTCGACGGCGCGCCGGAAGTGGAGCGAGGCCTTCTCTGTGTCACCGAGTGCCTGGTGGAGATCGGCAAGGCGGTAGGCCGCCAGATCGTCGCCCGCCTCCAATGCCTTCGTCCACCATGACAGCGCCTGGGGCGCGTCTCGCGCGAGCAGGCCCAGGTCGCCGAGTTCGAGCATGGCCCGTGCCTCCCCCCGTGCCGCCGCTGCGCGCAGCACCGGCTCAGGCCGGTCAGGTGTGGGAACGGGCGGCTCGGCGGTCACTTCTCCCGTGAGCTGACGCACCTGTCGCCGCTCCGACCACTGGCGGCCTGCCCACAGGGAGATGACTAGAAGCAGAGCCAGGTAGATCGGCCATCCCTGCATGTCGCGGCCCTTCCCCTCAGTAGTGGCTCCCGTGAGGCCACGCGCCGTTGCCCTCATGCTTCCCTTGTCCTACGGATGGCATGTTCCGGCGCAGTGTTCCGCGTGGGCGCGGCCGGTGACACCGTTTGGGCGTCACCAGGACGACGTCATCGAGGGCGGGAGCGAGGGGTTCGTGGCCGGTGACCCGCTTGAAGCGGCACGCGGCGGACGCAACCGGTGGAACGACGTCCCGCCCGCTTCGACGGAGCCGGTCGAGCGCTCGGCCGGCCGGGACACCCCGACGGGCTGCTGGATGTCGAACCTGCCGCCCGGGGCTCCGACCGCCGAGCCGGTGCGGTGGGCGAAGAAGCGCCGGCGCATCGAACACGACTACCGCGAGCCCGAACACGGCCTCGGCCTGGACCACTTCGAAGGCCGCACCTGGCGCGGCCGGCACCGTCACGTCACCCTCGTCACCGCCGCCCGGGCATTCCTCACCCTCAGGCGGCTCGACCCGAAAGTCCACACGCCGGCCTGACCCTGCACCAGGTTCCCGACCTCCTCAAGGACCTGTTGAGGAGTTGGACCGGCACCTGCACCATCTGCGACCGACCCTGCCCCGCAACGGACCCGGACCCAGAACCTGACGAAGCGCTACTAGTCGGTGGTGTGTGTGGGGTAGACCTGGACGTCGGTGTAGGCGCCCTTGATGTCTCCCGCGCCCGCGGGCCACTCCAGGCTCACGGTGTGGGTCTCGTTCGG